>NZ_JCACKR010000098.1:0-51583 GCF_059505485.1 Stenomitos rutilans
AGCTTGATGGGACTTGAATTTCTTCTCCTCCACCGTAGTAACAAAAGAGGGATTACATCGCGCGATCGACTGGCAAAAACCGTCTGAGTTTTTGGACAAAGAATTTCAGCAAATTGCCCCGGATACTGAAATTGGTAAGCGGTACGCCGTGGGTTATGATTTTGCCAAAAGGGTTGAAGCAGGCGTTTTGGTTTGAGTTGAAAGCTTACGAGGAGGAACGCAAAGTGCCCTACATCACGAGCGTAGAAGAAATTGGCTTTGAGCGAGGTATCCAACAAGGACGAGAGGAAGGACATCGCTCACTCGTTCTCCTGCTGTTAGAGCAAAGAGTGGGTCAATTACCCAGTGGTTTGCGCGATCGTCTCTCGCAACTAAACCTGACGCAGCTAGAAGCACTGGCGATCGCCCTACTGAACTTTTCTACCTCGGCTGAGCTAGAAGCCTGGTTAGACAGCCTGAAGTAATCAGCTAAAGTCACTCTCAAAGACCATCTGAGAGAGCAGAACAATACCAACTTCAGTATCGGTGGGTATGCCAATGCCGAGAAGCTGACCGTCTTCGTGATGTACCCGTAGCGGCTGCTGGAGAGGTGGCACCGCATACATTTGCAGTCTTCCTGCATCGTCCTCCGGTTTTTCTACGTCCTCTTCTTTCCACTGACCGTTTGCATCAGGCTGGATGACAATGCGTTGCCCCTGGCACCAGCGACGAGCGATCGCCCCTGAAAGCACAATCTGACTCAAGTGCAGCAAGGCTTTTACTGGCTCGATCGGTTGGAAAAGACCTTGCACTTGCTGGGCTTCCAGGGTTTCCAACGTCACACTATCTGCCAGTTCAAAGCCGCTGCTTGCCGTGCGTGTGAGGGCTGCTAACGTGCCACCTGTTTTCAAGACATTGCCCAGGTCACGTGCGATCGACCGAATGTAGGTACCCGGCCCACAGGCGATCGCCAGATCCAGTTCGGGGAAGTCTCCTGGTCGCCAGTCCAGCACCTCAAGGCTAAAGACGTGAACGGTACGAGATTTTGCAACGATCGCTTCGCCTGCCCGTGCTAAATCGTACAGACGCTTTCCCTGTACCTGAACCGCACTGTAGTTGGGTGGAATTTGTTGGATCGTGCCTTGAAAGTGCTGAAGCGCCTCTTGAACCGTTGCTAAAGCAAGTCCTGTAACAGGTTGAGCCAATAGCGTTTCACCTTCCAAGTCATCGGTGCTGGTGCTGACGCCTAACCGTACTGTAGCTCGATAAGCTTTAGCTTGACGGAGAAATTGGAGCAGGCGAGTGGCTTTGCCCAGCGCGATCGGCAAAACCCCGATCGCCGCCGGATCGAGGGTGCCTGCGTGCCCCACGCGCTTCATCTGCAACAGTCGCCGCACCTTAGCAACGCAATCGTGAGACGTAAACCCTGCGGGCTTGTTGAGGTTAATAAACCCATCCATGTATGGTGTGGGAAATGAGGGAACCGGGAAATGAAGCGATAGAGTGACCGTTGCTCCTCTACTGATTTATTCACTATACACAACCCACGATGCTTACTTCGCAGCTTGCTGATTGCCGCTACGTTGAGCCACGATCGGAAAATTTCTCGCTAAGATACCCCATTTAACCCCGGCTGTTCCTTTGAGCGTGTCACCTTCAATGCGTCCGTTGAACTGAATCACGCCTTGCTGTCCTTGTACGGTTTCGGTGCGGCTAAAGGTGAGACGATCGCCCGTGAGCGTAATGTTTGGGATCGTGTACTTTTTGCCCTCCGCGATCGCTTCTCCCTTCACCTGCTGATACTGTTGAGTGAACCGCAGCGTATAGGACTGACTACGACCAGGTGCATACTCTACCCGCCCCTTCCAATCACCTGAAATGTTTGAGGGTACTACCCAGTAATAGAGGTTCCGTGGTACCGAAGCGGTCGCATTACCGGGCACGGTGACCGTTTTGTCTGGCTTCCAATCGCCCATCGTAAAGGAGTGAGAAACAATGCGCGTGCCGGGTTTCAGGCTACTCAGCAGCTTGGGTCGGAGTTTTAAGTTAATGTCAGGCAGTAGATAGAGCGTTACAACACTTGCATCACGGAAATCCGTTTGAAAAAGGTCTTGTTGCAAAAACTGAACGCGATCGCTCACCCCTGCTTTTTGAGCATTCTCGTTGCTCAGGCGCGCTAACCCTGGATTAATCTCTACTCCAACCCCCCGACGGGCACCGTAGTCTTTGACGGCACTAATAACCAGTCGTCCATCGCCAGAGCCGAGGTCATACACGGTATCTTCAGGAGTCACGCCTGCCAGTTTCAGCATTTCCGTCACTACTACTTCTGGCGTAGGTACGTAAGGCACATCTGGCTTCACCGGCAACGGATCTTCTGTTGGCGCTGGTGTTGGTGCTGGCGCAAGTTGAGCGATCGTTACTGCGCCTCTGCTGAAGCCAAGCAGGGCAAAGCCAAGGCTGACACTAAGCCCCAATGTACCCAGAGCGATCGTTTTCCGTAACGTCACAGCAACTACTCCAGACTTGCTAGAATGCGAAATACTCACCTGTAGGGTACCTAGTTTTTTGCGGCTCGATACCTACTTTCAGATAGAAGGCAACGGCGATCGATTAGTTCCCACCCTCCTTTTAGCGAATTTCTATCACTGGCGCAAACCTCTGACCGCTTTTTGCTATGCTAGTGAAGTCTTAAAGCAGACCAAACCTCAGGGCTGCACTGTTTGAACCGGGCTATCTAGTTGCTCATAACACCTAGTTGCTTATAGCCTAGAGCGTGCTGATGGTTCAGATTAGGGACATTGTTCAAGCGAAAGAATCTGGTTTTTCTAAGCCAGCTTGTGCGGATGTGGCGGAATTGGTATACGCGCACGCTTGAGGTGCGTGTGGCATTGTCCTTGCGAGTTCGAGTCTCGCCATCCGCATTCTTTTTTCAACCTTGCGTTTAAAATTTGGTAGATCGGTTTGTTTAATGGGGATGGGCATCCAGAGTCATGCACCCAAATTAGTCAACCATCTTTTACCGGACGACTGCCCATGATTCCATTGATTACAGCACCATCGTCCTCCCTTCTGACGATCGCTCGGCAAACGCGGGAGAGTGCCCGTCATTTGGCAGCGCTACCGACTGCACTGAGAAATCAGGCGCTAGAGGCGATTGCTCAGTCGTTAGAAGCGGCTACGGATGACATTCTTGCTGCCAACCAACTTGATTGTCAGGCAGCCAAAAAGGCAATTCCAGCCGCGCTCTATGCTCGTTTAAAGCTAGATAAAGTCAAGTTGCAAAGCGCGATCGCAGGCATTCGGGATGTGGCGAAATTGCCTGATCCAGTGGGTGAAGTTCAGCTTCACCGAGAGTTGGATCAAGGGCTTGTTTTGACGCGGGTGACTTGCCCGTTGGGTGTGCTGGGAGTGATTTTTGAAGCCCGCCCCGATGCGGTAGTGCAGATTGCGAGTCTGGCGATCAAGTCTGGGAATGGTGTCATTCTCAAAGGGGGGCAGGAAGCACTGCGATCGTGCGAAGCGCTGGTAGCAGCGATCCGTCAGGGACTTGCCCAAACGAACGTTGCCCCAGTGGTTGTCCAACTGCTGACCACGCGGGAAGAGACGCTAGCCCTGTTGGAGCTAGACCAGTACGTTGATCTCATCATCCCCAGAGGCTCCAACACGTTTGTGCGCTTTGTGCAGGACAATACGCGGATTCCGGTATTGGGACACGCAGAAGGCATTTGCCACCTATATATCGACCACGATGCGGATGTGCAGAAGGCTGTGGCGATCGCCGTGGATGCCAAAACGCAATATCCTGCTGCTTGTAACGCGATCGAAACGCTGCTAGTGCATCAAGCGATCGCCGCTGAGTTCCTGCTAGAAGGCGTTGTTGCGCTTCAGCTGCGTAATGTTGAACTGCGAGGCGATGAGCGCACGCGGGAAATTCTTAACATTGCGGTTGCTACCGAAGCCGATTGGTCTACCGAATACAGTGATCTAATCCTGGCGATCAAAGTTGTCGATGACGTGGATGAGGCGATCGCTCACATCAACACCTACGGTTCTCGGCACACCGAGGCGATCGCGACGGAAAATACGGTGACCGCTGCAACCTTCATGGCACAGGTGGATGCTGCTGGTGTCTTTCACAACTGCTCCACACGCTTTGCCGATGGGTTTCGCTATGGCTTGGGTGCCGAAGTTGGCATCAGCACCCAAAAAATGCCGCCGCGTGGCCCTGTTGGGTTAGAAGGCTTAGTCACTTACAAATACCAACTGGTTGGCGATGGGCAAATCGTAGCCACTTATGCAGGCACGAATGCGAAGCCTTTCACCCACAGAGATTTGTAGCTCAGGGTCTATCGCTACCATCACGCTACGATGGTATCAGGTTTGGTCTAGAGCGTTTGGCGATCGTGGGCAGTTGCCACCAGGGCACATGTGGATATTCGTGATGCTCACAATGATAGCCAAAGTGATAGCAAGCCAGGAGCGACAGTAACAGCGGACGATGCGCGCTCTGAGCACGAAAAGCATTTTGATATCCGCCTGCTGGCTCACGATGAGGCAAATATGTCCCGAAGTAGAAAAGGTGAACTGAACTGAGCAACGACGGCACTACCCAAAACAGCAGTAAATTTGCTTCTGGTACATGCAAGAGGA
Source organism: Stenomitos rutilans (assembly GCF_059505485.1). Lineage (NCBI taxonomy): Bacteria > Bacillati > Cyanobacteriota > Cyanophyceae > Leptolyngbyales > Leptolyngbyaceae > Stenomitos > Stenomitos rutilans. Next base: position 4,633 of record NZ_JCACKR010000098.1, read on the forward strand.
GATGCGTGGTGTGAAATGCTGCAACCAGCGCCAGTAAACGCGGCCAGCTCCAGTAACGCTGCAAAAACTGAATATACCAGGCAACAGGGTTTTTGAGCGTTCCGTTGTGATAATCAGGATCTAAAGGACTGGCAGGATGGTGATGGTGTTGCCAGTGCGCCTTAAATAGCTGCTTGTAAGAGAAAAAGCCATAGAGCACCAATGCCAGCCAACCGACAAAGCGATTGAGTTTGGGATGCTGTGGCACGACAACCCCATGCATAGCGTCATGAGCAGTGACAAACAAGCCTGTATACAGGAACATTTGCCACAGGATGGCGGGCACCGTCCAGAGCGGATGCAGTTGATTGGGGGCTGTCCTGAGTAACGCGGTTAAACTTCCTGCCCACATTGCCATAATCAAGCTGGCGATGATAAACCCTAACAGGCGTGGTTGAGCTGGGCTGAGGTCCGTTGTAATTGGTGTTGTGGTTAAAGAGAGTGAGTGGTTGCTGGCAGACAAGGCGGTAGACATGAGGGCAGTTTTTCGGTGGTCGTTACAGGGCTACATTGATCGTCAGGGCTGACACCCCAGGTTCGTCGCTCGTCGCAAGCGATGAGTCCCTATAACTCAAGCGCCATGACCTGAAGAGAAAGCCCTACAGCTTCAGCGTTGAACAGAGGACGAAATGAAAGCAACTGTACTTCAACTTCACCTGCGATTCAACAAGGCTGCATAGCGGCTAGCTCTAAAGCATGCCTGAACAATGTAACAGAAATGTAACAATTCCGTAAACTTAAAACTGCCCCCTGCGGAAGAGTTTTGCCGTTGTCCTTGGGCTGAGACGGAACTGGATGAAGCAAATGGTGTTCGATTCATCCTGCGTTAGGTGATGTGTTTTGTGAGCGTTAGGGACGTGCCATGTCGCGCATCGCACCACGGGCCATTGCCGCGATCGCCTGGTCGTTTGCTTTCGGCAAATGGTAATACTTGCCGCCTGCCTGCTGTGCTAGCTCTTTTGCAAAGCCCGTAGAAATAAACTTATTTTCAGTATCAATCACCAGTAGCTGTATGCCAAGCGCGCGAATTTTGGTGGCAATGTCCAGCAGTTCAGCTTTAATGTCCGGTTTTTCATCCGGTGGCATGGTTTCTCCAAGCGATCGTGACAATGGAATATTGCCGCGTCCATCGGTAATGGCAACGAGCACCACCTGACCAATATCGCCAGATTGCCTCGCATTCATGCCCACGCGCACAGCTTGAGTCAACCCGTGTGCTAAGGGAGAACCACCTCCACAGGGCATGCGATCGAGCCGTCGTTTGGCTGCTTCGATCGATCGGGTTGGCGGCAACAAAATCTCTGCCTGTTCGCCTCGAAACGGAATCAGCGCCACCTGATCCCGATTCTGATATGCCTCCGTTAATAATCGCAGCACCGCTCCTTTTGCCGACTGCATCCGATTCAGCGCCATCGAACCAGATGCATCCACAACGAAGACCACAAGAGCACCCGCTTTGCGTGCGAGTCGTTTGGCACGAATGTCTGCTTGTTCGACGAAGACGCGTTTACGGGGGACAGGGTGTGGGGTGTGGGGTGTAGGGTGTGGGGAAGCCTGCCTTCTGCCTTCTGCCTCCTGCCTTCTGCCTTCTGCCGCTCCTCCCCTCGCCCGTCGTCCTTTCTGATACGGAGCCGCCGCCCGCAGTGTGGCATCAACGGCGATACGGCGTGCTTTGCCTTTGGGCAGCATGGGCTTCACATAACGACCACGATCGTCCGAGAAAATAATGGTGCGGCTACCAGATTTGCCCTGACGGGAGGCCATCTGAGCGAAGTAGAGCACGGATGGATCGAGAATGACGCCTTCTGGGTCGAAGATAAATTCTTCGGGAATGGCAGGGGGTTCTTGCTCTTGTTCCTCTTGATCGTCATCTTCATCACGATCGTCCTGTTCTTGTTCGTTCTCCTCGTCCTCTTGCTGAGTTTGAGGGGGTGGGGGCGGTGGGGGAGCTTCTTCGGGAGGTGTTTGTACAATGGTCGATCGCGGCACAACGACCAGTTCAACCGCACGGCGCAAATCGTCTGCTGTGACATCGGTACGACCATCTAGAGCGGCATGGGCTTTCGCAACGCGCACGGCAAATAATTCTGATCGATGCCCCTGTACACCGCCCCGAAGCGCTTCGTTGACCAGATACCTCACCTGCTCTGAAGTGATTTGCACGTCTTTGAGCCATTCTCGCGCCAGTACAATCTGCGTTTTGAGCGCGTCGATGTCGTCTGTGTACTGAGTTAGAAAGTCCTGTGGCGAGTCGGCGTAACGGGTGGCTTGCTCAACGGCCAGCACCCGATCGTCCAAACCGAGCACCATATCAGCAGACAGGGCGATCGCAATGCGGTCTAGCAAATGCTCCCGTAAGGTACCTTCTTCTGGGTTGTAAGTCGCGACTAGCAGTGGTTTGCAGGGATGCTGAAAGCTAATGCCCTCGCGCTCGATCTGGTTGCGTTCATCCGTCAGCACGGTCAGCAAGAGATTGGCTGCCTGGTCGTCCAGCAGATTAATTTCATCAATATAAAGCACGCCGCGATGAGCTTCTGCTAGCAATCCCGGCTGAAACACCGTCTCACCCCGCTTAATCGACTGGCTCACATCCACCGACCCCAGAAGGCGATCTTCGGTAATGCCCAGGGGAATTTGGACAAAAGGGGCGGGAATGATGGTGGTGGGGAGGGATGAGGGATAAGGGATGGGGGATGAAGATTCCAGGTCATTTTGTGGCGGCTTCATCCCTCCGCTCTCCTCCCTTATCCTTTCTATAGTCTCGTCATCCCAATCTTCGGGGTGCAGCGGATCGCTGTTGAGAGAGCCTTCGATAATTTCGATCGGGGGTAAAAGTGCATGCAGCGCGCGTGCCATCACCGATTTTGCGGTACCGCGCCGCCCTGCAATGACCACGCCCCCCAAGCCTGGATCGACGGCTGCTAAAAGCAACGCCAGTTTGATGGCTTCTTGTCCCACAACCGCAGCGAGGGGAAAGGCAAGAGGGGCAGACGTACTAAGTGCGGGCATGGTATTGATGAAGAAGCGGTGCAAATCTCAGCATACCAACATCTTGGGTTGAAGCGTGGAGCTACTCGATCGTGCCCTCTGGCTCCTGGGTCGCTGGCAAGGTGACGGTAACGGGAAAGGTCACGGTAAACGTAGAACCAACGCTGATCGTAGAGGTTACTTCAATGGCTCCCTGGAGTAGTTTAACGAGTCGTGAGGCGATCGCTAAGCCCAATCCTTTGTTATCGAAATCGCGGGATTGATCGCTGGTTTCCAGTTGAAACCGAGGTTCAAAAATCTGAGCTTGCTCTTCTGGTGCAATGCCAATGCCTGTATCGGTGACGGTGATTGACCAGCGCTGCTCAGGTAAGGCTTGAGCGTGTAGCCGAATGGAACCAGCGTTTGTGTAGCGGATGGCGTTGTGCAACAGGTTGGTGATAATTTGATGCAGGCGCAAGGGATCGGTCAGGATGCTGTCAGGAGCCGTAGTGCAATCAACGTTGACCTGTAAGCCTTTGTCGGCGATCGTGGGGGTCATCACCGTAACGATCTCTTGCACGATCGCGCGGACATCCGTTTTGATCAAATGCAGTTTGAGCTTGCCAGCTTCATAACGAGAAAGCTCGTTTAAATCGTTAATGAGGTGCAGCAGATAGCGTCCGTTTCGCAGCACCCGCTCAATATGATTGATTTTCGGCGCTGAATCTTGTGGCGTGGTCGTTTCTTGTTGCTGCTGGCGGAGAAACAGTTCTGAAAAACCGACGATCGTGTTGAGACGCACGTTGAGTTCATCAGTCAGCAATGACAGGCCATCTTGATTGGCACGCACCAGCCGATCCATTTCTTGCCCCGTCATGGTTAACTGATGCTGCAACTTCTCTAGTTCCTGCATGCGCTCGCCGACGTAACTTTTGAAGCACTGCGCGATCGCTTCGTCAATCACCATGTCAATGAGGCGCATGGCGCGGTACACCTCAACGGGCGCTTCACTGATTAAGTCACTCTCTAGCGTCTCAAAAGTTGCCCGTCGCAAGAGCCGATATTCTCGCGCAATCTCTACCGGGTCAAATCCTTGCTGGGCACGAAGCGCGCCGTGCTGCAAACTGGCATCTACTAGCAACTGAAGGTCATCGTCTTGACTGCGTGACAGCACCGTTGCCAGCGCTGATAGCACCATTGGCAAGTGATCTCTGATGGCTGTTGGAGAAAGGGTGTCATCACTCTTCAAATGACGATCGCGGGCTACAGCCTCGATCCACACATTGAGAATGGTATCGGCTCGCTCAGTAAGCAGTTGACTAAAGTTGAGCATGGCAGCAAGAAATTCGAGGCAACGACAGCGCACTCAATTAGTTTAACGATTTGATGAAGCAGTACGAAAATAGTTGTTGGTTATAACCAAGCAATTGGTAAACGGTAAAACTCTAAGCTCGATCCTTTGACTTGTAAGCTCAACCCTTCAGGCTCAACCTTTTACTTTTTGAGTTCCAAGCCCTACTAGTCGAGCTGCAAACTGGATGTTTCGAGTTCAGAGCTCGACACTTTAAGTTCCAGGCTCGATACTTCAACCTTCAAACGCCACCTTCCGAGTGCAAAGCTCGGCGTTCCAAGTGCAAAGCTCGACACTTCAAGTGCAAAGCTCGGCATTCCGAGTTCAAAGCTCGACACTTCGAGTTCCAGGCTCGATATTTCAACCTTCAAACGCCACTTTCCGAGTGCAAAGCTTGGCGTTCCAAGTGCAAAGCTCGACACTTCGAGTTCAAAGCTTTCCCTTCAGGCTCAAAACTCAAACGATCTTCCATAGAGATGCTTCGCGTTTGTGACATGTCGAGTCTCTACAAAGCTCAAAAGCTGACGCTCTCTTCCTTTGCTATCTCCCTCTCTTCTATGCAGCACTGATACCTATGTCAACCAAGGAGTGCTGCTTCTGGTGCTCGCTTCACCTGTGATTCCAGAATGGCTCCATACAGCGGACTGCTTGCCATCAATTCCTGATGGGTGCCTTGCGCCACTAGCCGACCTTTATCCATTAGAAAAATACGATCGGCGTTTTTCACGGTGCTAATGCGCTGGGCAACCACAAACGAGGTGCAGGTGCGTTGACGCATCAGGTCATCCAACGCGGCTTGAATTTGAGCGGCGGTTTGGGCATCTACAGCCGAGGTACTATCGTCCAGAATCAGGATGTTGTAGTCGGTAAGGAGAGTACGCGCGATCGCCAGCCGTTGTTTTTGCCCACCGGATAAGCCCACACCCCGTTCACCCACAATGGTGTCGTACCCATCGGGTAAGCTCATGATGAAGTCGTGCATTTGAGCGGCTTTTGCCACTTCAATGATTTGATTCATTGAAGCGTCCGGTTTGGCATAAGCAATGTTTTCCCGTAGGGTGCCAGAGAAGAGTGTGGTTTCTTGAAACACAATGCCAATGTGCGATCGCAAACTCTTCAACGTGAAGTCCCGTACATCCCGACCATCAATGCGAATGGCCCCAGCCGTGGCATCATAAAAGCGAGGAATGAGGTTCATGATCGTGCTTTTGCCCGAAGCCGTCATGCCCAGCACGGCAATGAGTTCATTCGGACGGGTTTCAAAGGAGACTTCTTTTAACGCTTCGGTGGTGGCACCAGGGTAGCGAAAGGACACATTTTCAAACGTGATTCTGCCGCCGCAGGTTTCAAAAGGGACGGCGTTGGGACGATCGCGAATTTCAACTTCGGCATCCACGACTTCGTACACCCGCTCGGCGGAAGCGGCTGCTTGGGCGATCGCGGGTGCGGCAAAGCCAATCAGCAGAATCGGCTGCAAAATCAACAGCAGGTAGGAGTTGAATGCCACCAGTTCGCCAATCGAAAACTGTCCCCCGATAACCTCGGCACCTCCGTAACCAAACACGGCCAGCGTCACCAAATTGCTTAACAAAAAGATGAAGGGAAACGTGTTGCGAATAGCGCGAATGGTTTTCATGTTTCCCCGCACCAGGGCATCATTCATCGCGGTATAGCGGGTGTTTTCGGCAGTTTCACGCACAAAAGCTTTGACCACGCGAATGCCGAGCAGATTCTCTTGCAAAACGGCGTTGAGGTCGCCCAATTGCTCTTGCACTTGCTTAAAGAGCGCTCCGTTGCGAGTGAGAAAATTTGCTAGCAGCCAGCCAGCCATTGGCACCACGGTCAGCGTGATCAGCGCCAGCTTCCAGTTCATGACCAGGAGAATAACCGCGATCGCCACCAGCGTCACGACCGAATTAATCACCTGGATCAAGCTGGTACTCAAAAAGGCGCGAATTTGTTCAATATCGCTTGTAACACGGGTCAGCAGTTGAGAGGTTTGCGACTGATCGTGATAGCTAAAGCTGAGGTTTTGAATCTGACTAAAAATCTTGTTGCGTAGATCATAGGCCACGCCCTGTGAGGCGGCTTCTGCCCAGTAGCTTTGCCCAAAGTTGAACAAGCCACGTCCGATCGCAGCCACCACCAGCCAGCCAGCGCTGTATAGCACAACCTGTAAATCTCGTTTTGCGATGCCCTCGTCGATACCCCAGCGGAACAGTTGAGGCGTGACGGCACTTGCTACCGTTAGCAGTAACAAGCTCATCAGTGCGCCGAGCGCTGTCCAGATATACGTGCTCAAACTTTTCATCACCCGCCAGATTGGCAGCATCGATGAGGTTTCCTGAAGCTCTGCTTGTTGCACCACTAGAATTACCGTTTTTGGAACAATCGATCGCCGCAATGTCTGGAGGTTTGGGTCTAGAGGTCTAGCCACTCGTCAAGATTGTAAACCGTCTGCTTGCTGACTATAGAGAAGCCCAAAGAGAGAAGTTCAACGAGGGAAAGTAAAGGGGCAGTCGGTTATATTTTGCTTCACCGAGCAATAATAAGAAATGGCAGCTTCACTAGCGCCAAATGACTGAAGTTTGTACACTTTTACGTCAGTTTTGAGTTCTTTAAGCGATTTCTGCGGCCAAAGAATCGTTAAGACGGCTCAGTTTGGGATGGCTTAGTTTTGGGACAGCTTAGTTTGATGATTGACCTAACAAGAGCAGCAATATGTTGGATGCTATCCAAACGTTCTTTAGTGCCGGATCATTCATTCCGCACGGCCACTGCTACCTTTGGAAACCAGAGTTAGTCGGGCTACACATCTTTGCGGATGCGGTGATTGCGATCGCCTATTACTCCATTCCGCCCGCGCTCTTCTACTTTGTGCGTAAGCGCCAAGACCTGCCGTTTGGCTGGATCTTTCTGCTGTTTGGCACGTTTATCATCGCCTGTGGCACCACGCATCTTCTCGAAATTTGGACGCTCTGGCATCCTGCCTATTGGCTATCAGGTGCGGTCAAAGCAGCTACGGCTGCGGTTTCTTTGCTGACCGCTTTGGAATTGGTGCCCCTGTTGCCTAAAGCGCTTTCCTTGCCCAGCCACGCTCAGTTAGAAACCGCGAACCAAGAGTTACAGCATGAAATCGCTGAGCGGAAACAGATTGAAGCGGCCCTGCGTGAGAGCGAAGCCCGCTACCGCGCGATCGTCGAAGACCAGACTGAACTGATTGCACGCTTTCAACTAGACGGTACGCTGACCTTTGTAAACGAAGCCTACTGCCGCTACTTTGGGCGATCGCGAGAAGAGGCGATTGGGGCTTCTTATAAGCCCCTCATCTTTACAGAGGATTATAAGAAGATTGATCACACCCTCCAGATGATGAATCGAGAGCATCCGATCGCCGTAAGCGAAAATCGAGTTGTCGTGGAAGGACAAGTGCGTTGGACGCAGTGGAACAACCGGATGCTGTTTGATGAAGCAGGTCAATTCGTCGAATTTCAATCCGTTGGTCGTGATGTAACCGAGCTAAAACAGGCAGAAGTTGCCCTGCAACAAAGTCAGCGGTTTGCTCAAAAAATTGCCGATACCAGCCCAGCCGTCATTTACGTTACTGATTTGGTCAAGCAAGACAAGATCTACGTCAATCATGAAATTGGTGAACACCTTGGGTATACCCTGGATGAAATCCAGTCGATGCAGCCAGATTTCTTGCAAACCGTCATGCACCCAGACGATTTTTTGCAGAGGCAAATCAATATTAAGCGGTGGGATACCGTGAACGATGGTGATATTCTCAGCACCGAATTTCGCGTAAAAAATTGTAATGGTGAGTGGCATTATTTCCAATGCCAGGAAACTCTGTTTGCACGGCATCAAAATGGCTCGCCGCAGCAAATTTTGGGTGTTGCAGTTGATATCACAGCCGCCAAACAATTGGAAGCATTGCGTCAAGCAGAAGAACAGTTACAAGCCTCACTCAACGAAAAAAATGTCTTGCTTAAAGAAATTCATCATCGAGTCAAAAATAATTTGCAAATTGTGTATAGTTTGCTGCGGCTACAGCATCGGCGCGTTAAAGATCAGCAAGCCGCAGACATCCTGCTAGAAAGCCAAAACCGCATTAAGTCGATCGCCCTCATCCACGAGAAACTCTATCGTTCTGATGATTTAGCCAAAATCGATTTAAGCCAGTATATTCCTAATCTAGCAATCAGTTTATTTGGCTCTTACAACACTAGCGCGAACGCCATTTCCCTCAAAACCAACGTTGAGCCTGTATCACTTGATATTGATACCGCTATTCCCTGCGGTCTCATCATCAATGAGTTGGTTTCTAACTCGCTGAAGTATGCATTTCCAGCAGAGAAAACTGGCGAAATTGTGATCAACCTCTCTGTTAAGGGCGATCGCCAGTTAGCGCTTACCATCAGCGATAACGGCATTGGTATGCCAGAGACGACTGAGTACAGCAAACCAGATTCACTGGGTTTAAAGCTTGTGCATGATCTGGTTCAACAGTTAGAGGGCACTCTGATCATGCACCGCGATCGCGGTACGGCCTTTGAGATTACGTTCGCAGGGAGTGAGGCGTAATGCAAGGAACGGCATCCGAGCCTGTAGCGACGAGAAAAGTACACATTCTTGTCGTGGAAGACGAGAGCGTCATCGCTGCTGATATTAAAGACTGTCTAGAAAATTTGGGCTATGCTGTGCCTGCGATCGTCGTTTCGGGTGAAGCGGCTGTTGCCACAGCGACCACTGTGCGACCCGATCTGGTCTTGATGGACATTCGGCTGAAAGGTGACATGGATGGCGTACAGGCGGCTGCGGCTATCTGGACTCACCTCCGCATTCCAGTGGTGTACTCGACGGGGCATTCCGATCGCAGCACGATGGAACGCGCTAAGGCAACAGAGCCGTTTGGCTACGTGCTGAAACCCATTGAAGAGCAGGAACTTTACGTGGCGATTGAAACAGCGCTGCAACGGTTTCGCCTGGAAAGGGATTTGCAAGAGCGCGAACAATGGCTTTCCAGTATCCTCAAAGCGATCGGTGATGGCGTGATTGTGACTGATGCATCGAGCCGCGTGCGCTTTCTTAATGGCGCTGCCGAAGCGTTAACAGGTTGGAGACAAGAAGAGGCGATCGGTAAGGAGAGTGCCGAAATCTTTTGCCCTATCCATGAAGAAACGCGAGTGCCGCTTCCAAATCCCATCCATGAGGCGCTGCAAACAGGTCAATTAGTCTACCTTCCAGACAATACGTTGCTCTGTTCTAAGAATGGTCGAGACGTGCCGATCTCGGATAGTGCGGCACCCTTTCACAATGACTCAGGCAATGTTACGGGTGTTGTGCTAGTCTTCCGTGATGTCACCGAACGACGGCAAGCAGAAGAGCGTAATCGGGCGATCGAGCGATCACACCAGCTTGAAGACCAGATGGTCGAACTCCAAAGACTCAACCAACTGAAGGATGACTTTCTGAATACGGTTTCCCATGAGCTGCGTACACCATTAACCAACATTAAAATGGCCGTTCGGATGTTGGAAGTCACCTTGAGCCGAGCTGAGCACGCTGCCTTGACCAATGATTTAGACACAAATTCAACGATTCGCTACTTGCAGATTTTGAACGACCAGTGTGAGCGGCAAACCAGCCTCATCAATGACTTACTAGATTTACAACGCCTCAATGCAGATGCCTACGCGATCGACATCTCCACTATCTATTTGCAAACCTGGCTGCCTAATTTGGCTACCAACTTTCAGGAACGTGTGTTCAACCAACAGCAGCAATTGCACGTTAGCCTTGAGCCAACATTGCCGCCGATCATGACAGATGCCTCCAGCCTGAATCGTGTGATGTCAGAATTACTCAACAATGCAGTCAAATATACGCCGAGCGGAGAGCATATTAACGTCACTGTGCATCTTCTCGAATGTCTGCCAACGACTGCTCCTATGCTGCAAATTGAGGTTTGCAACTCTGGGGTTGAAATTCCAATTGCCGAACTGCCTCGGATTTTTGACCAGTTTTACCGGATTCCCAGCGTCGATCGGTGGCGGCAGGGCGGCACAGGGCTGGGATTAACCCTTGTAAAGAAATTGGTCGAGCGTTTAAATGGGTCGATTCAGGTGACCAGTACCTCATTACAGACCTGCTTTGCGATCGTGCTGCCAGTTGAACGCCTTGATACATCCACCACGTCTGTGTGAGCGGGGCGTAAGCTGTGAATTGAGATGGAAAGGGGGCGTCAGGAGCCAGGAGTCAGAAGCAACTCAAAACTCAAAACTCTCCCTACTCCCAATTCTCCGCCCCCCTTTCTCTATTTCGCCGTCAGCACCTCTGGTGAAAGGCGCTTGAAGGCCAGCCGTTCGTTCTCCACGTCTACAAAAATAGTGTCACCGTTGGTGAATTCGCCCCGCAGAATCGCTTTCGCAATTTGTGTTTCGAGTTCACGCTGAATGGCACGCTTCAACGGACGGGCACCAAAGACAGGGTCGTAACCCACCTCGGCGAGGAAGTCTAGCGCGCTATCGGAGAGTTTGAGCGACATTTTGCGATCGGCCAGTCGCTCTCCTAACCGTAGGGTTTGGAGCTTGACAATCTGGCGTAGCTCTGATTTCTGCAACGCGTGGAAGATGATGATCTCATCAATGCGGTTGAGAAATTCGGGTCGGAAGCTGGTGCGCATAGCGTCCATCACGCGCGATCGCATCTCGTCGTAGCGATTGTCGTCTCCAGAAATATCGAGAATGAACTGCGAACCGATATTGCTGGTCATGATGATGACGGAGTTTTTGAAGTCCACCGTATGTCCCTGAGCATCGGTCACACGTCCGTCGTCGAGAATTTGCAGCATGACGTTAAACACATCTGGGTGTGCCTTCTCGATTTCATCAAACAGAATAACGGCATAGGGGCGGCGGCGAATGGCTTCGGTTAACTGTCCGCCCTCGTCGTAGCCTACGTAACCTGGAGGTGCGCCGATTAAGCGTGAAACCGTGTGCTTCTCCATGTACTCAGACATGTCAATGCGTACCATTGCTTCTTCGGTGTCAAACAGGTAAGCGGCAAGGGCTTTTGCCAGTTCCGTTTTACCTACACCCGTTGGCCCCAGGAAGATAAAGCTGGCAGTCGGACGGTTAGGATCAGCCAAGCCTGCACGCGATCGCTGAATAGCGTCCGCCACAGCCGTCACCGCTTCTTGCTGACCAATAACCCGCTTGTGTAAATCGTCTTCCAGATGTAGGAGCTTTTGCATCTCCGATTCCACCAGCTTGCTGATAGGAATACCCGTCCACTTAGAAATGATTTCGGCGATGTCAGCTTCGGTCACTTCCTTTTGCAGCAACGACTTGCCGCTGGACTGGGTTGAAGAGAGCTTGGCTTCTGCTTCTTGAAGCTGACGATTGAGATCCGCGAGCTTACCGTACTTGAGTTCGGCTGCACGGTTGAGGTCGTAGTCGCGCTCTGCCTGCTGAATTTGAATGCTAATTTGATCCATTTCCTCTTTCAATGTCTGGATCTGATCCATCACGCCTTTCTCAGCCTGCCATTGAGCGTTGAGAGCGCTCTGCCGTTCTTTCAAATCAGCCAGCTCACGATCGAGCCGTTCCAGACGATCGCGCGAGGCTGCATCCGTTTCTTTCTGCAACGACAGCCGCTCCATCTCAAGCTGAAGAATCTTACGATCGACTTCATCCAGTTCTTCGGGCTTGGAGGTTTTCTCCATTTTGAGCTTGGCAGCTGCTTCGTCGATTAAATCGATCGCCTTGTCGGGCAAGAAGCGATCGGCAATGTAGCGTGCGGAGAGTGTCGCAGCGGCAATTAACGCATTATCTGAAATATTGACCCCATGATGGAGTTCATAACGCTCTCGCAAGCCACGCAGAATTGAGATCGAATCTGCCACGCTGGGCTGATCGACATACACTTGCTGGAAGCGTCGTTCCAGTGCAGCATCTTTTTCGATGTACTTACGATACTCATCCAACGTTGTGGCACCAATACAGCGCAGTTCACCACGAGCTAGCATGGGCTTGAGCAAGTTGCCTGCATCCATTGCGCCTTGTGTAGCACCCGCACCCACAACGGTGTGAATTTCGTCAATAAAGAGAATGAGTTGTCCTCGCGATTCGGTCACTTCTTTGAGGACAGCCTTTAAGCGTTCTTCAAACTCACCCCGATATTTGGCTCCGGCAATAAGTGCACCCATATCCAGGGCAATCAGTTTGCGATCGCGCAGAGATTCCGGCACATCACCGCTGACAATACGCTGTGCCAACCCTTCCGCGATCGCCGTCTTACCCACGCCAGGTTCACCAATCAGCACAGGGTTATTTTTAGTGCGACGCGATAAAATCTGGATCGTGCGGCGAATCTCGTCATCGCGCCCAATCACAGGGTCAAGCTTGCCGTCACGGGCAAACTGCGTCAAATCACGCCCATACTTTTCTAACGACTCGTACTTGCCTTCCGGGTTTTGGTCTGTCACCTTTTGACTTCCTCGAATCTGGTCGATGGCATTTCTAAGCTTGGTTTCATCTAATCTAAATTCCGTGAACAGCCCTTTACCAAAGCGATCGTCATGAGCGTAGCCCAGTAAAAGATGCTCGACTGAAATATACTCATCGCCTAGCTGCTTGCGGTAATTATCGGCGCGATCGAGCAAGGTATCCAGGCTGCGTCCCAAATAAATTGACGTGCCACTACCAGACACTTTAGGCTGCTTGCGGATAAAGTCATCCGTCCGATCGCTAACCTGCCTGACATTCACGCCCAGCTTGTTGAAGATACTGCTGGTGAGTCCATCCTGCTCTAGCAGCGCTTTCATCAAGTGCTCTGATTCAATTTGCTGCTGCTGAGCCTGTTTTACAACTTCTTGCGTGCGCGCGATCGCCTCCCAGGCCTTTTCGGTAAATTGATTGGGGTTTGTTGGCTGCATAGTCCCCTCGATATAGCGTTTCAGCTTACGTTAATATCGCCATTGTAGAGAAGTCCGCGCGATCGATAGGATCGGTGTTCACGCCACTGCTGATGAGTATTGCCGAAAAGCTGGTCGTGCTATCCCTTTGTCCGTTGGCAGCAACAAGGGCTTTGTTGCTCTGTCGTAATAACTTGCAACGCTACTTTTAAACTGCATTCGATAAATCTTTACAATCAGTTCATGCTCTAGATGTAGGGTTGCCAGTTCTTTTTTGCTGCTTTTCACGCCAAGGCTGTGGGCGATCGCACAGTACACCATTTTAGTCAGCAAAAGTCTCCGTTCATTTGCTGAAGTTTATGGTTTAAGTGAGTGGCAAATACGTACAATCACGATTGCAACCATACAAGATCACTCTCTTGGGTGACCCACGTAGGTGATGCCATTCTGGTTCGCAAACAGTAGCATAGCGCCACGCTGTAGTGTTCTTGGAACAATTAGTCTTCTTTGGGATAGTCTTCTTGTACTATAGAGGTCAACCTTGTTGCTAACGTTTTAGTATCTGCTCTATCGACTCAACATTCAGGGGTGAAAAGTCCAGCCGTGCAATCCGATCGCAGCAATCTTCAGCTCATTAACTTTTTACAGAAAGAACTTGCGCTCTCCACCACAGCGATCGCAATGGCGCTACGCCACAGTGAGCAAGATCCCGGCCCACTGCCAATGATTCTTTGGCAGTATGGCTTCGTTTCTCTAGAGCAGCTTGAGCAAATCTTCGATTGGCTAGAAGGATAGATAGTTGCTGATTTTAAGGGGTTGGTTGCTAGAAAGAAGCTGATAGCTGACCGCTTAATCACCTCAAACCTCTCTAGCTTGTCGGCGCACAGCGCTACTCAAAACTCTCTTCACGCCTCTCTCCTCACTGCTTCTCTACTGCTTACTCATGCGGTTCAACAACCAAAGTGAGGCTGCAATGCCAAAAAACTGCGCCAAGATCACGTTAATGCTTGCCTGAACGACCAGAATGTCCAATGGCTGGATGAACTTTGACGGATCGGTGTTCACAAAGCCGCCAATTCCCTGGTTAAACGCCTTTGCTGCCAGCAAGCCTACGGTTGCCTCAGCACCTAGCAGTGAGAGCAAGATGCCAATCAGGCTCGCAATTAGCCCGGTACGTAAAACTTGTACAGTTTCTGATTTGCGAGGACGATTCGCCGCAACACCATCTAGCTTACGCCCGATCGGAATATAGCGGAACAGCGCCCAGTACATGTTAAAAATCAGCACCACGATCCCAAAAATCGTGACAAGTACGCCAATGCCAGTTGTAGGGCTATTCTGATTTGCGCCACCAGAACGGCTCAAGGCACCCGCAAAAATGAGAATAATGCTCGAAACGACAGTGAGCACTAGCTGTATCCAAAGGCTAACCCATCCGGTCATACGAAAGGTTTGAGCAATTTCCTTTAGCGTGGCTGGTGTGGAACTTGACTTGCCGAACATATGCAGATGCCAAAAAGCATGGTGTTATTAGTCTCGCACGGTAAGGCGGCATCAGGCTACACGCTAGACCCAATTGGGACTTAGACGCGATCGCAAAGCTGTTTCCCCTATCTTTGTGGTTGCTTTGTAGCGCCAAACGCTCGCCTAACCCTAGAATGCAAGTAGCAAAAAGCGCTTGGGCATTGCATGAGCAAGGCACTGCGTCCCATAAGCGTTTAAACTTTCTTAGAATTAAACCTGTTTAGCAATCATTCGGCTACCACTGACGGTTACTGGTTGGTTACCCTACTCACTCAGGCGTTTGGTTGCGCCTCCATTGATGTCCTACCTTTAGCCAGTACACACGAACGCCTAGCTCACTAACATTAGAGTTGTTTTTATGCTTGAAGAAACTCAGTCAAAAAGCCCCGCATCAGACCTTCCGCCTTTGCGCATTCTCATTGTCGAAGATGACCCCATGATGCAGCTAGGGCTAGAGCAGTGCTTGGAGGACTATCCTCAACTCACTGTAGTTGGTCAGGCCAGCGACGGTTATCTGGGCGTAGAGGCCGCGTTGAAATTGAAACCAGATGTCATTGTGATGGACATTGGCCTGCCGCGTTTAGATGGGATTGCCGCAACGCAGCAGATCAAAGCGGCGTTACCGTCTGCGCATGTGGTGATGCTGACCTCACACACAACGGAGACCGAGGTGATTGCAGCGCTATCGAGTGGTGCGGATGCTTATTGCATCAAGGGTACGAATATTGAGCGGCTACTGGCCGCGATCGCCGCGGCGCAAGAAGGCGCAACTTATTTAGACCCACAAATTGCTCGTCGCGTCATCGAGCACCTCAAACCACCCGCACCGACTGGAAACATTGGTCATCTGTCTAATCGAGAGCAAGAGGTGCTTCAACTGATGGTCGAAGGCCGCAGTAATCCAGAAATTGCGGCAGCTCTGTACCTCAGCCCTAACACGGTCAAAACGCACATTCGCGGCATTATGAACAAACTCGCCGTGGACGATCGCGTGCAGGCCGCAGTGGTTGCCTTACGTTCAGGCTTAGTCAAATAGCAGCAACCACTACCTTAAACGCTAACACAACGACTGCTGCTAAGCGTCTTACCACCTGGAGGCCACTGGAAAGCCGCACCCTTCAAAGGCATATCTACGTACAAAGTAAAATATTGAACTGGGGATCGGCCACTTTTCTAGCTGGCACCTTGCCAATTGAGCCTTATTTGTTCCTACCGTATCTTGAGAAAACGCGACTTATTACTTTTTCGGCGGACGATATTCCAGTTTTGATCTACGATCAGGGTGTATAACAGTCACAGTTCCTGTAATCGATCACAGAATGTCGCCTTGATAGTTTGTGTTCTCTATGCTTGCAGCCTTTGGGCTGAATATGTGCTAAAACGCTCAGTGTGTTCCATCGCTTCTTTGCTACAAGATAGAGCTTCGTTTTGGGCATTCTAGGGGTGAAAGCCTTTCTAGGTCTCTTTAAGACGAAGATTCCTGATTCTAGAGCTTAACGGATGCGATCTCTAGCCAAAATGCCAAGTTGTAGTGAAGCATTTGTTTCGTCGATTCATTGCTACAAGGAATACACAGCCAAGCAGCATGATTTTTACTTTGATTAAGAATTTAATGCTTTTGGATGATGTCCGTCCTTAGGGTATCGTTGCTAGTCTGTTGATATTGTCCTCTGTTCATCCTGCAACTCTTTGCAGCCAAAGTGAACTAACTCGTATGTCTGGATGGGAAAGATGAAGTTTGACGATATTTATCAGTTTTTTCAAGCCCCCCCACCGTTCTATCTCAACAAAGAGTTGGCAGTGTGCTATGTTCTCGCGGTTCTATCGCGAGGCGACTCTTATGGTACAGAACTGATTCAGTTGCTGGAAACCGACTACCCAACGTATCGCCTTTCTGACACTGTGCTTTACAGCGCGCTAAAGTTTCTGGAAGATGAGCAGATTGTAGAAGGGTATTGGAAAAAGGTTGAGGGTCGGGGCCGTCCGCGTCGTATGTACCAAATCCGCTCGGAAATGGCACAGCAGGCACAAGACCTCACGCGGTTATGGTACGACTATGTCAGAAATCATAGTACGGTGGCTCACTCAAATGGGTTAGCTGCAAGTCACAATTAGCGTCTAATGTGCTGTGACTATGCGGCTGCTTCTAGCGGACCGATCGCGCATTCATCGCTTCAGTTTTGGGCGCTTCAGCTTTGGGCACCTCAGATTTTTATCGTTGATTGGGTTCTTGTTTGATCGGTTGAGGGGAGTAGCTGCTAGCGCTCCCCTCTTTTGCGTGGCTTTTGTTGCACAGACAATCAGCAGTTGAGGGGGAATGAAACGACATAGACTGAATAGGTGCCTTATTTGCTAAGCAACTGTTCTAAGGCCAACGTTCCAATTAAGGTCAAGAGATCCCATCATGAGTGCTTCTGTTTTACCGTCAACCTTTGTACTGACGGTTTTGCTGGCGATCGGTTTGGTGTTCTTTATTCGAGCATCAGTCAAAGATCGGATTGAAGTGGTCAGGTTAGCATCCGACCAATCTGAGGTTTCGCTGTTAGATCAGCTTCAAGACTACTTTACCCAGCGAGCTTATCGACTGACAGCCGCAGATGCAGCAGAACTCAAGGCGACGTTTGAAGGGTTTGTCCGCCCTAGTATGGTGATGGCGATCTTTTTGACGTTGCTAGCGGTGATTGGTTTACTCTGTCTGGCCCTAATGCTGATCATTCTGGTTCCCTCTGCTTCGATAGAGTGGTTGGGGTTGACTGTGCTGGCACCGATCGCAGGCGTATTTTACTGGCGCAAGGCGGCTCGTCCTGAGAAAATCTTGCTTCAGGTGGAAGGGTCAAGTACGTCTGACGCAGGCTTGTTGAGTGTTGTTACGGTAACGGCGCATCGAGATGAGTTAGCGGAACTTCAACGCAATCTTTCCCTTAAGCCCCTGTAGGTGTGACTGACCGATCAAAGAACACGCCTCGTTTGTTCTTGTAAGAATACTGCTGACGGTTCTGGGTCATTCTTTTGCGTGCGCTTTAGTGCCATAGGCTTCTCTCAAGTGCCGTTGCTAAAAAACAACCCCCACCCGAATGCGTTCAGATGAGGGTTATTTTGAGGTTGCCGGGATTGAGGTCTTGAGTGATGCGGCCCATCCAAACGCCCATTACCAGCTATCAGAATTATGACCTAGCATTTATCGAGCCTGAGCAACGACTGGAAGCTCATCAGCTTCGTCATCCGACAGTTTTAAGCTAGGAAATAGAAAGTGGTTTTCTTCAACATATTGCGCTCCAAACAGCCCCTTCTCTGCCCAGAAGTATCGATCTGTGGTATGCTCATTGCGCTTAACCAGCAGTAGGGCTGGCGGTGCAATGCCTTCTGAATGAATGAATTTACGGGCTGCTGTAACTGGTTTGTCCTCTCCGCATTCAATGCTAAATTGAGGCACATTCTCCAAAATTCTCCGGCCTTCCTGCCGCCGTCGGCTTTTCCGCTTGCGTCTCCTAGCCAATCCCGTTACCCCCTTTGTTGTCGATCAAGTGTAGTGATAGTTACAAAGACGACGCAAGTATATCGATTCGAGACCGAAATTTCAACTTGTTTTAACCCATTGATACAAAGATTAAATCTTCCCTTGGACACAAATTAAGATGACTTTGTGCCAGGGTTCTACGACAGCCTGATGCGCCTTACCTAACATAAGCAAAGAGGCAGACAAAGCCGCTCTTCAAAGCGATTCTCGTGACATTTTAAGGAGCCGACGCCAGAAGTAAAAGGCTTGGGTGGAGTTCGACAACACGGATGGAAGGCGGAAGTAAAGGTTTTGAGTGAGGTTTTTGAGAGCCGTGTTAGATGAGTCTCTTAGCGCGAGTAACCGAGCTATGCTTGAAAACAGATTCAAAGAAGAGTGCTGGCACGTTGCATTCTAACGCCGTTTCATGTTGATGCTGACTAGTGCAGAATTTATTGCCCTTTGCCGGGCGCAGATTGTTCTCCTGACGCAAGCGTTAGGTGCTTCATTAAGCGTTGTGTACTTAACAGAAGAACTGGTAGAAGGCGCAGATACTCAATTGATTCCTGTCATGGCTTATCCAGAATCGGCTGTAGATTGGCAAGCGAGGGGAACATCGCGATCGCTGATGGCTACGATCGCGATGCCAGCATCATCGCTTCGCTTGCTGGCGGATGCTCAGTCTAACCCCTCTCAAATGAAGCAGCTTCCAGAAGTCGCTTCGTCAAGTTTGCCAGCGCATGCGGTTGAGTCTGCGGCAGATTACCTTGATACGAATGTAGATCGCGCTAGCCGTTCTAATGCAGGTAATTCTGAGCGGACAACGCTCGTTGCTGAGCGCCGTGTCGTTTTGCCGCTCATGCATGAAGATGCTGTGCTGGGGCTGCTAGTGACCGAACGGAACGATCGCCCCTGGACGGAGTGGGAGCAGGCGCAAATTCATCAGATTGCAGACACGCTTGCGATCGCGTGTGTGTTAGACCAGCGCTACCAATGGTTAAAGCAAGATCGTCACCAGCGGCAGCTACTGCAAAAGCAGCAGCACGACTTAGTTGATAATCTGCTGCATCAGTTTCGTAACTCGCTTACAGCTCTCCAGACGTTTGGAAAACTGATTTTCAAACGATTATTACCGGGGGATGCAAATCGGGAGATGGCTGCCAGCCTTGTGCGCGAAACGGCTCGCCTACGTGACCTCGCTCAGCAACTTGAGACGGCTGTTGCTGAAACAGACGCTATCAAAACGCCCTTAGCGTTGCCTCCTGCCATCGACGATCGCATTGAAGATGATGCTGAGCAAACAAACGCGACAGGAGGGCAAAAAGCACAGGTTCCTCTTTTGTTACCTGCCCCAGGTTTGCTATCCGGTCAGGCTCTGATAGTGGAGCCATGTGATTTGGCTGCTGTGCTAGAACCATTGTTGGCTTCGACCCGAGCGATTGCGAACGATCGCTTCCTGACGCTGCTCATGGAAGTTTCTGAGGCGTTGCCTCCTGTTCAGGCAAACGTGCATGGGCTGTGGGAGGTATTAAGCAATGTGCTAGACAATGCGCTGAAGTACACTCCGGCTGGCGGAGCTGTTCTCATTCAGGCTCGTAGGGGAGCGATCACAGGTGCCTATGCCGCAGTCAAATCGCCTTGTGTAGAAATTGCCATCACAGATACTGGTCCTGGTATTCCACACCAAGATCTACTCCATCTTTTTGAGCGGCGCTATCGAGGCGTGCAAGCTCAGACGAGTATTCCTGGTAGTGGGTTAGGGCTTTCGATCGCGCAGGTACTGGTCACACAAATGCATGGCGAAATTGAGGTGATTAGCCCAGCGCAACCAAACCCTCTGATACAACAAGTAACGAAGACGATCGCTGACAACGGTCCTGGTACAACTGTTTTGGTGCGATTGGCAGTTGCCCAACGAAGCAATGTTGAAAATCAGCGCGATTCTGAACAGCAGACAGTGGACTGAGGCAGATGAAATGCCTAAGCAGGCAGCTCTCTGTCTCAAGTCTCATGTCCGTCATTGTACTGCTTGGTCTACAAACTTACAGGCTTTGAGAACTCGCCGTGATAGCGTTAGCGAATGACCAGATCTGAGGTGAGCGTCAGGTTCAAGTCGGTGTTGGGATTGATGGCAATCAAATCCACTTTGTCTTTGCCAAGGAAGAATCCTGCTAGCGCACCCACTGCGGCACCTGGGAGTACCTCTTCAGCTTTAATAACGCGATCGCCCGTCACTCCAGCAATGCCAGCCGCCGCTCCAGCTCCCACCACCGTACCTGCAACAATCCTGCCCACGTTAGCGCCCTTCGACACTGTTTCCGTTTTGGTAATGAGTTCAGAATTGGCGCTCACAGGTAGCTGCGTGCCGTTTGGCAGCACAATCTGACTGGCAACAAATTGAGCACCACCCTGCGTCACTTGCAATTGTCCAACCACGTCGCTGTTTGCAGGAATCAACACAGTTCCTTGAGCATCTACAATATTTTGTGCCACTTTGAGCGTGACGGGCACAGGGTTCGGTTCATTCTTCGCCAGCAGAATCTTGTCTGCTCGTTCGTAGCGCACAGGTAGCGCTGTACCCGCTGGGATGCGGACACCTTGAGGCACCGCGCCAACAATATACGGCGACGTAATCGCAGGCGCTTGTCCTGCACTTACCAGGGCTTGGTAAACAAACGCCGCCACTTCAGCACGGGTTGCCGTCTGATTAGGGTTTAAGGTTTTAACATCGGGATAGTTCACCACAATTTGCTTTTGTGTGGCGGCTGCAATGCTCGATCGCGCATAGTCAGGAATACTGGCAGCATCGTTGTACACACCCAATGCGCTATCTACAGGTCCGTTAGCCGTGTAGTTCAAGCCATTTGCCAGCGACACCAAGACTTGAGCGCGAGGAATATTCTCATCAGGTCGGAAGGTATTGCCAGGATAGCCTGCCAAAAAGCCGGTGGTATACGCAGCCTGAATCGCATCGGCAGCCCAGAAGCCAGCCGGAATATCGGTGAACTGAACAGGGTTGCGAATCGGCGTTTTATTGAACGCTTTACGGATAATCGAGGCAAACTGCGCACGAGTCACGGGTTCTTCAGGGCGAAAGGAGCCATCTGGAAAGCCAGCGATGATCTGCCGATTTACAAGCTCTTGAATAAAGCTGCTGGCCCAATAGCTGGACGGTACATCTGGAAAGGTGGTTTGCGCTGAGGCAGGAGCCGTCATGAAGAGGGGGGCAACGGTTCCCGTCGTCATACCAAGAGCAACCAAAACGGCTGTTCCAGATTTCCACGCGTTGGCATAAGACATGGGAAAGTTCTCCAAAGATACATTGATGATGCGTTAAATTTACAGACCTTGAAAAAGACTGAAGGTTCCTGGAAGGAAATTCAGCCAAAAACTCTACTTTTTAGCCTAAAAGGCTTGATTTTAGTTAGCACGATCGCTTGCTTTTCTCCTCCTGCTAACAGTGGAGACGAATGGGTTATGCACTTAGTTGCATTAATGGACAAAGAGCTGAGACATAAAGTTGACCGTGATGATACCCGCTCTTTGGCTAAACGCACGCTTATTTTCTCTAGCGTTGCATTGAAGGGGCAAACAAGCATCTCCACGCCAAGCGTTGCTTGGGATGTGATTGTTCAGAGGTAAGCAGCTTAAATTCTTCCTTATGAAAATGGCTGTTGATAAATTTTGCCAGGAAGATGAGAGTGCGACGCGGTAGAAACACCAGAAGCAACGAGCGACAGCGTTACTTGCAGGAATTGGCGATGATGCTTGATACGGCTGACCTACAGGCAATACGAGAATGCTGTCGAGATGAGGCAGCGTTTGAGCGGCTTCAGGGCATTCTGGCTAACTATTTGCCCCCGCTTGCTCAGTCAGCCCCCCAGCCCCCTCAAATTTGGTATAAGGCGATTTTGCAGGCGTTGCCCGATCGCGTCTTTCTAGTCAACCGCAACGGCGATAGTCTGGACTTTAAGGGAACGCCTGAAGATGCAGCGCATGGGTTTAGTCGTGAAACGATCGTGGGCACAAATCTGCGAGAGTTTTTACCAGACGATCTGGCTCAACGCTGTTTGGAGACGATCGCCCGTACCCTTGATTCTGGTGCGCTACAAACTCTGGAATACGAGCTTCCCAACGCCTGGGAAACTGAGGAAGGCGAACTGCGGGCCTATGAAGTCCGCCTCGTCGTTAGCAGTGAATCTGAAGTCTTGGGCATTGAACGCGACATCACTGACCGTAAGCGCACAGAAGAAGCGTTGCGCGAGCGGGAATATCGCTACCGATCGCTCTACAACAACACTCCCGTAATGCTCCACTCGATCGATCAGCACGGCTGTTTGATCAGCGTCAGCGACTATTGGTTGTCGTCACTGGGCTACACACGCAGCGACGTGTTAGGGCGCAAATCTGTAGAGCTGATGACTCCAGCCTCCCGTCATTATGCCGAAACGGTTGTGCTGCCCGACTACTTTAGAACGGGCTTGTGTACCGATGTGCCCTACCAGTTTGTAAAGCAGAATGGCGAGCTTATGGACGTTCTGCTGTCCGCGATCGCCGAACGAGATGCCGAAGGAACTATTATTCGCTCCCTGGCTGTTCTTACTGATGTCACAGCCCGCAAAAAGGCAGAGCAAGCCAGCGATCGCGAACGCCGCCTCTTTGCAGAAGGATCGGTTGTCGTCTTTCGCTGGTTAGCGCAACCTGGCTTTCCAGTGGAATATGTCTCAGCCAATATCAAGCAGTTTGGCTATCAACCAGAAGATTTTATCGACGGTGGACTGCTCTACGGCGATATTATTTACCCTGACGATGTTGCAAGAGTGGCTGCGGAAGTTGACGCAGGCCGTGCGGCAAAACAGACCGCGATCGAGCAAGACTACCGCATTGTGAAGGCAGACGGAGACGCGCGCTGGGTATATGACTTTTGTAGCCTGATCTATGACGAACAGGGCGATTTGACCCATTACGAAGGCTACATCCTGGATATCACCGAGCGGAAGCGATCGGAGCAAGCTCTCCGCGAATCAGAGGAGAAATTTTCCATCGTCTTTCGCTGTAGCCCTACAGCAATGGTTCTCACCACGTTAGAGCCTGCCCCTCTCGTTCGCGTCATTGATGTCAACGATAGCTTTTTACAGGTGACGGGCTATCAAAAGGAGGAAGTCGTCGGCCTTACAATTGCAGATCTGAACGTTTGGGTCGATCTAGCGGCCCGTACTAAAATGCTGCAAATCCTCCAGGGAACTGGCTCAGTGCGCGACTTAGAAATGAAGTTTCGCCGCAAGTCTGGTGAAATCGGCGTTGCGCTTATGTCAGCAGAAATTGTTCGCTTACACGGCGTTTCCTGTGTGCTTACGGTTACTACCGATATTACCGATCGCAAACGTACAGAAGAAGCCCTCCAAATCACCGAAGAGCGCAACCTGGCGTTTCTCAATGCTATTCCTGACATGATGTTCCGCATTCGCCGCGATGGGGTGTACTTAGACTGTAAAGCCGATCAGGAGAACGATTTGATACTCTCATCAAGCGATATGATTGGCAAAACTGTTTATGAAGTGTTGCCGCCTGAAACCGCTAAGCAGCGAATGACCTACATTGAGCGCACGCTGGAAACAGGTGAGATTCAAATTTTTGAGTATCAACTGCTCAATCGAGATGAATGGCGTGATTACGAAGCCCGTCTGGTCGTTAGTGGTAAGGATGAAGTCTTAGCCATCGTGCGAGATATCACGCAACGTAAGCGATCAATTGCCCAACTCCAAGCCAATGCCGAGCGCGATCGCCTTCTGGGGTTAATTGCTCTGCGTATCCGAAGATCGCTTAACCTGGATCAAATTCTCACGACGACCGTCGCGGAAGTTCGACAATTCTTGAAGGTCGATCGAGTCTTTATCGGTCAAATCGATGCGGCATGGCAGGGCAAAATCGTTGCAGAGTCTGCCGCCCCAGAGTGGGGGTCAATCCTCACCTGGATTGTGGATGACCTGTATCTACGTGAAATTCGGGCGCTCTTTGCTCAAGGGCAAGTGCAGGCCATTGACGATACAACCAGTGCTAAACTGCCACCCTTGTTGTCCAATTACTACACGCGCTGCCACATCAAAGCCAGCATTGGCGTTCCCATCATCCTGGGCGATGACTTCTTCGGTGTCCTGGTTGCCAATCAGTGCGACCAGCCGCGCCACTGGACGACCTTTGAGATTCAGCTATTAGAGCAACTGGCGGTGCAAGTCGCGATCGCCGTTCAGCAAGCCGAACTGTACCAGCAAGTGCAAACGCTGGCGGCTAGTCTGGAACAGCAGGTACAGGAACGCACGGCTCAACTACAACAAAACATGCAGGAACTTCAAGAACTGAGTCAAACCAAAGACGACTTCTTGAATGCAGTGTCTCATGATCTGCGCACACCCATCATGGGTACGATGATGGTGCTCAAAAACCTAGAGCAGAAGGCAGGTGATGCGGTCACGCTCTCTCGCTCTGTCTTAGAACGCATGGTACAAAGCAGCGATCGCCAGCTCAGTATGATCAATTCCCTCTTAGAAGCCCACTCTAGCGAAGCATGGGGTATTCATCTACACTGCGAGAAGCTATCACTGCATCATCTGGTGCAGACGATCGCAGACGACCTTGACCCTCTGCTAGTGGAAAACCAGGCAACGTTAATCAATCAAGTATCCCTCGACCTACCGCCTGTAACGGCTGATCCAGCTCTTATACGGCGCGTCTTTGAAAACCTTCTTACCAATGCCCTCAAACACAATCCACCAGGACTGCATCTCACGATAACGGCCACCATTGAGGATGACTTGATTCGCTGCAACGTTCAGGACGATGGTGTCGGCATGACTCCTGACGAGTGCGATTCTCTCTTTGAACGCTATGCTCGCGGCCCCCGTGCCCGCCGTTCAACGGGTATTGGCTTGGGGCTTTATCTCTGCCGTCAAATCATCACGGCCCACGGAGGACAAATTGGTGCTGTTAGCGCCCCTGGAGACGGTGCAGCCTTTTGGTTTACCCTCCCACAAGCACCTTAGCATCGGCGCTGGTGTATGCTCAAACGTCTGTATCCTTAAACTAAAGAATGTGAGCCTGTTTTTATGAAAC
This sequence comes from Stenomitos rutilans, assembly GCF_059505485.1. Classification (NCBI taxonomy): domain Bacteria; kingdom Bacillati; phylum Cyanobacteriota; class Cyanophyceae; order Leptolyngbyales; family Leptolyngbyaceae; genus Stenomitos; species Stenomitos rutilans. The sequence goes on from NZ_JCACKR010000098.1 coordinate 30,040, forward strand.
GGCGACAGGCTCCATAAAACACTGCCGCCATCCGTAGCCCAGCGACTGATCTCATAACCCTGACGCTTTAGTCGTCCGACCCGACCATCAACTTCTGAAGCGACTCTAAACCTTTTTTAACTCGACGTGAAACGGTTACAGCGCTGATTCCAAGGCGATCAGCCGTCTCTTTTTGGGTTAAGTCGTGAAGAAAAACAAACTCCAAAATTTCACGAGTCCGATTTTCCAATTGCACCAATGACTGTTGCAATCGAAGCTGGTCTTCTTGCGCTAGCTGAAAGCTGCGATACTGGGTATCTGGCACCAAATCACCCAGCGATGAGGCTCCGTCTTCTTCTTCGCGAATCGGCGCATCTAAGCTGAGCAGAGACCGATTGCGGCAGGCCAACTTAATTTCTTGCCACTCTGCCAACTCGATGTCGATCGCGGCTGCGATTTCTGAATCCAGCGGCTGGCGCTTAAGCTTAACTTGCAAATCACGCACGGCTGAAGCCGCTTGACGCTCAAGTGCTTGCCAGCGGCGAGGAATGCGCACAGACGGGCTTTTGTCGCGCAGATAGTGCTGAATTTCGCCCCGAATGTAAGGAATGGCAAACGAACTAAAGGCGTGCCCTTTGGAGAGGTCGAAGCGTTCGATCGCGCGGATTAAGCCGATCGAACCAACCTGAAGCAAATCTTCGTAGCACTCAGTACACTGATGCAGCCAGTGGTGTGCTTCTTTTCTGACTAACCCAAAATTAAGCTCAACTAATTGATTACGAACCTGTAGACATGGCGATTGTTGATAGGCTCGCAGCAGTTGCAAGCTCTCGCTTTTCAATTCACAGTTAGCTGTCGTAAGCATGACGAATTTCAGTCGGTAGAGCAAGTGACATCAGGACGATTCAAACGCAGCCTCGATCGACGCTCAGCAGGGCAAGCTGAACAAAACACGCTTTGAGGGCAGAGTGTGTTTTAAGTGACTGGCAACTCGGCTAGAAGGAACAATGCTTTGCATCAAGCAGTACTAATACTGGGTCAAATTCAGCATTCAGTTAAATTCAGCGCTTTCGATGTAACCTCAGCTCTGTGCTAATGTCCTACCGTTGCAAATCAACCCTATTCGTTTCTGTAGCTCAAGCACAACGGCATTTTTACTGATCTGGAAGCAAGACTAACCTCATTAAAAGACGAGTTTCCACTCATGGTTGGAGAGTACATTTTCCCCAGTAAGCTTTAAGACGATTGGATAACTCCTTCAGAAACGTATTATAGACCCCATTAACTCTACGGACATGCGCGGAAGCAAAAACTAATGGTTGCTAAATACCTGAGTAACGAGTGAATATCTAAATCAGTATCTAAATGAATCTTGACAGTGATGGAAAGAGAAATCCGACTGAGGATAGCAACTGAAAGTCGTTGCATTAACGGGTATAGAAGACCTTTGGTGAAACAATGAAAGCACAAAAAAGGGGGCATTACGCCCCCTCAAACTAATTTAGATGCCATGTATGGTGAGAAATAAAGTCTAATCGCCCCGGTTGACTGACAGATCTTTCAACGATCGCTTGCCTACTCTGCACTGGAAGTGCGGGCTAATCGAATGAAGTCCTCTGTAAGTGTTGCCTTCCCGAAGGGTAGAGGACTGGAAGAGTTGTGCAACTCGCCTTAGCGGGTTTGATGCCGTTAGCCCGGATTTTAATCACGGGCTGGCGAACAACGCAGCAATCAACCTCTTAGGAACTCTGTCAGTCGATCAGTGACCTATCTTTCAGCCTTCAAAACCACGATCGCACTGGGCGATTGCTAAGCGTGGAGGTTTGTGAAGGTTCCAAAAACTGACCAGCACCTTTACCTAGAAGTATCGCAGGTTTGGTTACAGTAACTTATGCTGCCGCAGGCTCAACTCGCGCATAGAAAATGCCACGAATCTTCACGTCACTGGCCTGTTTGGAACCCATGTCAGTTTCCGAAGGCTGCTCGCTTTCAAACGTGCCAGCAATTTCGCCTGTCACGTTGTCCACTTTGGCTACCTGCAACGAAATCTGACCTTTGTCAAGCTGAAAGCGCTTGGTGTTTTCCTTGGCTAACTCCTCATCGTCTGCTTGCCCTGGAAGTGCAACTGCATTATCGTAACCCGCGGTTAAGCCACGACCTTTGGGGTCAAGAAAGTTTGAGGTGCGGTAGGAAGGCACTTTAAAGGTCCCTTCAAAATCAGTTGACGTGCTGATGCTGCTTGAGCCAGGTTGGGTTGTAGCAACCAGGCTCTTAATCGTAAAGAGGAACGGCACGCGCTCACCACCAGGAAGCTGAACAGTGACTGCTTGAAAATCAATACCATCTTGCTCAACGAAGGTGAGACTGCCGTCAGAATTGACGTTTAGCTTGCCCTCTACCGACTCGATCGAGGACGTGTAGCGGGTCATTAGTTTGGCAGAGACAAACTCTGCCTTTTGTCGCTTGTTTGCAGATTCTTCTTTCACCAAAAAGCTAGTGGGCTGCAAGCAAAGAGAGGTTAAAGAGTAAGACTTAGAAGAATCGAGTGGAATCGACCCACGAGACGTTTCCTCCAATTGAGGGCAATTGTTTGCCAGACCTGTTCCTCGAATTTGGTCGTAGGTCAAGGCTTCCTTCGCAAGGGCTGGGCTTGTAGAAAAAACAGTCAGTAAGCTGAAGCAAAGTGCCAGAAGTGCAACGGTTAGAGCGCGGTACCTCATGAAAACCTCAATAATATCGACGTAAATATTTTTTTGCCACTGCAATCCAGAGCCGGGTTTCAATGGTCTTCACGAATTGAGATAGTTAGGAGTGGCCCTTAAATAAAAAGGACAATGAGTAGGCGCACTCAACTGAAACTCAGACGTTAACCGCCTGAGACAACGCTCAATTCTCGAAGAGACAAATTGAACCATGCCTACACTTGACTAAGTTCTCATGTCCCCGGAATGATTTAACAAAGGTTTCATCCTGCATTTTACATGGCAATGTAGCCTTTACTTTGACTTGCACAACAAAATTGGCGTTGATCATGACAGTTGTGCCAAGTAAAAGGCATGATGTTGCAGGATGGCTTTTCGCCAATGCGCTTAAGTGTGCTAGGAGCCAAACTTAAGTTAATTGTTTAGCTAAATGGTCTGACGGTCTTCACAGGTATCTATTGCATGAGCTTAAAGAGCAATCACGATCGATTTGATGCAGAGCAACTGGAATTTGAATCGAAGCTAAAGGCTGTTAGTGATGCCGTTTGGAGCTTGGCTCACAGCCGAGAGGGCAATAATCTAGCGCTACTTTCACTACTGAGAACCTTGGAAGGCTTACATCAGGAGATTCGCGACAGCCTGTTTCAAGAATCTTTGCCTGATAGCCGTCAAGGGCTATATAGTCTGCTGAAGGATATTGAAGCGTCTGGAGGCTGGCCCTATATTCACCGGATGAAACTGCGATCGTTGCTGACTAAATTTCAAGACCTACCAGATGGAGACGTTACATCAGTTTTTACCCGCTTGGATCCACCCAATACGACTGAGTCTCTTGATTAGAACGCATCTGCTGGAAGCGCTTGTTTTTGCTCCTGACCGTCTTCTCTACAGCGAGTATTATGAGGACGATCGCACGGAATGTCATTACCCTTGACTAATAGGTCGCTTTGGAACATGGAAAGCCCTGGGTGACATTGGAAAGAAACTCACGACTTCGATCTCTAAAAGCGCTAGAGGCAAATGCCTCTAGCGCCTCAACGTATCAACCATACTGAACTACTCTCTTAAGAATCTTTGTTGGCATTGCTGCTTGCCGTCTGAATGTAAAGGATAAGCAGAAATACAGATGGAACCAACACAAAAAGGATGCTTGCAATAAACCCAAGATCGTTGACTTGCATAAGACTTGCCTAATTAACTAGCGCTGCTTCAATACACCTTAGAATACCATTGCGAGTTCGCCTCATAGAAAGTGAACATTTGTTAAGTTCTGTTGCTGCTTTCTATAGGTTGCCATTTTGCACCAATCTTTACTCATTCAGGGCTATTTGAAGTTGCCAATACCACATCAACCCTACTTAGAAGGCTTGGTTTTGATCGTTACGGCACCGTTTACTAGGGTTTGGCATGCCAAACGGTAAGTACTGGGTTTCTTTTTCAGTTTTCTTTCTTCTGTTTCAGTTGGAGGAGAGAGGTTTTCCATGCCATCGACCACTTCAACGATGCAAGTTCCACATTGACCATAACCTCCGCAGTTGGTCATTTTCCCCACCAGAGTATAGATGTCGATGCGATTTTCGATGGCTTTGAGTCTCAAGTTTGCGCCATCAGCTACGACGATTTCTCGATCTTCTTTTAAAAACTTAATAGTGGTCATCAACGATTCCTTTGTGAGAGCAACTGCGTGGTGAACGGCTAGTTTCGTTCGGCGATCGCCCATATTTTGCATCTATTTGATTCTCGCACCTGCTGAGAAGTCAAGCAGGAGAAACTTATCTCTAAGTTGCTTAAAAGCTGTGCCTACAATCTTTTTTGAGAAGAAAAGCCTGTTTTAGCGGGTTGGCTCTTGCTAAGTAGTGACGCAACTGTTCTCATGATTTGACTTGTGATCGTCAACTACTATGACGTTACATAAGTTTACAAGAATTCGTTCGCTTTCCTCGCAACTTTACTTAGAGGCTCTTGATTGCTTGCAATCGGTTCGGACACTGGTTACACTTCTTTATACGCTTTCATTTTCGTAAACCTAGCTGGTAGCTTGCGATTCGGCTTTGTTAGAAGGCCAAACTAAAGACCAGATTGGGGAGTGCGAGGTTGAAGTAGCCTCAGACCTGGTACATTTACCAATGTCCGGCGCTTTAATAAAATGTTTAGGAATACGTTGAACTAGAGCTATTCACAAGGAGGAGCGTAGTCAATGGGACTACCCTGGTATCGAGTACATACTGTCCTTATCAATGATCCCGGACGGCTGATTGCGACACATCTAATGCACACTGCGCTTGTAGCAGGATGGGCGGGATCGATGGCGCTTTATGAATTGGCAATCTTTGACCCTAGTGATCCAGTCTTAAATCCGATCTGGCGGCAGGGGATGTTTGTCTTGCCGTTTATGGCGCGTCTGGGTGTTACTGGTTCCTGGAGCGGCTGGAGCATCACTGGCGAAACGGGTGTTAACCCCGGTTTCTGGTCTTTTGAGGGTGTCGCGGCTGCCCACATCATTCTTTCGGGTCTGTTGTTTTTGGCGGCTTGCTGGCATTGGGTCTACTGGGATTTGGAACTTTTTAGAGATCCTCGTACTGGTGAACCAGCGCTGGATTTGCCAAAGATGTTTGGCATTCATTTGTTCCTGTCCGGTCTACTGTGCTTTGGCTTTGGTGCCTTCCACCTTACTGGTTTGTTTGGCCCTGGCATGTGGGTCTCAGATCCATATGGTTTGACTGGCAGCGTTCAGCCTGTAGCGCCTGAATGGGGGCCAGCAGGATTCAATCCCTTTAATCCTGGTGGGGTGGTCGCACACCACATTGCAGCGGGAATTGTGGGTATTATCGCGGGGCTGTTCCATCTCAGTGTCCGCCCACCGGAGCGATTGTACAAAGCGTTGCGGATGGGAAATATTGAAACGGTTTTGTCCAGCAGTATTGCAGCCGTGTTTTTTGCGGCCTTTATTGTGGCTGGTACGATGTGGTTTGGTAGTGCAACTACCCCGATCGAACTGTTTGGCCCAACCCGGTATCAGTGGGATAGTCAGTTCTTCAAACAAGAAATTGAGCGCCGTGTTCAGACCAGTTTGGCTAGCGGTGCCAGTTTGTCAGATGCCTATTCAGGCATCCCTGAGAAGCTAGCGTTTTACGACTATGTCGGTAACAGCCCTGCAAAAGGGGGGTTGTTCCGTACAGGCCAGATGAACAAGGGTGACGGTATTGCTCAAACCTGGTTGGGACATCCAGTGTTCAAAGATGGCGAAGGTCGAGAACTGTCAGTTCGCCGCCTACCCAACTTCTTTGAGAACTTCCCGGTTGTCTTGACTGATAAGGATGGCATTGTCCGGGCAGACATTCCATTCCGAAAGGCAGAGTCGAAGTACAGTTTTGAACAGAATGGCGTGACGGTAAGCTTCTACGGTGGCGAACTGGATGGTCAAACGTTCAAGGATCCAGCAACAGTGAAGCGTTATGCGCGCGCGAATCAGTTGGGTGAACCGTTTGAGTTTGATCGCGAAACCCTTAATTCTGATGGGGTGTTCCGCACAAGCCCACGTGGTTGGTTCACCTTCGGCCATGCGGTCTTTGCTCTCCTCTTCTTCTTCGGTCATATTTGGCACGGCACTCGTACCATCTTCCGGGATGTGTTTGCAGGTGTTGATCCGGATCTCTCTGAGGAGCAGGTCGAGTGGGGCTTCTTCCAGAAGGTGGGTGATAAGTCCACTCGCCGTAAAGAAGCTGTCTGAGCCTTTGGTGTGACTTTTCTAAAGGGGCCGTGCAACTCATCTGCTGAACGTTAGCATGGCTGATAGTTGGCAACAGTTGTACGCCCCTTTTCTGGTTGAATGGCCGCTAACTCTTAGTAAATGGTTGGGAGATTTTCGATGGAAAGCGTTGCTTACATTTTGATTTTGACATTGGCGATCGGCGTTCTCTTCTTTGCGATCGCCTTTCGGGAACCGCCCCGCATTGGTAAGTGATTCACGCTGAATTGTTTGCGGTTTTGGAGCCACATTGAATTCAGCGTTGATACACGTGACACTTGATACCTTGAACAAAGGTATCAAGTGTCACGTGTATCGTAGAAGAGCATGCTATACGGTCTCAAATGATAGGCGTTTCGATGCCTTGTGCTTCTCACTTGACTGCAGTGCGAAGGTAATGCCTTCGGTTTTACGATTGTCGAGTTACGTTTGTGCTTAATCAGCCCTCTTACGGAGTGTCTTTTAACCCGTTACACATCTCTGTCCGCCCTGCACAAGTGAATGATCTGGCGGAACTTGTTGAGGTTCTTGCTGATAGCTTTTACCCTCGCGCTGGCATGATGCGTTGGTTTCTACCAATTCTTCGCTTGGGTGTGTATGAAGATCTGCGCTACCGCCTGCGATCGTCCTTACCATCGAACTATGTTTGTCTGGTTGCGTTTGTGTTTGTGCCGTCGCGTGATAAGCCAGATTTAGCAGGAACGGTTGAAATTTCTCTTCGTTCAACAAACCCGTTCCAATTTCATAGCCTTCCCTATCCTTACCTTTCAAACTTGGCTGTGCGGTTAGATGTCCGTCGGCAAGGTGTGGCGCAGAAGCTTTTGCATGCCTGTGAACGTGTGGCACTAGATTTAGGCTTTGAGGATCTTTATTTGCATGTTTTGGAAGATAACCATCAAGCTAGACAACTGTACGCTAAAGCTGGTTATCAGACGCAGCAAGAGAGTTCCTTTTGGCAGTGCTGGTTTTTGGGGCAACCTCGGAAATTGCTTTTACACAAGCGCTTGAGCCGCTTTTCGTAGTGGTGCTAGTGGCTCCAAGGTCTGCATTCAAAGCGGTAGGTTTTACTCGCAAGATAAAATTAGCGACTCTAAGGAGCCACTAGCTATCGCTAATCCAGTCATGTTGATGATGGCTTCTCTATTTGCTCTTCTAAGTCAAGCAAGGCACCTGAGCAATCGTTCAAATACTAGAGTCATGAAAACGCTTTATCGCAGTTAATCCTTGAACGGTTCTAAACTGGGCAAGGGTGAAACACGTCTTAACTGACTAAAGAAGAGCTTTAAAGGGTGAGCATGGCTTTAAACCAGCAATGGTCTAAAGCCATGCTTGACGGAAACTTCGCCAATTTGCTCCATTTTTTCTACCGTAATGTGGTTTCTTCCCCAAGAGAAATTTGTATGCCACTTTTCAAATTCGAGCAGCATGGATTCGGCAAAACAGGCAAAAAGCTGGCGGGCTGGAATATCCATGTTGACAATCTTCATGATGCGCCAGTCAATATCAAGAGAATGCTCGACAATGCCACCATTGAGGACATGAATGCCCGATCGCTGCACTTTGGTTGCTAGGTTTTTGGGGTAGCCGCCATCGATGAGTAAACACGGCTGTTTTAAGGTGGCTGGATCAATCTCCACCCCTTTGGGCATACTGGCAACCCAGACAATAACATCTGCCTGTGGCAATGCTTCTTGCAGATCGAGAATTTTGCCGCGACCGAGTTCATCCTGTAGTTCTTGCAGACGCTCCTGGTTACGGGCAATAAGCAAGAGCTCAGCCACATCAGTACGAGCGTTGAGCCAGCGGCAGACGGCGCTCCCAATATCGCCTGTTGCACCACAGACCGCAACGGTAGCTGTAGAGAGGTTAATCCCCAGCGCCTGTGATGCCTGCTCAACCTGACGGCAGATGATATAGGCTGTGTGCGTATTCCCCGTTGTAAAGCGCTCAAACTCCAGCATGACGTTCCGGACTTGCCGAATCTGCTGCAAGTTGAAGTTTTCAAAGATAATTGAGGAGAATCCGCCCAACGCTGTAATGTTAATGCCGTGTTTTTGCGCGTGTGCCATCGCGTTAATAATTTTGCGCGTGGCAGCTTTGATGCGGCGGGCCGCCAACATTTCAGGGAGAAAGCAAGATTCGACGTAGCGACCTTCGATCGTCTGGCCTGTAATGCTCGTGACTTTGATCGTATCAACAATTTGCGGCGGGGCACTGCACCAAAAATCAAGCCCTTGATCGGCGTACTCTGGGTACCCCAATTCTTTGGCAACGGCTTGAGCGTGTTCTAGACTCGTGAGATGACCAATTAAACCAAACATGAACGACTCTGCAAAACTTAGAGAATTTTGATGAAAACGGCTTTATTGATGAGCAAACTTCAAAGAGTACTGATAGATAGTGCCCAAAAATACCAATTTGAGCGCAAATTGGATGTTAGTGCTGAAATATTTAGCTTTCTAGCAATTGCCTGCACTAAGAGGAGCTGGCAGCGATCGCCGTCAACTCCTGATATTGCTTGAGGTTGGAACCATCGTGAGCTTGGCTGGCAGCAGTGCTTGGTACGGCTAAACGTGCATGAACAGAGAGTTTCCAAGTACGTTTGGCTGGACACGGGCAATGAAGACAATCCGATCAGGCTACCGCTTAAGGCACTGTTACGCGGCGGAAAGACCCAGGGCAGACATGCGCATGATCTCACGTGTACTGAAGCCAATATTTTCTAATGCTTCGCCGTATTGAATCATAAAATCTTCGATGAGCGACTCTTTCTCCATGCCAAGAACCTGAGCGTCATTTTCTACCTGGTTCAACATTTGCCAGACCAAAGGTAAGTTCTGACGGTTTGCCGTTTCTAGCTCAGCTTTGGCGGTTTCGAAATTGGCTTTTAACCACTCTTCGCCAAAGTTAAGGTGGCTATACTCGTCCTTGACGACCCCTTCCGTAATTTTACGAGCAAAGTCATCCGCGACGGGAATGTAGATGTTGTAGGCGGCGATCGCAAAGCATTCAATAATGAGTGACTGAATCAACAGGCAGGTCACGATGTTGCTTTGAGCCGCAGCAATCTGAAAGTTTTCATGCAGTTTGGAGAAGAACTCGCGGGCAAACTCCAAATCAGGCGTCACCTTAAGGTTGCGTCCACAGGCTTCAAAGCCTTTCTTGTGGCGATGCTCCATTTTTGCCAGACTCAGCAATTGCTCACTGTAATCTGGAAGTAATTCAGCAAGCCGGATGTAGTTTTCGTTGGCTTCCTGTTCGCCTTCGATCACGATCGCGTTGATGCGGCTGTAAGCGTCTTTGTAAGGTTCACTGTAAAAATCAATTGCTGCACTAGCCTCAAGCTGCGGCATAGGTCGATTGTCTCCTCAAAAATGCAGCCGATACTGCTCGGCGTTGGGACGATTAAGGTAAGAAATTTGATGCAATGCGACGAAACGGTTAGATTCGTGCCTATATCACTTTAGCTCTTTCCTGTAGGGGATCGACCAATTGACCCAAGATTCGGTTCCCGCTTGTAGAAAGCATACGGTAGAATCCTTGCTACATGCCTTTAGGTCTTAGGCTGAGGCAAAGGGCACGATAAAAGATTGCCCAATGCCACTGTTCTTAGAACAGTCTTGCTTGTTCCCCTCCTGCTCCTTTTGTCAATCGTCTTCTCTCCTGAAGAAAACGTGCTTACGTTGACTGTGGTAGATCATGCCCCAAAAGAATAATCAGCAACTGTCGGTGGTGCCTGTGAAGAGGGTAGATGATGTATCGGCGATCGCAACTCTGGCTTTACTGGTAGCAGGTGCGGTTGTAGTGCTGTTGCCACTAGGCATTGTGGCTGTGACCTCGTTTGTCCCAATGAATGCACAAACAGGGCATGATTCTAATTGGACGTGGCAGAACTACCAACAGGCATGGCTTCAAGGCGACTTTCTGCTGGCCTTTGCCAATTCGACGCTGGTGGCGCTGCTAGTCACGGGTGGGCAGATTCTGACCTCCGCGCTAGCCGGATACGCTCTGGCACGATTCTCCTTTCGCGGCAAGCAGGCACTTTTGTTGCTCATTCTAGCCACGCTGGTGATTCCGTTTCAGATGTTGGTGATTCCCATTTTTCTGGTGTTGAAGTGGGGACATCTGATCAATACCTATGGTGCGTTGATCTTGCCGACGATCGCCAACGGCTTTGGCATTTTTCTGCTGCGACAGTACTTTCAAACGATCCCGGTGGAACTGGAAGAAGCTGCCGCGATCGATGGCGCAACCCGCTTCCAGATTCTCTGGCGCATTATGCTACCGCTGGCGCGTCCAGCATTGATTACCCTCTTTCTGTTTACCTTTATTGGCGAATGGAACGATCTGTTTAAGCCGCTGGTGTTTACCACACGACCAGAACTCCGCACCGTTCAGCTTGCTCTGGCATCTTTTCAGGAGCAGTTTACGAATAACTGGTCATTGTTGATGGCAGCGGTTGTGATTGCCACTGTGCCAGTAATGCTGCTCTTTCTGCTGGGTCAGCGTCAATTTATTCGCGGTATCGCTACGACGGGAATTAAGAATTGAGCGATCGCCCTTACAAGCTCAAGAAGCTTAACTTGAAGCCCTTAGTTATACCAAAAGTGTCCGTCAGCAGAGCCGCCTGTTTGACTATTGATGATTTCAACATCACAGTATTTACCTGAAGAGCCTTCTATCTTCTCAGAACTGATTTTTACAAACTGCCAATTAGGGTACTTGAGCGATCGCCAGGGTTTGCCGAACCAGGTATTTCCACTCTTGTCCTTAAACCAAATCACGGCAGCATTCTGACTATAATCAATTACTTTGATCGTTTTTGCATAACCGATTAAGCATCCATGATCAGAAGCTTGTTTGATAGCAGGATAGAACTCAGAAGCATAGAGCGTCGAAAGAAATTTCCATTTGCCATACGTCCACCCAAACATCAGCAGCACGAATCCACCAATATACAGGTGGATAAAGCGATCGAACCGGAATGGAGGTTTCTGTTTCATCATGGCTAGCTGAAGCTGTCGCAATAGTGACAGCAGACGTTACGCTTTTACCAGCTCATCCTACGATGACTATTTGATTTGATGAGTTAACTTCATCCAAAAATAAAGCGAATAAATCAAAAATGACATGGGGCTAATGACAATCCAAACACCAATGGATGTAGTAAAGCTTCCAAAGATGAAGTAAAAAATTCTAGCTCCTTTACGTCCAAGCATCTTAACAAACGATCAAGCAGGTTTCTCATCAAAAAACCAATTCCAGTTGAAAATGCTGGCTAATAATGAAGCGCAACCACCAACTAGTAGACCCGCGAATACGACAGAGATTCTGGGTAGCCCAGTTTTTAGAGCTAGTGGTATCCAAACCAAAAGAATTAAGATGACAAAAACAAATTGGACGGAACCCTTAGACATATGTGGTGAGCCTTCAACTCAGCTTAGATATATCCATGATTCCCAAAGGTTTTTTAAGCCTAACAGCTCCATATTCGAAGAAGTCATGGCTCTCAAGGCATCACTATACGAGAGTCAGTAGCAGGGCTGTTTCATTCTAGTGAGCGCGTATTAATTGGCAACGGATTTGTAGCGGCTTAAGCGGAGAAATGATCTGTGAATAGCGCATGAAGACATCTGTTTCATCCGTTTGCCATCCGTTACCAGCGTTCTACCAGCAGAATGAAATAGCCCTGGAGTCAATACCCGGTAGATTAAGTTGAGATTTACAAACTCGCAGACACAAAAGGCTGGATCAAAGCTGACCCAACCTTTTGTGTTGATTCAAATTTCTTGCTCTGCATGAAAGCGTTGCAAATCAAATGCTATGAAGCCATTGCAACTTCGACCATTTCTTGTAGTTCGCCTTTTTGGTAAAGCTCGATCAAAATATCGGAACCACCGACAAATTGCCCATCAATATAGACCTGGGGAATGGTGGGCCAACTAGAGTATTCTTTAATGCCCTGGCGGATATCAGAATCGGCAAGAACATCGACGGTTTCAAAGGGCACGCCCAGCGTATTCAGAATTTGCACAACGTTATTTGAAAAGCCGCATTGAGGCATGAGCTTGTTGCCTTTCATGAAGACCATGATTTTGTTTTGGTTGATCAGCGTTTCGAGGCGCTCTTGGGTTTCGGGAGTCATAGTTTTGATAGATGAGATGTGTACAAAAGGACGAAATCAACACGAATCGATCACTGTCACCCTTCAAACGGCTTGACTGGCGATCGCCCAATCGTGAGGGGTGTAAGTTTTGATCGCCATCGCATGAATAGCCCCACTGAGCAAATACTGCTGGACGGCCTTGTTTACTAATTGATGTTGCTGCACCAAGCGTTTGCCATCAAATTGCGACGATACTACGATGACTTCGTAATGCTCACCATCATTGGTCAACACCTGCACCTGAGCATCGGGCAAGTCTGCCTTGATCATGGCTTCAACCTGGTCGGGGCTAATCATGGGCGCTCCTTGATCACTGCTTACGTTCCTCACTCTAGTTTAGCGTTCAGCTTCAACCAGAGCCTCATGACTCTATTGACCGAGGCTCACGGGCGCGATCGCCTGCCACCCATCCCAACGCTCATGCTCGGTAGCGCTACTTTCAGGAAAGGGCAAACATCCCTTTTAGCGAGGTGCTGCACTGGGTGCATCTGCGCGTGGACGAGGATACGGCGCATCCACAAAGCCTAGCTCAAGCAACTGCTGATAGGCTTTTTGTCCTAAGCTTCGAGTGGGCTGTTGGCTTCGGATAATTTGCACCAGTAGCGGCACGGCGAGTTCAGACTGATTCTGGGCACGATGCACCAGTGCCAATTGATAAGTCGCCTGGTCACGCATTTCCGCCGCTTCGAGCGCCTTGCGCCGTTGGGTATCAGCGATGCGGTTATCAATACCAGAGAAACTGCCTGCCAGGTCTTGATAGAAGTTAGACAACTGGTTGAACACTTGACGCGCTTCTTGAAGCTTCTTAATCGCTGTTGGGTAATTCTGGGCAGAGACGGCCTTATCGGCTTCGTCCATCAAGCGCTTGCCGCCCTGCTGGCTGAGCAGCCCTGCATCCTGGTCAGTGGGTTTCAGAACGTTTGGATCGTTGGGGTCGATCGGTTGTGCCCGGTTGGGGCTTGCTGGCAAGGTTTGAGCAAAACCATTTGCAGGCTTCAGCAGCACAGAAGCCGTCAGGAGTGACAGGGAAACAATCCCTGCGGTGCGGAGGAGACGAAGAGTTCCAAAGGATTCCATGAGACAGCTCTAGCTTTAAAATTGCAGAAAACAGAAGAAACACAACTCTACCAAAACTGAAGGTATATTACCATTGCGGAGTGACTCTACGCTTGAGTAGTGTTGGGCGACGGGTGGACAGAAGGCAGAGGGGGCAGGGGAGGCAGAGGGGGCAGGGGAAGCAGAGAGAGTGGGGAGTAGGGAAAATTCAAAACTCTTACACCTCTCACCTCTCTCTTCCAACTCAAAACTCGTCACTCAAAACTCAAAACTTCTCGCTCCTCACTCCCCATTCCCTTCTTCTCAATGAGGTGTTTCGATGACTGACCAAACGCCAACCAGTGCGACGCAACCGGGATTTCAGGGCGCGGGGATGCCTGAGTCAAGCATCAGTAAGGTGTTGCAGCGTGGTGGTGAAGAGCTGTTGCTTGAAAAGGTAGACGATCGCTTTACGGTGAATGCAACAGATAAAGCCGCGATCGCGCAATTGGTCAATCCTTTGCCTGCAACTCTCAGTACGGAACGTTCACCTGCCAAACTCACCGAAATTGTAGTTGATCCAGCGCAGCGTGACGCGGTGATGCAGCAAATGCGGGAGGCCAACGAGGTCAATTATGCCAGTCATGTGTATCAACTGAAGGATGATCCAGGCTCGCGGATTTATTTGACTGATCAGATTACGATTCAGTTTGCGCCTGCGGTGACGGCAGAGACGATCGCTGAAATCACTGCCTCAATGGGGCTACAGCAGGTCAAGCCGCTTACAGGTGTACCCAATACGTTTGTGTTCGCGACGACGGCCAGCGCACAAGAAAATCCGCTCAAAATTGCGAATCGCTTGATGCAGCGATCGGAGGTGCTGACGGCTGAACCAAATATTGTTGTACGTACCCAACCTCACTATCGTCCCCGTGACCCGATCTATCCCAAACAATGGCATCTGAATCACAACGGCGGCCCGAATCTAGCACTCAATTCTCACGTTTCGGCTGAGCAAGCGTGGGATCTGACGCGGGGTATTCGCTCGGTGACGATCGCCATCATGGATGATTCGGTCGATTTAACGCATCCAGATTTTCAGGGCATTGGCAAAATTGTTGCCCCCCGCGACTTTAAAGAGAATGATTTTTTGCCGTTACCGGGCGATCCAGATGATAATCATGGCACCTCTTGTGCAGGGGTTGCCACTGCCGAAGAGAACGGGGTAGGCGCGATCGGCGTGGCTCCTGGTTGTGCCCTCATGCCCATTCGCACTACAGGCTTTTTGGATGATCAGACGATCGAGGATTTGTTTGGTTGGGCCGTTACGAAAGGTGCAGCGGTCATTTCCTGTAGCTGGGGGCCAGCCTCTGTGTATTTTCCGCTTTCCTTGCGCCAACGGGCCGCGCTGACGCAGGCTGCTACCGCGGGACGCAACGGCAAGGGTTGTGTGATAGTCTTCGCTGCTGGCAATGCAAACCGCCCTACCAATGGCACAGTTGATGAACGCGGCTGGCCTAACAACGTGCTGAGTGGTCCAACCTCTTGGCTAGGGGGCTTTACAGTCCATCCAGATGTCATTACCGTTGCAGCGTCTACCAGTCTTAATAAAAAAGCGGCTTATAGCAATTGGGGAGCAGAAGTTTCAGTCTGTGCGCCCAGCAACAACGCGCCACCGGGTATTGGGCTTCAGGATACGGGGTACGTGTTTACGCCACCTCAAGTAACAGGTGCGCTGCCAGGGTTGGGCATTGTGACAACCGATCGCGTGGGTGCAGCAGGCTACTCTGCGGATAATATTGCGATCGACTTTGGTGGAACATCCAGCGCGTGTCCTTTAGTGGCAGGAGTGGCCGCGCTGGTGCTTTCCGCCAACCCTGACTTGACGGCAGCAGAGGTCAAGCAACTCCTCCAGCAAACGGCAGACAAAATTGTGGATCCCAGTCCTGATCCCCAGTTTGGCTTTCGCAAAGGCACCTACGAGGCAGGCGGACGGAGTGATTGGTTTGGCTATGGCAAGGTAAATGCAGCCAAAGCTGTGCAGGCGGCTGTTCAACGACAGGCGATGACCGCGATCGCGCCCTCTCGCCAGATTCAGCAACAGAGTACGACGAGTCTCCCCATCCCTGACAATAACCCTCAGGGGGCAACCAGCACGATTCAAATTACGGATGCTGGCACTGTGCGATCACTTCAAGTGAGTGTGACGATCGACCACAGTTTTCTTGGTGATCTGCAAATCAGCCTGACCTCTCCTGCAAATCAAACCGTGTTGCTCCAGAGCCGCAACCTGGGACGCAGCACTCGCTTACAGACCACGTACACCCTGCAAACCACCACCTTACTTAGACGCTTCCTCAATCAATCCGCGCAAGGAAGCTGGAAACTGCGTGTAGTTGATGCTGCCGAGGGCGACACAGGAACGCTGAATAACTGGTCGTTGACGCTGGGCGTTTGAGGTCGTTTCGTCAGTAAGGACGTGACATGTCACGTCCCTGCTGACAGCATTCATTTCACCAAGTGATGCTCCATCGCAAAGCGGACGAGTTCGGCTCGATTGTTGGTATCTGTTTTGCGGAGCAGGCTACTCACATATTTTTCGACGGTACGGGGGCTGAGGTGCAGATGTTCGCCAATTTGGACATTTGAGTGTCCGTCTGAGAGCACTTTTAGCACTTCGCGTTCGCGCTGGGTCAGGTTAAGTGCCGCCACTGCGACGGCTACAGCCGCGTTTTGTGCTGCTGCCTGCTTGTCTTCACTAGCGGTTAATGGCGATCGCACGGGTTCTGTCTGGTTCGCATCATTGAAACGACTGGCATCACCTCTGGCAAAGCGCCACTCCCGTTCAAGAATTTGCAGCCGTTCCAGCAGATTTCGCACCACTGCCCCTAACTCTTGCAGCTCAAAGGGTTTAGATAGGTAGACATCGCAGCCTGCCTGGTAACCTCGAATGCGCTCTTGGGTATCATTACGCGCTGTAAGAAACACAACAGGCAACAGCCGTAAGTTAGGGTGTTGGCGAATGCGACTGACCAACTCGTAGCCGTCCATCTGCGGCATGGTGATGTCGGTGATCACAAGATGCGGCTGATATTCTTCCACCCGCTTGAGCGCTTCCTGACCGTTTTCAGCCGAGACAACCAGGTAGCCGATCGCTTTCAGGTAATCCCCGATCGACAGCCGCGTTCCCAAGTCATCATCAGCAACAAGGATTGTGAGAGGCATACAGAAGCTGCTAGCGTTGTCTAAGCCTTGTGATGAGCGATTTTAAAAAATTAAAGAGTTGCGGGGTCAAAGTTAAAATATAGCGGCTTTCAAAGGTTCTGTGGATCAGTGCGGAGCGATCGTCCATAGTGGGGTTGCCTTTGGGGGCAATTGCCTAATGGTTCTGCCCTTGCAGTGAGTGGAGTGTCAGCTTTAAGTGGAGGGGTAGAGGGGTAAATGAGTGGATAAGTTGCCGACAACGCATCCACCCATCTACTCATAGGGGATCCCCTGACTGTAAGCAGTGTTGTGAATGGGTAATCGTTCCCGCCAACTCATTCACCCATCCACTGCCACTCCCCTCTTTCATTCCTGACAGACTACTAGGTTATTCCAACCTTGCCTTCACGCTAGAGAGATCACCTGAATTGCCTTCCAGCAAAACACCACGCTGATTCGCAGACAAGTGTCGTACTATCTTGTAAATCGTCTCAGCTTGATCAGGTGCACCAACGGTTTCAGCTAAAGCTGTGAGAGACAGCGCTGTACCTTCCTGCTTCAATGCGTCAACGACTTTCGTTTGCAGATCTAAAATAGCGGCAGCAGCCTTCTTACCTGCTTCGACACCTGGTTGATGGTAGGCGTTGATGTTGACCAGAAAACCATAGAACCCTACCGCCCTTTCATAGAGCGCGATTAAGGCTCCGATGTGCCTTGGGGTCACTTCAGGCAGGGTGACGGTGATGGAATCGCGTTGATTTTCATAAAGTGCCTGCCGCGTGCCCTGGAGTAGCCCAGAGAGATAATCTCCAGCCGTCACGCCAGGTTCGACTTCAGCCGAGGAGCTGTCCCGATCTTTCAGCACTTCAATAAAGGTCAAAAAGAAGTTTGGTACGCCTTCGCGCAATTGCTGAACGTAGGCGTGTTGGTCGGTTGAGCCTTTATTGCCGTAAACAGCGATGCCTTGATAGACTGTCTTGCCGTCCAGATCGGTTTCTTTGCCTAACGACTCCATGACTAACTGCTGAAGGTAGCGGCTAAAGAGCAGCAGGCTGTCTTTGTAGGGCAGCACCACCATATCTTTTTCGCCCTTGCCGTTGCCTGCAAAATACCAGGCTAGGGCCAGCAACGCCGCCGGATTTGTCTTCAACTGAGGAGCGCGAGTAGCCGCGTCCATCTCTTTGGCACCTGCCAGCATGCTGCGGATGTCGATGCCTTGCAGTACCGCGTCGAGTAGTCCCACCGCCGATAGTTCTGAGGTGCGCCCACCCACCCAGTCAAACATGGGAAAGGTTGCCAGCCAACCTTCAGATCGCGCCAATTGATCCATCTTGCTATCGGGCATGGTGATGGCAACGGCTTGTCGGGCAAAATCCAGGCCCTTGTCGGCAAAGGCTTTTTTGGCCTCGATCATGCCGTTGCGGGTTTCGGGTGTGCCGCCAGATTTGGTGATCACCACCACCAGGGTGCTGTTGAGCCGATCGCCCAACTGAGCAAAGACATGGTCAAAGCCATCTGGATCAGTGTTGTCAAAAAAGTGAATCGCCAGCGGTGGAGCGACAGGTGCGAGCGCGGCGGCAACAAATTCTGGCCCCAATGCCGATCCGCCAATGCCGATCGAGAGAATATCCGTGAATTTCGTCGCCTGGGGTGGTCGAAGCTCACCCGCATGAATTTTGCTGGCAAAGGCTTCTAGCTGATCGAGCGCCTCGCTGATTTCCTGCTTGAGGGCTGGTGTGGGTGCCAGATCAGGGTCACGCAGCCAGTAGTGCCCCACCATCCGGTTTTCATCTGGGTTGGCGATCGCGCCTCCTTCCAATGCCGCCATGTCTTTGAAAGCTTGCTCAAACTTGGGCTGCATGGTCGCCACAAAGGCATCGTCAAACCGCATCCGGCTGACATCCACATACAGTCCTAAACCTTCGTGATAATAAAGCCAGTCTTGGTAACGTTGCCAGAGTGCAGCAGCATCCATAGCAGGGTTCACGCCTCTTAACGTTCGTCACTGCTCAGTGTATCCGGGCATGAGACCAGGAGTGTTAGGTTTTGGAAAGAAATAACAAAGGGAGGGATGAGGGGTGAAAAAGTTATGAGTTATGAGTTTTGAGTTGGAAGAGAGAGGAGAGAGGTGTATTTTAAATTTTCCCTACTCCCTACTCCCCACTCCCACCCCCTGCTGCTCGTATAAAATGTGTCGCTATCGGTTCAACTTGCCTGGTAGGATGACGATCGACTTGTCCTTTAATCACAGTGCTTATGCTCGATTTCAGCGGCATTCTGCTGTTTTTTACACCCGGTTATCTGGTTTCACTCATCATTTTCACGGGAACCTTTGCCCTGTTTAGTCTGGGCTTAAATTTGCAGTGGGGCTTCACCGGGCTGATTAATTTTGGGCACATTGCCTTTATGACGGTAGGGGCCTATGCGACGGTGCTGTTGAGTCTGAAGGGCGTGCCGCTCATAGTGGCAGTATTGGTTGGAGCTTTACTGTCGGCTAGTTTGGGCTTGCTGATTGGACTCTCCACACTGCGGTTGCGGGAAGATTATTTGGCGATCGTTACCATCGGCGTATCGGAGGTCATTCGCCTGGTTGCCCTCAACGAGGAATGGCTGACGCAGGGTGCACGCGGCCTTTACAGCTATCCTCTACCACTGGAGACTCTAACCCGACCAACGTTGATCAGCAAAATTGGCATGATTGGCATCTGGACGGTCATTTTTGCGTTGGCTGGCTGGCAATTGTGGCGCTGGACGTGGAAGCGGATCGATCGTCTTGGGCAACAGGACACTCGTGAGGGCACCCAACCAGGGCAAATCGGTAAACTAACCCTGGGGATTGCGTCTGCCCTTTTGGGGCTGCTGCTCTACTGGGCTGGTGCCGTTTCTCTTTACAACTATTCTTATAAAGCGGGACTAATGCTGGTGCTGGTGACGGTGCTGGCGCTGGTCTACTGGCGGTTGGAGGCGCTGGTACGATCGCCCTGGGGTAGAGTCTTAAAGGCCATTCGTGAAGATGAAGATGTGGCGAAAGCGCTTGGTAAAAACGTCTTCTGGTATAAGCTGCAATCGCTGATGTTGGGTGGCGCGATCGCGGGCATTGCGGGGGGATTCTACGCCTGGCAGTTGAGCTTTATTAATCCCGATGCGTTCATTCCCTTAATTACCTTTCAAGCCTGGACGATCGTCGTGCTGGGCGGGGCTGGCAATAACGCTGGCACCCTGCTAGGAGCCGCGATTTTTTGGGCGTACAACTCGGTCACACGGTTTTTGCTGCCTGCGATCGCGCCTGCACTCCACGCGATCGTCCCAATCATTCCGCCGCAGCTCGACGAGGGCAGAGCGGGTGCCTTTCGGATTATGATTATCGGCCTGCTGCTGATTGTGCTGATGATGGCACGTCCGCAAGGCATTTTAGGCAAAAAGGAGGAACTGTCTCTTGGTCGATGAATCCCATGCCGTAGACCCTCTAGACCACGTCACCCATCCTGACAGCGAAGATCTGGCCGATATTTTGGCGGATGTGGAGGAGATCGATCGTCCTGCTAAGCTGCAACTGCCACTGCTGGCTGCGAGTGGGTTGATCAAAAGTTTTGGCGGACTGGTAGCGGTCGATGAGGTGTCGATCGATGTGGCTAAAGGCAGCATTACAGGACTCATTGGCCCCAATGGTGCTGGTAAAACAACACTATTTAACCTGCTTGCCAACTTCATCCACGCCGATCGAGGACGGGTGCTGTTTGATGGCGAACCCATTCACCAACTGCAATCGCACCAGATTGCTCAACAAGGCATGATCCGCACCTTTCAAGTGGCACGCGTTCTTTCCCGCCTGTCTGTGCTGGAAAACATGTTGCTGGCAACCCAACATCAAACGGGCGAAAATTTTTGGCTCACCTGGTTTAAGCAGAAGCAAATTGCGGCGGAAGAACGTGAGCAGCGCGATCGTGCCATGACTATCCTGGAGTCGATCGGGCTGGTGCATATGGCTCATGAATACGCGGGTGCCTTATCGGGTGGTCAGCGCAAATTGTTGGAAATGGGACGAGCGCTGATGAGCCAACCCAAGCTGATTTTGCTGGATGAACCTGCCGCTGGCGTGAACCCCACCTTGATTAACCAGATTTGCGATCGCATCCTCGCCTGGAACCGCGGGGGACTCACCTTTCTCATCATTGAGCACAACATGGATGTGATTATGTCTCTGTGCGATCGAGTTTGGGTACTTGCCGAAGGACGCAACCTCGCTGTTGGTACGCCCACCGAAATTCAAACCAACGCCCAGGTGCTAGAAGCCTACTTGGGACAGTAAAGTTGTATGTATTCGCTTTAAGCCCGAAAGAAACATCATGCTCACTCGGTTGAAAGTTTCCGGCTTCAAAAACCTTGTTGATGTCGATATCCGTTTCGGACCTTTTACCTGTGTTGCGGGCACTAACGGAGTAGGCAAGTCAAATTTATTTGTACATCGTGATGCCGAAAGAGAACTTCTTGAGAAGCGGGTTGCAGAGATCCACAGTGTTGTGTCGGAAGCCGCTCAAACAAAACTTGTGCCACCAGTTGTTTGCGTTATTCCTGTTCGTATGCAGGAGGCTTGGTTCTTATTTGACGAATCTGCACTTCGTCGAGCTGCGGGAAATCCTAATGGTAAGCAGCCGCTAACTAAATCGGGTAAGCCCCCGGCTTTGCCGGGGAGACTCTCAAACGTTTGAC
>NZ_JCACKR010000099.1:0-50841 GCF_059505485.1 Stenomitos rutilans
CCCCTTAACGGTTTCGTCAGAACGAATCGCACTACACAAACATGCGCTCGGCAAATGTCTGCTCCACAGAGGACTGTGCCTCAACGTGAACCAAAAAGGCCGCTTCTGCCCCAGCCTGCTGCACTTCAACAAGTAAATCGACTACTTTATCTTCGCCAGTCGTTAAATCGGCAAAATATTCCTGGGGTAGAAATCGTACAGAGTTTCGATCAATTGATGCTGCCATCTCTGCAAAAACAAATCCAGAAACTCGATGAAAAAAGTAGAGAGGAGTTCTTTGAACAGGCGATCGTGATCGATCATAATATCACTTTATCACTCGTATCAAGCGCGTGTAGTGCCTACCCATCTTGTCTTTGGCTAAATTTTGCCCTTATATCATGTTGTTCTTTGATCAAGAAGATGCCCGATCGCGATCACGGCTTCTCTACCGCACAATCACGCTTGTCCCACTTCACTATCACCTCATCAAGTGGGCGATCGGGGCATAGTAGCAACATGAAACGCTGATCCAACGTCCGTGATAAGCGGGCAGGATGGAGGATTTAACGATGTTCAATGCGACCGAGATCCTGACGGGTACCTTTGTACAGCAGCTTAAGGCAGGCTACCGACGTACTTACGGCAACCTCAAAGCCGACTATGCCGATATCATTGCCTGGGCTGGCGGCATGGCGCTGGAAAATATTGCCAACAGCGATGCACTCTACCACGACATTGAACACACTATTTTGGTCACACTGGTTGGGCAAGAAATTCTGCGCGGTAAACATATTCGTGAGGGCGGCGTGGCTCCAGAAGATTGGTTGCACTGCGTTATCTCGCTGGTGTGTCATGACATCGGCTACGTGCGCGGAGTATGCCGAGACGATCGCGCCAGCCTTTGCGCTACAGGGATTGCTGACACCATGATTGAGCTACCGCCGGGTGCCACCGATGCTAGCCTTACGCCGTACCATGTCGATCGAGGCAAGTTGTTTATTGACGAGCGCTTTGGTGGACATCGCCTACTCGATACCGAACTCATCCAACGCAACATTGAACTGACTCGCTTCCCAGTGCCTGCTGCCGGAGACCATCAGGATACCAGCCACTATCCAGGATTGGTGCGATCGGCAGATCTCATCGGACAACTCAGCGACCCACGCTACTTGAAGAAAATTGCGGCGCTGTTCTATGAGTTTGAAGAAACCGGAGTGAACAAAGCGCTGGGCTACAAAACGCCTGGAGATCTCCGCCAGAGCTACTCACAGTTCTACTGGAAAGGGGTGTATCCCTACATTCAGGATGCGCTACGCTACCTGTCTGTGACGCAGCAGGGACAGCAGATTACAGCATCCCTCTACTCCAATGTGTTTGTCGTGGAGCACGGAGGGGCGTGAGGAAAGAGATGAGGGATGAAGGCTAAAGGCTAAAGGATGAAGGCTAAAGGGGTAATGTGATGGGGCGCTCGGTTTTTAGGATTCTTCTGGCAATCGCGCTAGTCGTCATGACTGGTTGCAACCTATCCTCTTCTCAACCACTTCCAGTTTCTTCCCACACCCCAAACCCTACACTCCAAACCCTACACCCCTCCCCTTCACAGCCACCCCCTCAAATCGACTCAACACGCCTCTTCCAGCACATTGAGGCATTGAACTTTGAGCGATACCAGGCAAGTGATCGCGATCGTGCCCGTCGCTATTTAGTCAAAACGCTGACTGAGTTTGGCTGGAAACCCCAGCTACAAGCCTTTGAAGGTGGTATGAATGTCTTCGCTCAGCGTCCCGGCACGAATGCCAACGCAGGGGCAATTTTGGTGGATGCCCACTACGACACGGTGAACGGATCGCCCGGTGCTGACGATAATGGGAGCGCGATCGCCACCACGCTCGAAATTGCCCATCTTTTAGGTTCCCGCCCAACTCAACGCCCGCTATGGATTGCGTTTTTCGATCGTGAAGAGGCAGGCTTGATCGGCAGTCTCAATTTCACAGCGCGTCCTAAAAATTTGGCGAACCTCGCGGGCGTGGTGAATTTGGAGATGATGGGGTACGCCTGCCATACAGCGGGTTGTCAGAAGTATCCCGAAGGTCTGCCTGTGCAGCCGTTGGGCGATCGGGGTGATTTTCTGGGCGTTGTTGGCGATCAGGAGCATTTGTCACTGCTGAAGGCGTTTCAAGTACCCACGTCGAACCCATCTGTATCCAATCTGCCAGCCGTCATCACAGTACCCATTCCCTTCAAAGGCTTGCTGACTCCAGACGTGCTGCGGAGTGACCACGCACCCTTTTGGGCCAAAAATATTGGTGCTGTGATGGTAGGCGATACCGCAAACTTTCGCAATCCCCACTACCATCAGCCCAGCGATACACCAGAAACGCTTGATCGCGTCTTCTTCACTGGAGCCGCCCAACGGGTAGTGGATGCGGTTAGTGCGCTATTGGATGAGTAAGAGGCATGAAGACTTTCAGCTTTCAGCTTTCAGCGGTCAACGGTCAGCTTTGAACCCCTTAAACGTAAACCTTCATACTCACAGCGATCTTCGTTTGGATTCACCACACTCGCTATCCTGTATCCTGCTATCCATCCTACAAAGACTGCGGCTGACCAATCAAAAACTGCTTAATGGTACGTACATCAAAAGCACACACATTCTCGTGGCAACCAACCAAAAGCTGACCGCTAATAACTAATTGCTGATCACGATCACCCCTCATCGCCAAAATTGTCACACGGCATGACTCTATTCAATCACCAGGCGGACTGGGCGACAGCTGCATACTAACAGTATCGAGTTGCCCCTTAAACGTATGGAAGCCCAAGTGTTGCCCCTCTCCCTTCAAGATGTTGTTGACCGCATTCTGACTTCTCGCCGCATTACTCGTCTTGATCAACGGTTGCTCGTTTCACTAGCAAATTTGAGCCGTGAAGAGCAAGCAGTACTCAACGAAGTGTTCGATCGCCTGCGTCGTGGTTTACTACGAGTCGTTGATTAGGCTCAGTAGCCGTATGCTGCACCTTCGCCACGTGGGTCGGCAGCACCTTCCAAAGTGCCATCGGGATAACGGACGATCACATCCGCATTACCCCAGCTACTACGCTCTTTAATCTGGTTGCCGCGACGGTGTAAATCATCCAGCGTGAGGCGATCGAAACCCTGCCGTTCTACCATCAGCTGATCGGGTAGCCACTGCTGATGGAGCCGGGGAGCCGCTACTGCCTGCCTCGCGTTCATGTCGTAGACCAATACATTCAGCACGACTTGGAGCACGGTGGTAATGATGGTGCTACCGCCCGGAGAGCCTGCGACCAGACGGAGTTGTCCCTTCTCTGTGACGATCGTGGGAGTCATGCTAGATAACGGCGTTTTACCAGATGCGATCGCGTTGGCCTCGCCACCGACCAGACCAAAGGCATTGGGTATACCGGGTGCGATCGCAAAGTCATCCATCTCGTTATTGAGGATAATTCCAGTTCCCGATATCACAACACCAGAGCCAAAGCCAAGATTGATCGTAAAAGTGAGACTCACCGCGTTTCCCGCACTATCGACCACGCTGAGGTGACTCGTGTCGTGGGACTCTTTGCCGAACCGCTTTAGCGTTTCTGGGTCAGCCGCTCGTACCTGACTGGCCGATCGTGCCTTTTGTGGGTCAATTTCCTGGCGGCGCTGCTTGGCATAAGTGGGACTGATCAATGCAGCAACAGGCACTTTCACAAAATCAGGGTCGCCTAAATATACAGCGCGATCAGCGTAGGCAATCCGCATCGCTTCCACCATGAGATGCAGCGCATCGGGACTGTGCCACCCCATCGCGTTAAGATCCGTGTCACCCAGGATGTTGAGGATTTCGAGCAGATGCACTCCACCGGATGATGGGGGCGGCATGGAGCAAATGCGCGTAGCCCGAAAGTTGCCGCACACCGGATCGCGCCAGATGGGATGATAGCGTTTCAAATCTGTCAGCGTAATCAACCCTTTATTGGTAGACATATCACGCGCGATTGTCTCTGCCAATTTGCCTGTGTAAAAGCTTTGTGGATCGTTGGCAATGGTTGTTAGAGTTTTTGCCAGATCCGTTTGCACCAGTCGATCGCCCGGTTGTAAGGGCGTTCCATTACGGGTGAAAATCTGACGGGCAGCAGGGTTTTGCTGAAGCGTTTTTTGCTGGGCGATCGCGTCTGCTAGCCGCCAACTCACCGGAAACCCCTTCGCTGCCAACTGGATCGCGGGAGCAACGACAGTCTTCCAGGGCAGTTTGCCGTAGTGATGCTGCACGTCATACAGTCCAGCCACCGTTCCGGGTACTCCTACAGCCAGGTAGCCATCTGTACTTGCCTTGGGGCGCACCTTGCCTTGGGCATCTAGATACATTTTGGGCGTAGCTGCCAGAGGTGCCCGTTCGCGGAAATCCAATGCCTTCACTTCGCCCGTGTTGCCCAACCGCACTAGCAAAAAGCCGCCGCCCCCAAGTCCTGCCGATGCTGGCTCCACCACCGAGATTGCCAGTGTAGTTGCGACGGCTGCATCGATCGCATTGCCGCCCTGTTTTAGCACTGCTAGACCTGCTTCACTCGCCAGTGGATGCGCCGAGACGACCATGCCCCGTTTCGCGCGATCGGGGTAGGGAAAGGCACCTCCACGCTCACCGCTAAACACTACTACTGTCAGGCAAATCAGCGATGTTACCAGTCGTCTACGCATAAACTATCCTTTTAGCTTTTAGCGCTTAGCCTTTTCTACACCCTATCACCCTACGCCTCAACCCTATTCCCCCATAAAAAGCCCTCCAACATTTCTGTCAGAGGGTCATTTCCGCACACAACCAAGGAGAAAACAGGAAAGAAAACTTCAGCTAAACACACACCTGACCATCATGCAGGTTACCAGCGTGTTGGCACAAACTCAGCCTCAAACGCAGACAACCAGGCTTCTTGGGGCACCAGCGCTAGAACTAGCTCTGGATGTTCGAGAAAAGGATGCTTGCTCCAAAGAGCAGCTTCAGAAGGTGGCAGCCTGCGATTGTGGCGGACTCTGTAAAAGATCGCAACCGTAAACAGCCCTGCAATTGCCCCAAAGCCAGCCAACTCGGCGTTGGTTATGCTCTGCCATTTAAAATCACTCGCAAAGTCAACCTCTCTACCACCACTGAAACTATCAGCCCGTCGAGAAGAGTCTCCAGAATTGTCTATTCCATTAGAACTCGCTCTATCTGAACTATTGGGGCCGTCCGAGCCGTTTGGATTTCTTGGACCACCCACTCCATTAGAGCTACCAAAAGCACCTACAGGACAGGGACTTGCTAAAACCGATGAGCCAAGCAGTAAAGCACCCGTGACAACCGCGATCGCCATCACGACTGACAGGGGAAGGCGTAATCGAGCCATAGCTTTAACGCGAGTAAACGTTGTGATGATTATGGGTGAGTCGATGCCATTAAACAGGCTAATACGATACAAAAAAACAGAAGACTTGCAAAAGACTAAAGGATAAGAGTAAAAGGCTAAATTGGAGACGACGCTAACGAGAAAGAAGCAAGAGTTCGGAAACCGCCGCAATCTTCATACGTTCCTTCGCTCTAACGTTGTCCTCCAGCCTTTATCCTTTTTTTCCCATGCCTACCTACACCGGAATCTCTAGTGAAGCCTTTCGGCATCCGCTCGATCGCCAAGCCGAACAAGCGCTGCGTAGCGTCCCTGGTTTTGATTTAGTGGCGCGCACCTTCGTTGAGTTCCTATCTGAGCGTCCGCAGTTCGTCTATCAAATGGGCAACAGTATTCAGGTAGGCCCTCGTCAATACGCAAACATTTACCAAATTTTTCGAGAATGCGTCCGCGATCTGGATGTGCATCCTGAGCCTGTTTTGTTCATTTCCCAAGATCCGTTTGTGAATGCGTTGGCGCTAGGGCAAGAATTTCCCAGCATGGTGCTCAACAGTGGTCTGCTGGATTTGCTGGACGAGCACGAGTTGCGGACGGTGATTGCTCATGAGCTGGGGCACATCAAATGCGGTCACACCACATTGGTGAGAATGGCGCTGTGGGTCAACCAGATTATTTCCGGTCTGGCAGAGCGCACGTTTGGGTTGAGCAATCTGGTGACAACAGGGCTGCTGCTGGCGTTTGCCGAATGGAAGCGTAAGGCTGAGCTTTCTGCCGATCGCGCTGCCCTTTTGGTTACAGATGACCTGTCTCCAGTGCTGCACAGCATGATGAAAGTCGCAGGCGGTAGTAGCAAGTACGCCCACGAACTAAGTCTGGATGAATTCATGCGGCAGTCAGAACGCTATCAAGAGCTAGATCAGGACGGGCTGAACCAGGTCTACAAATTTTTCCTCTATAACAATCTTTCAACTGGCATCTTTCTCACCCATCCCTTCACGGTTGAGCGGGTGCATTTTCTGCGCGAATGGTCGATTTCAGACGATTATCGGCAGATTCGCCAGGGCAACTACACTCGCGCTGGCGCTGAAGGGTCGGTAGAAGTCCCCTCAGGCACTACTTCTAGCACGGCCCAATCTCAAACCGAAGTGGATGAGTTGCGTCGTCAAATTGAGGAGTTGCAGCGTGAGATCGATCGCGTCAAACGCTCTGAATAGATAGAACCTCAAACTAAAGCCCGATCGGAGGAATGCCCTAGAAAGAGAGTTGAGTAAAATCGGCGCTACGTGATTACGTTGGTTAGTCTGTGTGTCTTCCCGACGTGATCTGCGAGGACTGACGTACAAGAGGCAGCAGAATGATCCGCTCACAGTCTCAGAAAGAGTTGGCGGGGTTTCTCTACGGCTTTTTAGGTGTGCTGGTTTTCAGCCTGACGCTGCCAGCAACCCGCATGGCTGTTTCAGGGTTTGATCCGGTGTTTGTGGGGTTGGGTCGCGCGATCGTGGCGGCAGGTTTGTCGCTCATTCTGCTTGTCATTACGCGGCAAACCATCCCACCGCTCAGATTTCTGCCTCAATTTTGCCTGGTTGTCGCTGGTGTGGTTATTGGGTTTCCGTTACTGTCTGCGATCGCCATGCGAGATGCACCCGCTTCGTATGGAGCCGTCATTACCGGACTATTGCCACTCTCGACTGCTTTGTGTGGCGTGTGGCGGGCCGATGAGCGTCCATCCTTACCTTTCTGGATCTTTGCAGGTTTGGGGAGCACGTTGGTCATTGGGTTTGCGCTGCTATCGGGGGGAGGATCGCTGCGGTTGGCAGATCTGGCGTTACTGGGTGCGGTCGCAGCAGCGGGGTTAGGCTATGCGGAAGGCGCGGTTTTGTCACGTACATTTGGCTCTTGGCAAGTGATTTGCTGGGCGTTGCTGTTATCAACCCCGGTACTGCTGCCGATCGTGTGGCAACATGCGCCCTCTCATCCTTCATCTATTGCCCCCGGTGCGTTGCTGGGCTTCCTGTACATCAGCGTCTTTAGCATGTTTCTTGGGTTTTTCGCGTGGTATCAGGGGCTATATCTCGGCGGTGTAGCTCGTGTGGGGCAGGTGCAGCTACTGCAACCGTTTTTGACCATTGTGGCTTCAACTCTCTTGCTGGGTGAGCACTTAACGATGACTACCGTATTTTTTGCGGCAGGAGTCATCATCTGCGTGGCACTAGGAAAGCGCACTCAAATCAAAGCGTCTTAACCACGTTCAAGCGCTCGATCGCCACGGTTTTTGCGGGATGATGGGCATGATCGCGGAAGAAGTTTACAGTCTAGAGGCTGTGAACTGTAAAATGAACGTTAGGCTAGATGTCCGGCATCTAGATTCATCATCTTAATTTTGTCTTTGTCGCACGAAAGGTTTCACGATGACGCTTAACTATGTCCTGGAAGCAATTTGGGCGCTTTCTGCTCTCGGTTTGATTGTGCTGGTACTGTTGCATAGTCCCAAAGGGGATGGGTTAGGCGGCTTGGGCGGACAGGCGCAGCTTTTTACCAGCACTAAGAGCGCTGAAACCACGCTGAACCGTGTGACTTGGGTGCTGACGGTCGTTTTCATGGGGCTGACGGTCGTTTTGAGCGCAAACTGGTTAGCGAAATAGATCTGCTGTAGGGACGTTACATGTAACGTCCCTACAGAAACAAAACTAGATTCTTGAGGCTAATGAACTGGAAACGGGTTCTGAGAAGATTGCCTGGTTTGGTGCGGCAGTGGTGGCTGAAACTATTACCCCAAGTCATCACAAGCTGTTCACTTCTGGCAATGACCGTTGGAGCGATCGCGCTGGTGCTTTTGGTGCATCCTCTGCTAGCACGATCGGAACAGCCACTGACAGCAGCTTTCAACGCGAACAGACAAACGATCGCCCAAAAGCCTGCTCCCGATTTCCCATTACAAGCTCACCCTTTGCCGCCCACTCTGGCTCAGTGGAGCGCTCCTCAAGCGGGTGACTATTTTGACCAGATTGAAGTGGTTCCGGTCAATTACCTGGTCTGGTCTCACGTTCCGATAACCGTTTATATTCAACCGCCAACCGCTACAGAACTGGCAAGTCCGTTTACCGCCCAGCGATCGCAGGCGTGGATTACGGCGGTTTCGCAAGCTGTGCAAGAGTGGAATCGGTATCTTCCGTTAGAACAGGTCGAGCAGCTTGAAGGTGCCAATGTTGCCGTCTTGCGATCGCCCCCATCGTTACAGCTTGAAACCTCAACCAGCCAGGAGGCAACAGGCGAACAGCGAGAACGATCGATTTTGCGGCTTGGGCGTGCGCGATCGGCGGTTACGAACTACAAGGTGTACATTCAAGGCTCTCTTAAAGATCCAGCATCAAAACCAACACTGGCACTTCGCTACACCATGCAGCTTCGTCCTGACCAAGCGACCCAGTACCTTCAGGCTGCTGCACGGCACGAACTGGGCCACGCGCTCGGCATTTGGGGGCACAGTCGATCGCAAACGGATGTGATGTACTTTTCTCAAGTGCGGCACCCGCCATCCATTTCGCCCCGCGATGTCAACACGCTCAAGCGCATCTACGAACAGCCAACGCGCTTGGGATGGGCACTGGTTGATAATGATCCATAGTGAGTGATGTGAAAGCGCTACTCATTCATCGATCCTTCTAACCACCCACTGACTTCTACGTGAACCGTTAGGATCAATAGTAGTATCGCTGCCGTAAACGCCAAAGGAGCACCGATGAGTACTGTACAAACTCAGTTCCTACCGATGTTTGGGTTGTTGCATCGTGGGACGACTACATCAAGCAGATTGAAGACCCAGCGTGCGAAAAGGCGAAGGGATTACTACGCGACGGACAGATGAGGATTGAGATGCTACCAGTCGGCTCTGACCATTCATGCGATCACGCGATGATCATTGCAGCAGTGAGCTTGTTGCCATTCATAAAGGCATTCCCCTCACTGCTAGAGATAACGGCACCTATCGCAAAGTTGGGAGTCGGGAGTGCCAGCCAGGTGTTTCGTACTATGTGGGGGAGCGGGCACGCTTGATCCCGCGCGGCACGTCGATTATTGACCTTGATCGCTATCCCGCTCCAGATTTGGCGATCGAAGTTGCCAATAGCTCACTGTTGACTGATCAGGGTACAAAACGGTTGTTGTATGAGGATTTGCAAGTTTCCGAATACTGGGTAGTTGATGTCCAGAAGGCGCAAATTCTGGCGTACAGCGTCGCCGATCAGGGTAGCAAGCGGATTGATGTTTCACAAGTGCTACCAGGGTTGGCGATCGCCTTGTTAGAAGAAACCCTTCGTCGCAGTCAGGAAACCGATCAGGCACAAGCTGGAGCCTGGTTGCTGAGCCAACTTCAATAACCCAACTGTAGCCTGTTTTTATGGTACGGGCTTTAAGTTACGGGAGCGCGACCAAAGAGTTTGGTAAGGGTTTTGAGGCGATCGCTCAACTCTCCATGCAAGGCACCCGGATGATAGCGCCACTGCCAGTTACCTTCCGCCACGCTGGGAAAATTCATGCGTGCTTCGGTGCCCAACCCCAAAACATCTTGTAGAGGAGTGATAGCGAAGTTGGCGATCGAGCTTAACGCCAGCCGAATCAGATCCCACTGGATGCCATCAGGACTGATGCTGCCCAGATAGTTCACCAGGTTGCCTTTTTCGTAATCAGACAGTTGGTTAAACCAACCTAGCGTCGTGTCGTTGTCGTGAGTGCCCGTGTAAACCACGCAGCGACGGGGGTAGTTAAACGGCAAAAACGGATTGGCCGGATCGGAACCAAAGGCAAATTGCAGTATTTTCATACCTGGAAATTCAAACTGATCGCGCAACGCCTCCACTTCAGGCGTAATCACGCCCAAATCTTCCGCCAAAATTGGCAGTTTGCCCAACTTTTCGCGCAACACTTCAAAGAATTCGTGGCCCGGAGCTTCTATCCACTCGCCGTTTAAGGCCGTTTCTTCCCCTTGTTTAACGGCCCAAAACGCTTCAAACCCCCGGAAGTGGTCAATGCGGATCAAATCAACGTAATCCAACATGGCGCGAAAACGCCCTATCCACCAAGCAAAATCGGATTTTTGTAGATGCTCCCAGTTGTAAACCGGGTTGCCCCACAGTTGCCCCGTCGCGCTGAAGTAATCGGGTGGCACACCCGCCATGAGTGCAGGCTCGCCCGTTTCTTCAGTCAGGCAGAAGTTTTCGGGGTTTGCCCACACGTCCGCGCTATCGTGAGCTACATAAATGGGGATGTCGCCAATGATTTCAATGCCTTTGGCGTTGGCGTAATGCTTCAGGTCAGCCCACTGGTGAAAAAACTCGTATTGCAGGTATTTGTGGTAGAAAATCTCGGCAGGTAAGCGACGGCGACATTGCTCCAGCGCTTCTGGTTTGTGCTGCGCGATCGCGGGTTCCCACGTATGCCAGCTTGAATCGTCTTGAGTTTGCTTCAGCGCCATAAACAGGGCATAGTCATCCAACCAGCAGGCTTTGCTTTCACAAAAAGCGGTGAAATGCTGTTTTTGCTCCGCACTGGCATAGTTTTTGAAATTGGCACAGGCTTTCTCTAGCAGCGCCATTTTAATCGGAGCAACCTGATCGAAGTGGACGCGATCGTCTGCAAAGTGTGGCAAGTCAGCAAAGTCTGCCTCGCTGAGCATCCCGCTATCCCGCAAACGCTCTGGGCTAATCAGCAGCGGATTGCCCGCCATCGCTGAATAGCACATATACGGCGAGTTTCCAAAGCCCGTCGGCCCCAGCGGCAGCACTTGCCAAAGCTGTTGCCCGGTTTCAACCAAAAAATCTACAAAGTCACGCGCTTGGGGACCTAAATCGCCAATGCCAAAGCGGCTGGGAAAGGACGTAGGATGCAGGAGAATACCGCTCACTCTGGATGACGAGACAGAGAAGTTGGAGTCGGGATGACGAGTCATGACGTTGAGTGAGAGGGTTGACGTGCGATCGGCGTTGGTTTGACTCTATCATGGTGTTCCAGGGTTAAAACCTATCGGATGAAAGACCTGCCTGTGGCACACCGTAACCCCACTCCAACCGTTGACATCATTATTGAACTGAGCGATCGCCCCCAACGCCCGATCGTCCTGATTGAACGGCTCAACCCTCCCCTTGGCTGGGCACTTCCAGGGGGCTTTGTAGATTATGGAGAAGCCGTCGAAACCGCCGCCAAACGCGAAGCAGAGGAAGAAGTGGGCTTACAGGTCGAACTCATGGAACAGTTTCACGTCTATTCCGACCCCAACCGTGACCCACGCCAACATACGCTCAGCATTGTATTTTTAGCGATCGCCCAAGGCACACCCCAAGCAGGCGACGATGCCAAACATTTAGACGTGTTTGAATCCTGGCGCATCCCTACCAATCTCTGCTTTGACCACGATCGCATCCTGCGCGACTATTGGCGCTATCGGCACTATGGGATGAGACCAATGGTGTAGGGGGAGTGGGGACGCAAGGGAGGCAGAGGAAGCAAGGGAGGCAACAGGGGAAAAGTAAAGTTAAAGGCTAAAACTCAAACCTCCTTTCACTCTTCATTCCTATCTTCCAACTCAAGTTCTTATCTTTCAACTCAAAAATTTTCATCCCTCATCCCACTCAAAACTTTTCTACTATGTCCCGCCAAATTATCCGTACCGATGCTGCCCCTGCACCCGTAGGCCCTTATAACCAGGCGATCGCCGCTACTGGTCGTTTGATCTTTCTGGCAGGGCAAATTCCTCTTAGTCCTACCACAGGTGGGATTGTGGGAACCGATGTGGCAACGCAAACCGAACAGGTACTTGCGAATCTCAAAGCGATTTTAGAAGCGGGTGGTGCAACGCTGGCGGATGTGGTAAAAACGACTGTGTTCTTGAAAGATATGAATGACTTCGCAACGATGAATACGGTTTATGCAAACCATTTCGAAGAGGCGATCGCACCTGCCCGCGCCTGCGTGGAAGTATCTCGCCTACCCAAAGATGTCCTTGTCGAAATCGAGTGCATTGCAGTGGTCTAGCTGCTTATCTAGCGATC
Organism: Stenomitos rutilans; assembly: GCF_059505485.1. Taxonomy (NCBI): domain Bacteria; kingdom Bacillati; phylum Cyanobacteriota; class Cyanophyceae; order Leptolyngbyales; family Leptolyngbyaceae; genus Stenomitos; species Stenomitos rutilans. Next base: position 12,411 of record NZ_JCACKR010000099.1, read on the forward strand.
CTTATTTGATTTGTGAAAATGATTCTGGCTTAGCTTTCAGCTTTAAATTCAAGGCTGACCGCTGAAGGCTGACCGCTAAAACCAACGCCACATTTGCCTTCTGCCCTCCGCCTTACTGCACTAACGTTTTACCCGTCTCGACATCAAACACAAAAAGTTGGTCTAAGTCCAGCGTTACATAGGCACGATCGCCCACGCGAGGGCATTGGTCAGGACGGCACTGAAAGGCAATGTCCTGAGTTTGAGCAGACAAGTCCGTCGGCAATTGGGCACGTACCAAAACCTCTCGTCCTAACGGTTCAACCACACTGATCTCGACCTGAAGATGACCCGATTTGGCACCGAACTGAAGATGTTCTGGACGAATGCCAAGGTCGTAGGGTTGTCCCGCGATCGGCTGTAGCTTTGCTTGCAATGGTTCTGGGCAAGGCAGGCGTTGTCCATAGACCTGAAATGCTGCATCATCATAGACCGATCGCAAAACGTTCATGGGTGGACTGCCCAAAAATGTCGCAATCATGCGGCTGGAAGGACGGGTGTAAATCGTCTGAGGATCGCCAATTTGCTGAATGCGTCCCTGATCCAACACCACAATTTGATCAGCCAGAGTCATGGCTTCTACCTGATCGTGCGTCACGTAAATCGTCGTAATGCCTACTTGCTGATGGAGCCGTTTGAGTTCAGCCCGCGTTTCATCTCGCAGTTGGGCATCCAGGTTGGACAGCGGTTCATCTAGCAAAAATACCTGAGGCTGTCGAGCGATCGCCCGTCCTAAGGCGACTCGTTGCTGCTGCCCACCCGATAATTGCCCTGGCTTGCGATCGAGTAAATGATCGATCGCAAGCATTTTCGCAACTTCGGCAATTCGTTCTTGCCGCTTCTGAACTTCCACCCGTCGCATTTGCAGCCCAAAGGCAAGATTGTCTGCCACCGTCATGTGGGGATAAAGCGCATAGTTTTGAAACACCATCGCCACATCCCGCTGACGCGCTGGAATTTCGTTGACACAGCGATCGCCAATATACAAAGCCCCAGACGTTGCCTTCTCCAACCCTGCGATCGTCCGGAGAATCGTCGATTTACCGCAACCAGACGGCCCTACCAATACCCAAAACTCCCCATCGGGAACCTCAAAGGTAATATCAGCGATGCCAGCAGACGGCGCTACACGCGTTGTCGTCCTACCCAGCGCAGCGCTACCAAACTGCCGTGTAATGCCCTCTAACCGAACAGTTGCCATATTGCTGAAGATTCTTTGATAACGAATGCTTTGGAGTGTGTCCAATTAAAACTTACACGATCGCCCGCCCCCGCTTCCCCTGTCTCTCCCACTCCCCACTCCCCATTCCCCATACATATAGCTGCTACTCCCATCGTCATGCTAATCTTGCACAGGATTCCTCAGTTCGCGTTGCAGTCTCTCGTGTAAACTGACCGATGTAACTGAGAGATCTTTCTCAAGTAGCCCGACGTTCAATGCGTCGTGGTGGCGATCGCCGAGGCAAATTTCATGGCTATTCTGGACTCTAAAGGTCGGTTGTTTGGCAAAGTCAGCGTGTTGGATATTGGCGCAGCCTTAGTCATTCTGCTGGTCATTGTTGGCGTTTTGCTGCCCAGCATCACCGGCGCTCAACTCAGTGCCAGCGTTAAACCCGTTGAGGTCGATGTGGTCATTCGCAGCGTTGGCTCTCAAGATCCCAAAACGTTGCTCAAAGAAGGTGGTAAAACGAGTCTGATCATTCGGAATCAGCCCTTTGGCGATATTACCATCAAGACCGTGAGAGAACTGCCTCGAAATGTCGCAGTACCACAGCCCAATGGCACCCTGAAAGCATTACCAGATCCTAGACCAGAAGCCGCACTCACCAAGGATTTTCTCGTCACGGTGGCGGGTGATGCCAACATGACCAAGAATGGCCCCTTGTTGGGTAATAACAAGATTAAAACAGGCACCAAAATCGAGCTTGAAGGTTTTACCTACGATTTTTCAGATCTGTATGTCATTGATGTTCGCGTTGGTGCGTAATGGCCGGTTCATCGTCTAGGCTCATTTCAGCAGCTTAAGAAAGCGCCGGATGAGGGCGATCGTCACGGCGGGTAATTCCAGTTGAGGGGTTAGCCCCACATCGTCTAGCACCTGAAGGGCACGCACCGCTTGAGGATTGAGATCTGCCAATCGCTTACCAATATCGGGGCCTGTAAACTGCGATCGCTTGCCCCAGATCATCGCTGTCGGCACCGTTAACTGCGGCATGTAGAGCGACAGATCAAACGACAAATCGCCTCGCACAAACGACAGGGCTGAGTACTCCGCGTTGGGCTGTTGAGCAGACTCCAGATACGCCTCGACAATTTCAGGGAAGATCCGCTCAGGACGGGCGAACTGGCGCTTCTCTAAAAAGTTGCGAATGCCCCAACTCACCGCAATACCCGTACTGTAGAGCACGCGATCGAGAACAGGCGTGCTGACCAATTGGGCAAAAAACGTGCGCGTATAATCAGAGCCAAAATCAGATAGGCCCGCTGGGGTGGTCAGAATGAGGGATTGAAACAACTCTGGCCGCTGAATCGCTGCCCGAATAACGATCGCCGCTGTAAGCGATGAGGCCACTACAGGTACCGCCCCATCACAGATTTGCTCTAAGAACTCAATGATCGTTGTGATGTAATCCTCAACCTGATAGCCCCGCTCTAGATGCTCCGATCGCCCCCAGCCGATCAAATCGGGAGCTAGAACGCGATACTCCGCTGCAAAGGCAGGATACACCTTCGACCATTCATAGGCAGAGGAACCACCGCCAAACCCATGAAAGAATACGAGCATGGGCAGTTCGCTACCATCCCAGGGCGGAGCATCCGCCGTGTAGTAAACCATTTTGCCGAGGGAAGTAATCAGGGAGTGTTGTCCAAAACCAGGAGGAAGAAACATGAGCAACCTTGATGAGAATGGGGCTAATCAGCAGTGAAGAGGCAAAAAGTGATGTCATCGGCGGACAATGACTGGCGTACCAATCCGCGCCCAGTTAAAGAGCCAGCGGGCATGGTTCACCGCCAAATTAATACAGCCGTGGCTTACAGGTCTCCCAAACCGCCGATGCCAGTAAGCTCCATGAATGGCATAGCTACCGCTGTAATACATCGTATAAGGGACATCACTCACATCATAGCCAGGGCCTTTCATGTGGGCATAGCGATCGCGGGTTTGAATGGCAAAGACTCCAGGCTGGGTTGGCGTTGCCGCTTTGCCTGTTGAAACCAAAATGGCATAAACAGGCTTTCTGCCTTCCCAAGCAATTAATCGCTGACTGGAAAGATTGATTTCAATCCATCGTTGGTTGGATTTATGCAAGTGGCGCACCGTTGCGACGGTTACATCACTCCGTGCGATGAGGCTCGGTGCTGAGCGTGCAATCGCCTGGGATGATCCGAAACCAATCACAAACGCTAGCATCCAAGTTCCACAATATCGTCTAAACATAGGCAGTATCATCTCGCTCATCGTCGTTTGGCTGAAGACGCGACACCAGAATAGCCGCCTGTTGCGCGATCGCGTCCCAATTTCCCACCTCAACAGCTTGCTTGGGAAACAAATGGCTTGAAAGCCCCACTGCCACAGCGCCAGCCGCCAAAAATGCCGGAGCGTTTTCTACCGTTACACCACCTGTTGGAATCAGCGGAATCTGACCCAGTGGCCCTTGCAAGCTTTTGATATACGCTGCCCCGCCCAATGCCTGCACCGGAAAGACTTTCACACTGCTAGCCCCAGCCTGCCATGCACTCACAATTTCAGTGGGGGAAAGTGCGCCAGGAATAATGGGCACCGCCTTTGCAACGGCACGCTCAATCAGCTTGGGGGCAACGTGGGGCGTAAAGACAAACTGGGCACCTGCCGCGATCGCCACTTGGAGTTGGGCTTCATCCAGAATGGTGCCCGTGCCAATGGTGCAATCAGGCAGATGCAGGCGCAGTGTGTGGATCAACGCCGAGGCCCGATCGCTATTCCAGGTAATTTCAATGAGCCGCATGCCTCCTACTGCTGCTGCTTTTGCCATTTCGTAGCCCACCTCAAACTGTGGCGCACGAATCACCGCGATCGCACGAAACCGTTGTAGAAGAGCATGCCAGTCTTGAGAAGTCATGATTCGTTCACACACAGTCGCTTTGTTCCAGCATACGTTCGCACAAGATTTAGGCTCAAGGAGCAGATTCTCAGCAGTGGTGCTGATGCTAGAGTCTCGAAGTTGCGCTTTACGGTTGAATAACCCATTGATTCATCACAGAATGTGTGATAGCGGCATGATCAGCCAAGTGTGATTAAACGAACCCAAACTGCCATCAAGACAAAGGCGGGTTACAGTTGCCGTTTAAGCCTAAACGCAAGGTGTCTACGCTGTTCGTCAGGGCCTATCTCAAGTTGTCGCTCAATCGCTGTCGTTGCTCACGAGGTTGTCACTAGCCAATGAACTACGCCTTATCAGAAAAATCACCCCCCTTGACGGCAACCAATCATCGCCTTCGATCGTTGCGAGACAAAATGAAAGCACTACAGGAGCGGTTGGACAACTTTACCGTTTTAGATAAGTCCAGGACTCCTGTTGGTGACGTGAGAAATTTAGTGCTCCATCACGGGCAGTTAGCGCTCGTCATTGTACAGCCCGATGTCCACAGGCATTGGCGCTTTGTGCTGCTAAGCTGCCATTTGGTAGAACGCATTAGCCTGCGCGATCGCGTTGTTCATGTACGCACGACGCAAGCAGACATGAGCTATCTACCTGAGCATGGTACAACCCATGCTTCAGTCAACTACACCAGCGAGGCCAACTACACTAACGGAGACAATCCTACCAACGGAGCCAAAGAGCAACTGAAAGCGATTGCGCCCGCTCAGCAAGTACCAGCACCCCTGGACGCCAATCACACTCAACATCTGGAACTGGCTAAGAAAACGGCATCCGGCTGGCTATCCGCTCAAAAAGGGGCGCTTCAACCGTCCGTCGCTGGTAAAGAATCGTCGCCACAGGATGCCCCTGCAACGCCTAAAGTGCTGGCATCTGCGATGCGCACTACTACTTCCCAATCGTCTCACCTGGCGCATCGAGCCGATCCCAAAGAGTCTGACTCTATGCCGTTTGCAAGCAAAAGAGCATCCGGTTATCCGCAAAATGGACAACTCCTCAAGCTTCAGCCAGAAGCTGGCGCATCAGGCTCGATCGCGCTATTAGAGTCAGCACCTACAAAGGTTACAACGATAGTTCCTTCTCAACCACCGATCGTGAAGGGTAAATTCACGTCACCCAAGCAGGCCAGCCAACTTCTGGAAGCGATCGCCAAATCACTATCTCATCGCTGTAAAACTATTCGGATTGAAATTGAACTGGACGATCCAGTACTTCAAGGGGTTTGTCAGGCATGGCTCAATCAATACATGGCGATGCCCAAGCGTTGATAGCCAAACATTAAGGTGCTCCTGGCAGACGCCAAGAGCACCTTAAACCCGTTAATTAAGCGTTGAAAGCTGTAAACACGCTAAGCGATCGAAGCCATCTTCACATCACTATTCGCCAGCAGTTCCTGAAGTTCATCAGAATCAACTGTTTCTTTCTCAATGAGCATCGCGGCCAAATGGTCTAGCACATGACGGTTGCCAGTCAAAACAGCCTTTGCACGACGGTACGCCTGTTCAACCAGATTGCGAACCTCATCATCGATCGCGGCAGCCGTCTCTTCGGAGAAATCCCGCTCAGCCGCAATGTCGCGTCCCAAGAACATGTTGCCCTGCTGACGACCCAGCGCCACGGGGCCTAAGCGATCGCTCATGCCAAACCGAGTTACCATTTGACGCGCCACACGAGCCACCTGCTGGAGATCGTTTGAAGCACCTGTGGTGACTTCTTCTTCGCCAAAGATGATTTCTTCAGCGATTCGACCACCTAAGGCAACAGCCATCTGGTTTTGCAGGTAAGAGCGCGAATACAAGCCCGAATCCATTCGATCTTCGCTGGGAGTAAACCAGGTTAACCCACCTGCACGACCGCGTGGAATGATGCTGATTTTCTGCACTGGATCGTAATCGGGCATCAATGCGCCCACTAAAGCGTGGCCTGCTTCGTGGTATGCCACCAGTTCCTTGCGCTTCTCGCTCATAACGCGATCTTTCTTTTCAGGGCCAGCAAGGACGCGATCGATCGCGTCGTTCACTTCGTCCATCGAAATCTCGGTCAGGTTACGACGAGCGGCTAGAATCGCGGCTTCGTTCAACAAGTTAGACAAGTCTGCACCTGTAAAGCCAGGAGTCCGACGCGCAATCTTTTCCAGATCCACATCTTTCGACAGCGTTTTGCCGCGTGCATGCACGTTGAGGATTTCCAAGCGACCCGCGTAATCTGGGCGATCGACCACCACTTGACGGTCAAAGCGACCAGGACGCAGAAGGGCCGCATCCAGCACATCAGGACGGTTCGTTGCCGCAATGATGATGATGCCCGTATTACCCTCAAAGCCATCCATCTCAGTCAGCAACTGGTTGAGGGTCTGTTCTCGCTCATCGTTACCACCACCCAAGCCAGCACCGCGTTGACGACCAACCGCATCAATTTCATCGATAAACACGATACAAGGTGCGTTGGATTTGGCCTGCTCGAAGAGGTCACGCACCCGTGAAGCGCCCACCCCCACAAACATTTCCACAAACTCAGAACCAGAGATGGAGAAGAAAGGTACGCCTGCTTCACCCGCGACTGCACGAGCCAGAAGGGTTTTACCTGTTCCTGGAGGCCCAACGAGCAGCACACCTTTGGGAATTTTGGCACCCACAGCCGTAAAGCGATCGGCGTTCTTAAGGAAATCCACCACCTCGCTCAGTTCCAACTTTGCCTGGTCAATCCCGGCGACGTCACTAAACGTTACCTGGGTCTGTGGCTCCATTTGCACTCTGGCTTTGGACTTACCAAAGTTCATGGCCTGACTGCCTGGGCCACTCTGAGCACGACGCAGCAAGAAGAATAAACCCACCAGCAGCAAGACCGGGAAAAATAGGCTACTTAGTGCCTTGAGCCAAAACCCATCGTCTGTCTGGGGTAGAACCGAAATATCAACTTTATTAGAGGTCAAAATGTTGATGAGTTCAGGATCGTTCGGCAAGTTAACCACAATGCGGTTGTTGCCATCTTGCACCACTGCAACGCTGCGATCGGCGCTGATCCGCACTTTCTCAATCTTGCCTTCTTGCACCTTCTCAATAAACTGGCTGTAGCGCCAGGTTTCCCGACTGGGAGGTTTATTATCAAAAAACGCTGTTGCTAAAGAGACGACCACGATCGCCAGTAGCGTATACAGTCCAACATTTCTCCACCGCTTATTCACCGGGTTTTGTCCTCCTTTTATAGGGGTGCGGAGTGTGTCACTATTCTATCGATGTTAACTAATATTAACGTAATCTCAGGAATAGCGGATCGTCGGTCAGGCAGGAAGTTCAACGAACGACGTGTCAACCTCATACCGAAACGGGGCTTACTAGAGTCTATGCACATCCTTGCCTCTACTCATCCTAACGAATGACTCACCGTGGTGAAGTGCTTGTAGTTGTGATGAACAACCCCAGCGATTGGGCGATCGCTTGCTTCCAACACTGGTACCGGATTCCCATCGCTCCAGTTGAAACGCTGAAACAGCAGGGCTACTGGCCTCCTCGGTGGCTGGCTTTCTACCAAACAAAAGTCTTTGGCGCAGAAGCCTATGCCATCAACTATTACGCTCATGTCAACCAAATTCGCGAGGCCTACCATTGGGAGCTTTTTCCTGACAACCCCAGAGAGGCTAAAAGCGAACACCGTTATTGCAAGCTAGAACTATCTCCCTTAGAACCATTACCGCAGCCGATCGTCAGTCAGCGTCTTCGTCGTGTCAGCTTTATCGCTACAACCTGGGAGCAGTTTCAAACCGCAACCTCGGTTGAAGCTTTGTTGTCACACCAACGCTCTAAATAAGCGTAAGGTAATCTCTGGAGCACAGCAAGAAGACGGGGAACCGTAAAAAGCAAAGGGACAGGCGATCGCCCATCCCTTCAAAAGAACTGTATTGTCTAGAAACAAAACGCGTGCGGAGACAAAGCTTGTCCGGAGGCAAATCTGTGTAAGGACTAGAAATTCATCTCAGCCTCTTGCACACGCTCGACTTGCTTCTTCTTCAAGACGAGCATAATTTGAGACAGGATCACCGCACCAAAAAAGGCTACCAGAGCTTTGATGCGATCGGGGTTTTGTAAAACAATTTCAGTATCGGCCTGACCAAACCCACCCACATTTGGATTCACGGTTAGCGCATCTCCCGCTTTCACGTCCTGCCCTTCCGAAACAATCAGGTCAGGCCCAGCAGGAATCGTATCGACTACCGTTTTACCGTCAGCCATCTGAATCGTCACCTCGTAGCCGCCGTCTTCTGGCTTTGCCACTTTTGTAATGGTGCCCGCTTCCGAAGCGTTGTAGACGGCGTTATTGCTCTTCTCACCGTTGGGGTAGACTTGCCCGCGACCGCGATTGCCACCCACGTGCACAGCATACTTGCCAAATCGCAACGATTTATCGGTTTTCGGATCAGGCGCAAGGATGGGAAAGACGATCTCTTGATACTGTTCACCGGGCAACGGGCCGATGACGACAATATTCTCTTTGTCTTCGCTGTAAGGTTGAAAGTAAAGATCTTGTACCTTTTCCTTCATCTCTTCAGGAATGCGATCTTCGGGTGCAATCTTAAAGCCTTTGGGCAGCATCAGCACAGCCCCAACGTTCAGAGGGCCTTTGTCACCGCCGCCAACAACCTGCTGCACATCAGGATTGTAGGGAATTTTGACGACAGCTTCAAACACGGAGTCGGGCAGAACGGACTGAGGCACTTCAACCTCGGTTGGTTTTGCAGCCAGATGGCAGTTGGCGCATACAATTCGACCCGTTGCCTCACGGGGATTCTCGTAAGCCTGTTGCGCAAAAATCGGGTAAGCGGAGGCAGTTTGCGGCAGCGATAGGCTACCTGTAAGAAAAACCGCGATCGCCAGCAACGCTACAGCGGTAGAGCGGCAAAGTCCAACGGTAGCTACTAATCTCTCTAAAGGATTTTTTTTCATCTGTAACGAACGTGTCATGAGCAAAGGACATTCAGCAAACGATCGACCTATCTAAACCCGCCAAGGCTAAGACCACCAGGGTTCTTCTCCAGTGCGGAAATCTGTCTCAGTCCAAGGAGTAAAGCTGACTTTGTTATCTGCAACCGTTGCGTGAGCCAACGCCAGGGACAACGGCGCGGGGCCTCGAATCACTTTGCCGTTGCTGTCGTACTGAGAGCCATGACACGGGCACTTAAACTTGTTCTCAGCCACATTCCAGGGCACAACACAGCCCAGGTGGGTGCAAACAGCGTTGATCCCAAAGTCAGCCAGGGCTTTATCTTCTTTAATGACAATGTAGGTAGGGTCGCCTTTCAGCCCTTGAGACAGAACGTGATCACCAGCGGCATGGCTCGCAACAAAATCACTCACCAGAATATCGTTGCCCAGTGCGTCTTTGGCAGTAGCTCCGCCACCAGCACCACCGCTTGAAGGCGGAATAAAGTACTTCACAACCGGATACAGCATCCCCAAAACGGTAACGGCTCCCGAACCGACCAGCAAAAGGTTCATGAACTGCCTACGCCCAAGATCGGGCACATCCGAAGATCCAGAAATTTGTGTCATGACTACGTATAGTTCTGTTAAGAAAGGGCTTGAAGAAGGGTTTGGAGAACGCTATAAGCTTTGAGCGTTAAACTGGGTCTGCGCTCCAGTGGATCAGCTATCTGCCCCTCTTGCAGACACGGCACACCAAACGCTGTAACAATCGTCTCACAGAGCGGCTCATCGCGTTTCTGAGGAAGCAACTAAGATTATTACATTTCTTGACGCTAGCATCATAGCTAAGTAGAGGGTTGTCGGTTTTATACAAAATATTAACGATCGCAGGAAAGTCGGCCTTTTCCCTTGCAGCATGTAGCCCCGCCTGTGAATCTGAAAGGAGTTGTAGGATATGCGGCACTATGACCGGACGTGACTTACGCCAACTCTTGCTGGACAAATGGGGACGCTCCTACGACATTCAGCTACGGCGCACTCAAGGCAAAATCTTGTTTCTGGTCATGTGGAAGTATCTGGAGCAAGTGTCCTTTCCACTAACCGAGGCAGAATATATAGAGCATTTGGATGAAGTCGCCACCCACTTACAAGCCTGGGGGAGTGGGGCACAGGTGCAAATGGCGATTCAGCAGACTCGCGATCGGCCACGCTTGGGCAAAGCCGTTAGCATTCCCCTCGAACTGGGTGAGCGTGCTTCTGAATGGCTGCTCGAAGATTTTTAACAGGACTGATACCTTTTGACCAAAACCTTGGAGGTTTAAGTGATTACATTTGGCACAATGCCTGATTCTTAGTGAAAACCTCGGAGATTTGTGTAAGTTGGCATAGTTTTGTAGTCCTAAGCACACTATGCAGTCGTTAAAGTCTTGATAAATCCTTAATTTATAAAAGAAGAATTGTAGCTATCGCTACTAATAATCGGTTTTACTTTTTGCTCGTTAGAAGTACTAGCATTCCATAAACAAGAAGAAATGCTTTGATCCCCACCTATATTTCCTACAACGCGCTTGATCTCTAGCTAGAGTTTGATTGCCAATCAGCATAAATGCCGACATAATAGGATTAAGAGCTAGCAATAACTAGTCATCTTTAAACATTGATTTAGTTTCTTTTGATACGCTTTGTTAACCATTTAAAACAACGAAGGACGAAAACCCGTCCCGTAAATCCATGCTTCAAACTGTGTTTAAGTCGAAAGAGCTTAATATGCCTACTGCACTATCAATTCACTGCCCTAACTGTGGCAGTCATGCCGAACGGTATTATCTCGACTCTGATCATTTGACGAGAACCCAATGTTCGACCTGTGACTACTTAATGGTGACATGTTCCCAAACGGGACGGGTCATTGAGGCATATGCCCCTGGTCTTTATGCCCACCGTTAATGGTATAAGCGTGGGCGATCGGATCCTTGGCGTAGGACTCAGGCTCAGCCAGTCTAACGTCCAGGATTCTGCCAAGATTCGGTCAAAAAGCCTCCCTGTCGTATCGATCGCAGCCGCTTATGCTGACGCTTTTGCAGCGGAAGCCCGCAATTGCCCACATGCCGCATCCGTCGCTAGTCCGCGAGACTGACGGACGCTGACGACAACATGCTTAGCTTTTAGCGCGTTGACAAACGTCTGGATGCGCTGTGGACTGGGCCGTTGATAATCAACTTCAGAGATGGGATTGTAGGGAATCAAGTTGACGTGACTCTGGAAGCCGCGTAGATGTTGGGCGAGTTCGATCGCGTGCTCTGGGCAATCGTTTAGCCCTGCCAGCAAGATATATTCAAACGTCACCCGCCGACCTGTTATCTGCACATACTCCCGACACTCATCCAGCAGTGCTTCTAAGGGATAATGCTTTGCGCTGGGAATAAGCTTCTCGCGTAATGCCTGATTTGATGCATGGAGACTGACGGCAAGGGTTGCACGGAGTTGACTGGCGGCAAGATTACGAATGCGACCCGGAATCCCCACCGTCGAAACCGTCATGGTACGCTGCCCAATCCCTACATCTTGATTTAAGCAGCGTAGAGCCGCAACCACATTCTCTGTATTCAGCAACGGTTCGCCCATACCCATAAAGACCACATTGCTGACGCGCTGCTGAAAGTCGTTTTGTACCGTCAGCACCTGATCCACAATCTCGGCTGTCGTCAGATTCCGCACAAAGCCGCCCTTCCCCGTGGCACAGAAGTCACACGCCATTGGGCACCCGACCTGGGAGGAGACGCAGACGGTGAGGCGGGTGAGAGAGGGGTGTAGGGTGTAGGGTGTGGGGTGTGAGGTAAGTTCGATCTCTGCGCCTTCGCGTCTCTGCGGTTGCCTGCCTTCTGCCCTCTGCCTTCTGCCTTCTGCCTCCTCCCAATCGAATGTCGGAATCCCTACCGTTTCAATAATCTGTCCATCAGAAAGGCGCAGGAGAAACTTAACGGTGCCATCGGGAGCCGCAGAGCGGTGGTGGAGCGTTGATCGCCCGATGTCCACACCTTCCAACTCAGCCCGCCATTCTTTGGAAAAAACGGAAATGTCGGTGAGCGATCGCACACCCTTTTGATACAGCCATTCATGCAACTGCTTGCCACGGTAAGGACGCTGCCCCTGCTGCTGTACCCACTCAGTCAATTCAGCTAAGGATTTGCCCAGAAGTGGCGCGGATGGATCAGTTTTTGGATTGGGGTGAATCAAAGAGGTCATGGGTTGCGATCGTGCTTCTTCTGTTCGTCTTCCTCTGCCAGCCGCCGAATCGTTTCCTCCGCTAAACGAATGTTCTCCTCAATGGGCTGACCGTCTTTGTACGTTGGCGGCATTGTTGTCCATTTCCCATCAACATCAGGATGATGGAAGAGTGCCCGAATAGCTTCCAGATCATCTCGATGCTCCAGCACATAGGCTTTCAATTCAGAGCGACTCATTTCGGCATAATTTGAGTTCATAAGAAATCCCAAAGTCCACTAGTGGTTCGTCAGTTTTGATTTTGTGCTTTGGGTTTAGTGAAGGATGTTATTTTGTAAGTGAGAAACTCACAAAATAAGTCTTGACAGACCACTAGGAGGTACAGTGATTTCGATACTGTCGCCTGCAAGGATGTAGGCCGCTCCAGTGAGAGGGTCAAAGCGGAACAAATGAATGTCTCGGTAGGCTGTCGAAAGCATTGGACAGACCCGCAGGCAGGCGAGGGCTTGTTCGTTCGTCGGAATAAATGGCTGGTTCCTCAATTCTGACACAGGATGAGGATACCCAGAGAGGAGGCTACCATCGCTGATCGCCTACAACACAGCCGCTCGTAGGCGGGCGATCGGCAAGCAGGTTAACTTCCGGGCACTGGGTACATAGGCTCGGCGGCGAAACACATCGTAGCCGTTCCGTTCGATCTCGTCCAAAATGCCGCTGTATAACATGAGTGCGGCCCAAACTGGGAAGCGAGCATCGCGGTTGAGCGCTCGAATGCCCCGTTCGGCAGAGGCAAAAAACTTACGGGCACGCTGAATTTGGAATCGCATCAGTTCACGCCAGCGCTCATCGACCACGCCATTAAACAAATCGTCTTCAGTGTAGTTGAACAGCGCCAGTTCATCTAGAGGAAGGTAGATTCGACCTCGGCTTGCGTCTTCGCCTACATCCCGTAGAATATTGGTGAGTTGGTTCGCAATGCCCAGCGCCACAGCTTCTTCCGTAGGATCATCGCTCACTTTGCGGTAGAGATCCCAGGGTGCTGTGCGGGGGGTCGTATCAATCCCCATCACAGGGGTGGTCATCAGGCCAACGGTGCCTGCAACCCGGTAGCAATAAAGTTCAAGCTGTTCAAACGTTTCGTAGCGCGATCGGTACAAGTCCATCCGCTGCCCTGCAATCATGTCGCGAAACGGCTGAATGTCGATCGGGAACCGTTCCAGGGTGTCTACTAGGGCCACATCCGGATCTTCGATCGGCTGACCAGCAAACACTGACTCTAGCTGCTTCTCCCACTGATCTAGCGTTTCGGGTGTGGTTAAGCTTGCGCGAGGCCCATCCACCAACTCGTCGGTACGGCGACACCAGACGTAGATTGCCCAGATTGCCCGACGCTTCGCCTCTGGCATCAGCATGGTGCCCAGATAGAAGGTCTTGGAGTACTTTGCCGTAATTTGACGACAGAGTTCGTAGGCATCTTCCAGAGAAGCTAGAGTCCTCACACAAGAATAATCAGGCAATTTCAGCATTTCCTTGAGAACGCTTGGCGAACATAGCAGGTGAGCAGATTCAGGGTAGGCAAGGAGCCGATCGCAGTAAGGGCAGCAATGCGCCGTTGAGTATCACTTCAATGGCAAAGCTACACGCCTTTCGCCCCAGTGCCCGCTAATGCTTCATCAAACTGTTAGCTCTAAGAAGAACCATCAGTTAAAAGTATGAACATTATGGAGACGGCGAACGCCTACACATTCGCTGTAGACAGCAAAGACTTAAATCTTCGCCATTGGTTGGGGCTGATGCCTTGTGCTAGCTGAGTCATTTGTTGAATGGGAAAGGTCACTCAACCATTGACTGTTCACAAGTGCCTGCGCTGTCAGCTTACCAGAAAGTACGGCACCCTCCATACTGCCAAGATAGCGTTGCATCGTATAACTCCCTGAAAGGAAGAAATTTGGCACAGGTGTCACTTGGTCAGGACGATATGCCTGTCGTCCTGGAGTGGCGGTATAGACCGATCGCGGCGTTTTCACAACCTTAAATTTTCGCAGTTTCGCTGGGTTATCTGTGCCAAAGTGCTGCGGAAAAAGTCGCTCCAGATCTTTCATCGTCGCGGCAATGATTTCGTCATCTGACTTATCGATCCAATCTTTGGCAGGCGCAAGGACTAACTCCAGCATGGAGCGATCGGGGTCAGCATATTCTTTGCAGGTCACACTCATATCGGCGTAGACGCTGAGAAGTTCCGATCGAGAAAAGAGGAGTTGATCAATATCGGTGAGCTTGCGATCGAACCAGAGATGCAGGTTAATCACGGGCACGCCTTCCAATCCATCCAGCTTTTGAAAAAACGCCATTGTCTTCCAGGATGAGGGAGTCAGTACCTTCATCACATCTACTGACATCGCAGAAACATAAGCATCGGCTGTAATGACTTCATCAGCCGCACCATCCAACCCGCGCATGAGAAAGCCTTTCACTGTGCCATCCTCATGAAGCTGGATTTCCTTCAGCGGTTTTTTCAAATGGACTTCCCCACCGCCTGCTGTGATGTAATCGACGATCGGCTGGCACAAGCGCTCCGTCGGTGAACCATCCAGAAACGCGATTTTGGAACCGTAGCGTTCTTGCAGAAAGCGGTTGAGCGCTGTGAGCAGGATTGTGGACGACACCTCATCAGGATTAATAAACGTCAGCGCTTTCGATGCGGCGATGAACACATCGGTACTCACTTTTTCGTCAATGCCCTGCCGCCGCAGCCACTCATCCATCGAGTACTTGTCCATCTCCTCGACGTACTTCTGACCGCGCACGATCGCAGGCGTAAGACCAATGGCAAAACGAACCTTTTGCTCCCACGTCAGCATGTCGTTGTTGCGAAGAATCGACACGATGACGTTAAACGGCGCAGGAATATCGGGCACGTCAAAGCGAGACAGCACTCCTGGTTTATCGGGCTGGTTAAAAATGAGCGTGTGCTGCTTCCACTGAAGTCGGTCTTCGATGCCGAGTTCTGCCATCAGTTGCAGCATGTTGGGATAGGCCCCAAAGAAAGCGTGCAGACCAGTTTCGTACCAGTCGCCGTCTTCATCTTTCCAGGCAGCGACCAGGCCACCCAAAACATCTCGACTTTCTAAAACAATGGGGGTATGTCCCGCATCGATCAGGTATTTGGCACAGGAAAGCCCTGCCAGACCTGCTCCAGCGATCGCAACTCGCATGTGGCTTCTTTAATCTTCTTCAAGGTTGGATTGCTCTCATTATACGTTGCAAACCGTTACATTTCGCGCTGATGCCTGGTTACTTGCACGCGATAGAAGGACAGGTTAATCGTTCAGCCATTCATGCTCTGGGGAATGCTTAAGGTTGAATCGTTCCACGGGTTCGCGTAGAGAGAAGCCATTTTTGCCCGCAGGAACGTTCTAGGAAACATCTATAGGACTTACGCAGTCGCCCCCTAAATCCCCCAATTCTGGGGGACTTTGAGTGCTTGCTCCCCCTTTCTTGTATGCCCGCTAGGGCTATAAATTGGGGGCTGGGGGGATAGTTTTAGAGAATTTGCGTAAGTCCTGATCTATTAGACCTCCTGCGCGAATACTTAAAAGCCCCCTCCCGTCCCCCAAGTTTGGGGGAAGCTAAAACTGATGCCCCCCAAATTTGGGGGGATGGGGGGGCAAAATCTGATTCATGCAGGAAGTCTATTGTTTTTGTCTGTAGGGACGTTACATGTAACGTCCCTACAGACGGTCTCTCTACCTGAAAACACTCCAGGAATTAGCGCTCGGAAACGAGATTTAGCCGTGAAGCATCATGAAACCGAAATTTAACTTGCCCGCCTTCCTTGCAGGATTCTGTTTTTTTATACTCTGGAGCGCGATCGGTCCTCAAATATCCCGCGCTGTCTTTCTGCTACTGGATGCACCGCACGTCTTTCCTCGCGCTGCAATTGCTCTGCTTGTGTCTCTGCTTCCCCTCATTGTGTTCTTGGAAGTCCTCATGAAGCTACTCTTCATGAACGCGATTCCAGACAAGATAGGGTACCAACCTGTCGAACTGGCGACCGTGCGGGGGATCGATCGGGACGCTCTCACGACTTACACAATTCGTTTAGAATCGCTCGGTTTTATCAAACTGCTCGATTTTCAATTGGCGAAACCCTCTACAGGCAATGCCAGACTCTTTTCTCACCCCAAGCACCATTGCTTTGTTGAAGTAGGTCAGCTTGTGGGGAGAACACCCATGCACTGTAGCGTTATCAGTGTTTTAGATCAGGGTTGGAGACTGGGCACGACCGATCGCCCGCTCAGTTCTCTCTCTGCGACTGCTTACGCCTTTTTCCGACAGCCACGCAATCTCTATCGGTATCAACCTTCAGGAGATCTGAATCAACTGTTGCAATCACATTTGGAGCTACGTCAACAGCTATTGGCGGACTTGCAGCTTCAGGTCATTCAAGATAATTCGGTACAGACATTTTTTGAAGTAGAACAGCGAGTGCGGACTCAACAAAAACAAGCACTGTGGCGTAAAAGCATTCTCGTTTGTTTGGTAGAAATGCTGCTGTTCTCTCTAAACCCCAAAGATGAGTGGCTGGGCGAATATGCTGACTTGGCGGCTCGACGACGTTGAAACGAAGCCGTTTTGAAGGCAGAAGGCAGGGGGCAGAGGGCAGAAGGTCAAATCTTGCTTATTAGTTCTTTATTCGCTACGCATTGTCGATCGCCCCTCCCAAAGAAAAAGCCCCGACGACAAGCGCCGGGGGCTATTATCAGGGTGCATCTACCACTCTATTGTTCCCAGCCTGCGGGGAGAATCCGGATAAATGAGGGGAAATTTGGGGGGATGAGGGATGAGGGATGGGGGATGAAGTCTAAAGTCTAAAGGATGAAGGATGAAGAGTGATCAATGCTTTCAGCCTTTGAGTAGGGTTGATCAACGCTTTCAGCCATTGGTAAGCGCTTACTTCAGTGTCATTACTCTTTTGACACTTTCAGAGGTTCTCCAGACATTCTCAGAGGCTCTCTAGATATTCTCAGAGGCTCTCTAGACACTCTCAGAGCTTCTCTAGACACTTCCAGAGACTCTTTCGACACTCTCAGCAACCTCTTTCGACACTCTCAGAGCCTCTTTAAGCACTTCCCAAAGCTCTTTCGACACTCTCAAAGCTTCTCTAGACACTTCCAGAAACTCTTTCGACACCCTCCGCAGACTCTTTCGACACTCTCAGCGAGTCTCTAGACACTCTCGAAGGCTCTTTCAACACTCTCAGCAAGCCTCCTAACATTCTCAAAGACTCTCTCGATCCCCTTCGAGACTCTTCAGACGATCGCGGCAAGCGTCCAAAACAGTTCAGAGCCTCTTCCGTTTGCCTTCCCCCACTCTCCACTCCCCATTCCCCACTCCGTGTAAACCGCAACTGTCATTCTTTTAGAAAAAGCGATAATGAAGCGATTTAGACGTGCGATCGCCCATTGCACTTTTTGGCGTTGCTGAATCAAAGTATGAATTTATCTGAGTTGCAAGTCTCCTCGCCCCCTAAATCCCCCTTTCTTGAATGCCGAAGGCTATATGCTGGGGGACTATGAGAAATCTGGCTCCCCCAAAATTGGGGGCTGGGGGGCGAATTCATACCGCTATTCAGCAACGCGCACTTTTTTAACCGTCTTATTCCCTTCCTTATCGGTCTGAACGAACGTATGTCGATGCGAACTGAAACGCTACAGGATCGGCTGGATAGCTACTACGAGCAGATTAAAGCGATCATTTTGATCCGCCAAAATCCCATTACGGGGCTGCTGCCAGCGAGTACGGCGGTGAATGCTCACGGTGACTACACCGATGCCTGGGTGCGAGATAACGTATATAGCATTCTCGCGGTGTGGGGGCTGGGGCTGGCGTATCGGCGGCTGGATGACGATCGCGGACGCACCTTTGAGCTAGAGCACAGCGTCATTAAGCTGATGCGCGGACTGCTGTTTGCGATGATGCGGCAGGTGCAGAAGGTCGAAACATTCAAAGTGACACAATCGCCGTTGGATGCGCTCCATGCAAAGTATGACACGCACACGGGTGGCACAGTGGTTGGGGATGACCAGTGGGGGCATTTGCAGTTGGATGCGACCTCCATTTTTCTGCTGGTGCTGGCACAGATGACGGCATCGGGACTGCATATCATTTTTACGACGGATGAAGTGAATTTCATCCAAAATCTGGTTTATTACATCGGACGCGCTTACCGTACACCCGACTACGGCATTTGGGAGCGGGGCAACAAGATCAACCACGGCAATCCAGAACTCAACGCCAGTTCTGTGGGTATGGCAAAAGCGGCGCTAGAAGCCATGAGTGGGTTGAACCTGTTTGGTGTGCATGGCGGACAAACTTCGGTCATCCACGTCTTGCCGGATGAAATTGCCCGATCGCGCATTACGCTCGAATCGATGTTGCCAAGAGAATCCAGTTCTAAAGAAGTGGATGCGGCGCTGTTGAGCGTGATTGGGTTTCCAGCGTTTGCGGTGGATGATGGCAAACTGCGCGATCGCACCCGCAACGACATCATCACCAAACTTCAGGGCAAGTACGGCTGCAAGCGCTTTCTCCGCGACGGGCACCAGACCGTTTTGGAAGATACCAGCCGTCTGCACTACGAACCCTGGGAACTGAAGCAGTTTGAGCATATTGAGTGCGAATGGCCGCTATTCTTCACCTATTTACTGCTGGATGCCGTGTTTAGGGGCGATCGTGATCAGAT
The DNA here is from genome assembly GCF_059505485.1 of Stenomitos rutilans. NCBI lineage: Bacteria > Bacillati > Cyanobacteriota > Cyanophyceae > Leptolyngbyales > Leptolyngbyaceae > Stenomitos > Stenomitos rutilans. Next base: position 31,478 of record NZ_JCACKR010000099.1, read on the forward strand.
TCAGGACTATCAGCAACGACTGCAAGCCATTCTGGTAGAACGAGATGGACTGCACCTTCTGCCAGAGCTTTACTACGTACCAGCAGATCGCGTTGACGCAGAGCAAGCTAACCCACAAAGCCAAAAACGGCTGCCGAACGAGAATGTGCCGCTGGTGTGGGCGCAAAGCCTGTATCTATTGGGGCAACTCTTAAGTGAAAATCTGTTGGCAGTAGGCGATATCGATCCGTTAGGCCGTCATTTGCACGTACGACAGCAACGCAAACCCCAGGTGCAAGTCGCTTTACTGGCAGAAAATGAGGCGCTTCAGTCTCAGTTAGCGGCCTATGGGATTGCCACTCAAACTCCCACGCAGGCAGAATCGTTTCAGGTGCGGGAAGCGCAAGAGTTAGCCACTGTGTATACCCAAATTGGGCGTAACGACAAATTGGGTCTGAGTGGTCGTCCAGCCCGGCGGTTGCGAAGCCTGACTACCGCACGCATCTTTCAAATTCGGGGCGATCGCATCGTCTTTCTACCCTCCATTCTGAACAAGCAGCAGTTTTACCTGGCTCTCGACCCACACGTTCTGGTGACGCAAATTCGCACCGAACTGGCGCACATTCAACGCCACTGGAGCCAGCTTGGGCGACCTACCATGACCCTGCTGCTCACCCAAGACATGCTGGAGGCAGACGATCCCAACGCACCGGATACAATGCCGCTGCTGACCTTGCTGCGGGAACTACATGACGGTAACTGCAATGGAGTGCAGGTGAAGTTAGGACGGCTCAATCAGCTCATGCTGACGGCGACGGTCGAACGCATTGACTTTCTGCATGACTTCGATTTCACCCAATCCCCTGTCCGCGATGCGCTGCCCGAAACCCAATACCTCAGTTTTCATCCCGATCAACTGGTGCCACTCAGCATCACGCAAGAGTTTCGGCTAGAGTGTGAAACCAATACGGGGCTATTGCTCTCTAGCCTGAAGCAATCCGCCAATCTCTATAAGCAGGTGGAACTGCTCAGTACACTGGTGCGGCTCAAAGAGCTTGACTTTGATACGGGCTTTGGGCGGCCTGCGAAACGCGTGACCGTTGGCGAATTGCTGGATGAGATTTACACCAAAGCCGGGACGCTGAAGCAGTGGGCGATCGTCCGTCGTGCAGCCGGACTCCGCAACAAAATCGACATGAGCCTTGCCGATGCCGTGACTGACATCTTAGTACGACAAAAGCAAATTTCCGTGGGTCGCGCTTACAGCGAAGCCTCTCTGATTACGCGTCCTGGTTCACCGATCGAGGTGATGCAAAAAATCACCGAGTTTTGCCGCGAAGATATCCGCGATCGCATGTTGACTCAGGAAATTCTGATCTACCTCAGCTTGCTCATCAAAGCGGAACCGTCTCTCTTTGACGGACTCTTGACGCTTCGAGTGGGCTATCTCATTTTGCTGATTACCAGTGAACTGGCATGGGAACTCAACGTTCCGCAAGATGAAGCTTACGAACGCCTGATGCAGTTGAGTCCCCACGAAATGCAAACCCGCCTCCATCATGTGTTGGAGGGCTATCAGGGGTTAGACAAGGCGCTATTCCGTCAGGAGTCGCTGCCCATCAAACAACGGCAAATGAATATTGAATGGATTGTGCGATCGGAGCAGGAAGACACACCGCCAAACGTCGAAAACTGGTGGCGCAAACGTCAGTTGGATGGCTCTCTTAACCGCGTCCCCAAGCACTTTTACCCCAACGTGTGGAATCTACTCAAACATTGCAAAGGCTTAGTCATTGGCGACAAACTCGAACGCCGCAATCGCCTGGATAGTCATTTGCTGCTAGCAGAAACCACTCCAGGTGAAAAAAACTTTGCGCTTCAGGTAGAACATCTGCTCAATAAAATCCAGGCTCCTGAATACCGTCAGGTCAACATCGAAGCGCTGATGGAACTCGCTACGATCACTGATCACAACCCCAATTTGTACATAGAAGACTACATTGTTCTAGATGTGCTGGTCGGTCACGCCGTCCGTTTGGCATGGATGGATGGGCATCTCGATCATCGCGATCGCTATGACGAACATAAAGCAGCGGCATGGCGATCGTTCTACACCAGTTCCCCTTACGATTGCGCCAGCTATGTGGCAAAGGCGCTACTGTTCTTAACAGAGCTGGCTGAAACGGCGCAAGCGCGAGTAGGGAGTAGGGAGTAGGAAGGCAAAAGGTAAAAAGCTGATAGCTGATGGCTGACCGCTGATAGCTGTCTTAAATCTCATCCCTCACCTTCTCTTACCGAGCGATCGCCGCCTAACTTTAGCCGATACGTGACCACATAAAGACGGCAATATCTGGAACGGTCGATCGACCACCAAACGTGCAACGTAGTTCAGGAAACGCCAAGGCAATTCGCTGTGGCTTAACAACAGCATTGACGTTCGTTACTAATTCACCCTGTAGTATGCTGTGTTTTCCCTGTGGCATTGGTTTCTGAATGATTTGTCCATCGATATATTCACTGGCAGGCTTCGTCTCTGGCAGTTGCAGAAACGCCTCTAACGTCAGCGTCTTTTCAGGGACTTGTACCATTGTTGCCCTCCCTTCGCAGATGGTGCTACTGGCGATCGTACTACTATCTCACCCTAATACCCTTTTCTTTCATTGAGCTACAACGATGCACTCCAACCAGCAATGTCATGCAGGTTCGGTCACTCAAAACTCTCTAGCTTGTCGGCGCATAGCGCTACTCAAAACTCAAAACTCAAAACTGGTATAACCCTCTGCCTCACCCTCTACACTAAGAAAAGCTGTCTCACGTTTGCCATCATGTCCCTCAAAGTTTACGGTATTCCCAACTGTGGCACCTGCAAAAAAGCCTTCTCCTGGCTGGAAAGCAGTGGGATCACCTATGAATTCATCAATACGAAAGAGCAGCCACCCGCACGATCGCTCATTCAAAGCTGGGTAGAAGCACTTGGCTCCAAACCGATGCGAAACACCTCTGGGCAGTCCTACCGCGCTTTGGGTACCACTAAAGATGACTGGACAGACGCACAATGGATCGATGCCTTTGCCAATGATGCCATGTTACTCAAGCGACCACTCTTCGTCAAAGACGGCACTGCTGTTATGGTTGGCTTTAAAGATAAACCTGACGTTATTCGTGAAAAGCTTGGTGTGTAGAGTGTCCGTTTAGAATGAATTGAACTTTCCACAAAACAGCAATGCGACGACACGAAGCGTTAGCCATTTTGCATAGCCATCAAAAGACGTTGAAAAGCTTTGGTGTGAAATCTCTAGCGCTGTTTGGCTCTGTGGCGCGAGATGACGCTCGATCGGATAGTGATGTCGATCTGCTGGTTGCGTTCGATCGTCCGGTAGGTCTTTTTACCTTTGTGCGTTTAAAGCGTTACTTAGAAGAAATTTTGGAACGTTCTGTTGATTTAGGTACACCAGGCTCTTTGAAGCCATATCTTCGTGAATCGGTCTTGAGAGATTCCATCCATACCTTCTACTTCTGAAGAATGGCGATCGTCTGGCAAACCATCCAGGAAGATCTCGTTCCATTCGCACTTTCCCTACGCCAATTGCTAGATTGAGACCTATGTTTCAAACTACTCGTCGTCGGCTGGCGCTTTGGTATACCACTGTTACAGCAGTGTTGCTGTTGCTGTTTGCTACGGGCTTTTATCTATATGTCCGAGAGACGTTGATTGAGCGGATTGATGACACGTTGAATCATGTGGTGGAAGTGGTGGGGCGATCGCTCGTGATTGAACCCGTGAATCCTCACTCTGAAGGCGGAGCGCTCCGGGTGAATGTTGAAGCCAGCTTTCGCGATAATGCGGATACTGGGGAAGATGACCACATCGATTTGGAATGGTTCAGCCCTACAGGCACCCTGCTCTGGTCAACCCTATCAGAACCGCTGCAAATCCCGCTGCATCTAGATAGCACTGGCGAAACAGTACACACGATCAGAGGCGTAAGCGGAACCTTACGAGCAGTCGAAGCGCAAGACGCGGAGGGAAAAGGACAAAGCGCTACGAATCAAACCAATCAAGGATTATTAGCAACTAAAAATCCAAAATTAACGACTACCTCCTCTCCAGACTCACTCATTCTCCGACAGGTGACGCAACGCATTGAGGTCGGTCGGCAAGTGTTGGGCTACTTGCGGGTGAGTCATCCCTGGTTTGAAGTCACCAAACCTGTGCGCCAGTTGGTGTGGGATCTCTTGTTAGGAATCGGGCTAATGGTGGCAGCCGTCGCCGCGATCGGGTGGTTTCTCTCTGGCTTGGCGATGGAGCCTGTACGCGAATCATACCAACGGCTCAAGCAGTTCACAGCAGATGCGTCGCATGAGTTACGCAACCCGATCGCCATTATGCAAACGAATGTACAGGTCGCACTTGCAGACCCCGATCCTGATCCTCAGACGCAACAGCAGCACCTCAAAGTCGTAGAGCGATTGACCCGACGGTTGGGTCGCTTGGTCGATGATCTGCTCTTTCTGGCACGACAGGATAGTGGCTTTGTGCAAGCGCGTTGTGTCAATGTATCTCTGGAGGGCTTGCTGCAAGACGTATTGGAAGAACAACAAACGCTTGCTGAGGATAAAGGCATTCAGCTTGACTTGAGCGTTATCGAGCCAGTGACTAAAAGTATCTCCCCCAGTACCAATAATCAAAATAGTCAAACTATACTCAGTCAAAACGGAGTCACAGATGCGTTGCCTTCTCTACCGACGATCGCCCCATCCTCGCCAACGCAAGACTGGAGTACGCTGTACGCCGATCGGGATCAATTAGCACGCCTGTTCACCAATCTGGTCAGCAATGCGTTGCAGTACACGCCTTCTGGTGGAAAGGTAGGGGTAAAAATTCAGCCACTCAAGCGATCAGGTAATCCGCTACTCCAGATCAGCGTGAGTGATACAGGCATTGGCATTGCACCAGAGGCACTCCCACGATTGTTCGATCGCTTCTACCGGGTTGACCAGGCACGCACGCAAACATCTGCTGCTGGGTCAGGTTTGGGATTGGCAATTGCGAGGGTGATCGTCGAGAATCACCAGGGACACATTCACATCGATAGTGCGCTTAATCAGGGCACGACGGTAACGGTGGTTCTGCCGCAGCGCGATGAAGGGCAGCGGTGAGGGGAGTGGAATGGGGAGTAGGAAATGGGGAAGAAAAATTATCTACGCTTGATGGTAGAGATCGAGGGCTTGTCGCTTAAGACTAGGGGTAGGTGGAAGTTTGAGTCAGCATTTCTACAGTAGTGAACGTAGAGCGCTCAGAGGATTTTTCTCAGATGCAACGGCTAAAATACTTGGCTTCCTTGGCAGGTGCGATCGGGTTTGCCTCCTTTGCGGCACTCTCTGCTTCACAGGTTTCTGCCCAAAGCAGTGCGGGTGGAAGCACGAGCGGTACTGGCGGTAGCGGCACAACGGGAGTCACACCAGCGTCACCCTCGACGGGGGTATCGCCAGCATCGCCTTCGACTGGGGTAACACCCACGTCTCCTTCGACTGGAGTGACCACAACACCGGGTACGAGTCCCTACGGTACAACGTCGCCTTCCAGTGGAACGAATGGAGGCACTAACGCGGGCACCAGTTCACCTTACGGCACCACAGGGACTTCTCCTGCTGGAGGTAGTGGTGCAACAGCCCCAACGGGTTCTTATGGCGTTGTAACACCGTCTTACGGAACGTCTGTTACATCTCCATCGGGCACCACTAGTCCTTATGGCTTGTCACCAGGCGGCACCACTTCGCCTTCCACTGGCACCACAAACCCCAGTGGTGTTACAAATTCCAACGGGACACCTGGAACGACACTCACAACTCCAGGTAGCACGCTTACAACTCCAGGTAGTACGCTCACAACTCCAGGCACCACTCAAACCACACCTGGCCTAAATACAACCCCTGGTCAAAGCACAACTACTACACCTGGTACGTCAACATCTCCCTCGGTTGCACCGACTGGTGGCTCCACAGGGACGGGTACCGTCGGGCAGTAAGTCCGGAGCGTTAGGGCTAATTCCGTTTTTGATGCGGTGAAGGTTGTTCCGAATTAGCGGTCAGCGGTCAGCCTGCCAGTCATAAAGCTGAAAGCTGATAGATGACTGCTGATAGCTTTAAATACCATCGTGATCGCGCATTAACCTCTAACGCACCATTAACTCTACACCTTGTTTGAAAGGCCAAACGCGGCATGAATGAGCTGCAAAGCTTTGATGCCGTCTGTTTTGGCAACTACACAACTAACCTTAATTTCAGAGGTGGCGATCATTTGAATGTTGATTTGGTGCTCTGCTAACGCTTCAAACATGCGGGCTGCTGTACCGGGCTGATGCACCATGCCAGACCCCACAATGCTGACTTTGGCAATTTCACGATCGACCACAATTTCACCGCAACCCAGCTTTGGGGAGGCTTGCGTTAGCACCGTACAGGCCGCGTCTGCATCCAGTTGTGCCACGGTAAATGCAATATCGCGCGTGGTGATACCATTAATCACCCGGCATCGCTGCGATTGAATGATCATATCGACGCTAATCTGTTGCGCTGCCAGGAGTTGAAACAGTTCTGCGGCCATACCAGGACGATCGGGAATATGGCGAATCGCCAGACGTGCCTGGTTTAGATCAAGGGCAACGCCTCGAACGGGAGGGGTGTGTGGTGTGGGGTGTAGGGTGTAGGGTGTAGGCTTTTTGAAAGGCTGACTGCTGACCGCTGACCGCTGATTCCTAATTTCTGGCTCCTGACTTCTGACTCCTGACTTCTGTACTTCAAAGGTCTTACACAGTGCCGCGATCGCGCGATCGCAATCGGCTTCATCAATGACGCAACTGACTTTGACTTCAGACGTTGAAATCATGCGGATGTTTACCCCGGCTGCGGCAAGGGTCGAGAACATTTGAGCCGCAACACCGGGACGACCAATCATCCCTGCACCCGCGATCGCCACTTTGGCAATCTGCTGCTCGACCATCACTTCAGCCTCGCCGTCAGGATGTGTGACTTCCGTGTTGAGGGCTGGCAGAATGGCACTGGCGACCGCTTCTGCTTGCCTGAGTGACTGTTTAGTCACGGTGAAGGCGATGTCATTTGTATTGCTTTCGTGGATCGATTGAATAATCAAATCGACATTCAAGCTTTGCGCTGCAATTTCGCCAAACAGACGTGCCGCTACACCAGGGCGATCGGGCACTCGCAGCAGCGACACCTTGGCCTGATCGGTATCAAACTCAACCCCATCAACGGGATGCACCAGTTCCAAGCCTGTGAGCGATCGCACCTGTGGCACGGGCGAGACTACCCACGTACCGGGTTCATCTGTCCAGCTCGATCGCACGACAAGCGGCATCCCGTAGTTCCGAGCAATTTCGACTGCACGGGGATGCAACACTTTTGCACCGAGACTGGCAAGCTCCAGCATTTCATCACAGGTAATTTCTGCTATCAATTGAGCATCGGGCACCAGTCGCGGATCGGTGGTTAAGATACCAGGAACATCGGTATAAATTTCGCAAAAGCTGGCTTGCAGCGCCGCAGCAAGTGCCACCGCAGAGGTATCTGACCCACCGCGCCCCAGAGTCGTAATTTCCAGATCATCCGTAGCGCTGATGCCCTGAAAGCCAGCCACCACCACCACCTTACCTTCTTTGAGATGACGCTCCAGCCGTTCTGTCTTAATTTGCAAAATGCGGGCGCGACTGTGTTCTGCTTCGGTGACAATGCCGACCTGTGCCCCGGTGAGCGAAATCGCGGGTTGCCCCAATGCCTGTAACGCCATGCTGAGAAGGGCGATCGATACCTGCTCCCCTGTTGAAAGCAGCATATCCATCTCGCGCCGACTGGGGTTGGGAGAAATTTCATTCGCCAGCTTCACTAACCCATCAGTGGTCTTGCCCATTGCCGACACCACGACAACCAGGGCATGGCCTGCCTTCACGGTCTGTACCACCCGTTGCGCCACGGCCTGAATCCGTTCGACCGACCCAACCGATGTGCCACCGTACTTTTGAACAATTAGCGCCATAATGCTTTCACCACGCTGTAAGGGGGCAAATGCAACTACCCCATCTCTATCCTGCCAGCAAGAAGAGCTTAAACAGAGTATATAAACGATATAGCTGTGGATATAAACTTTTTCGCCGAAATCTGCACGAACGATATGCCCTGCAAAGGCTGCTTTAATGGAGAACGATTAGACATTTCCTCCAAAATCTCAAAGCTTGCAGTTCAACGCTCCAAACGTGCGGTTTTGCGGTCTGCTCCGGTTGCGGTGATCGCGAGCTTGTCAACACTTGCCATGTTGGCTGGTTGCATCCAATCGCTACTTTAGAGCAGCTGTCGCTGAAGCTTGAAGAATTGGTATCACAGCACTTAACTGCTGCAAAGGGTTGGGGCTATTTCCCCTGCCGTTAGTCTAAATTCCAGTAGGGAAGCAGGGGAAGACGGAAATTTAACTCAAAACTCAAAATTTCTACGCTGACCGCTTTGATCCACATTTGAACCACATATTACCCAACGGGTTTTACCACAGAGGTAGGTGAGGGGCTGGCTGATGGTGCTGCCGGAGTGACGGGCAGTGGTGGGGCACATGCTCCTAACTGCGATGCCTTTAACCCTAAGTTTTGCGTGACAAAGGGGGCGATCGCGTCTTGCTCAATCCAACCGCTTTCACCTGACTTCACTGTTGGCTTGACAGGAGACGCGGTGGCGGCAGCTGAAGGTGGAGGAATCGAGCAGACTTTGAGCTTGAGCCAATAGCCGCGGTCGGGAATGGACTGACGGCTTGAAAGCTGTAGCACGCTGCCAGCAGGGATCGTTCCCAAGCGCACACGCCCTTTCTCTGTACTGGTCGTTTGTTCCGGTTGATTCCACAGCACGAATGGTTGAGTGGGTGCGGGTGCGGCTTCGATCGTGCTGCGCTCAACTAGCAATAGTGAGCCGACCGACAGCGCTTCGATCTGAGGTGATTGGCTTTCGGGGCGGAGCGCGGTAGGCGGTGTAGCGGTCGTCTCAGGTGATGGAGATAGTTGCTCTCCTGGTGGCTGTGAACCAACGAGTGCAGCAACCCATAGGCGCACGTCAGGAGAGAGGGCATAGGCAAAAACACCGCCTAACCCCAGTAAAACCAGCAACACAAGTAAGGCAACGAGCGGGTTAGTCGAAGAGTTCTGGGTGGGTAAAATTTGCGTCTTCTGCGTTCTGGTAGTCGAGAACCCATTGGTTTGGGTGATGGGTGTCGTGGGGTGATTCGTTGTGTTGGTTGCATCCAACACTGTAGGCACGGGGATTGGATTTTGGGATGATGACGGTGATGTAACCTGACAGTGCAGCAGCCCGATCGTCACATTGTCATGCCCATTTTTGGTGTTGGCGATCGTCAGCAGTCGTTGGGTCGCAGTGGCAACATCGATCACGCCCTCTAGCAGTGGTAAAAGCTCACTCTGCCAGACTTCATCCACACGATCGTGATCGCTCAAGCCATCTGAACACAGCAAAAACACACAGTCTTCATCCAGCACAAAGCGCTGCACGGTTGGGTGAAGCATTGTTGAAGCACTCATCCCTAATGCTTGCACTAACGAGCCTGATCCCGGCTGCTGTAACGCGTCCCGGTACAACGCATAGCCCAGCCTTACTTCTCGTGATGCCAGGTCATCATCCAGGGTAACTTGATGGCAACCCAGGCGCGTTACTCGGTAAATGCGGCTGTCTCCGACATGGGCGAGGTACACCTCATGGGCAGAGGCCAACGCCATGACCAGAGTTGTCCCCATCCGTTGCCGTTCTTGTCGCTGCTCATCATCATTACGCTGACTGATAAGGTCGTTGGCCGCCAGGGTAGTCTGTTCCAGTTGCAGCATCAAATTTGTTGGCTCAAGGGAGCCATTTTGAAACGGTAGCGACTGCAACTGCTGCTGCATGGTATCGATCGCCAGATTGGACGCCACATTGCCACCTTCGTGACCTCCGATGCCATCACAAACAATGACTAACGGCTGCGTTTGCGCCGGATCAATGCCTGTCCAGACCGTACCACCGGGCGGGTAGCAAGCATCTTCGTTGCGTTGGCGGCTCGGTCCTTGATCAGTCAAGGTTGCAATTTGCAGGTGTCGAGCCTGCGCCTGACCACACGTTGCCAATGCCTGATCCAATAGACTGGTCAGTTGTTCGGCATTCCTGACCTGGCCTGTTTGCATCAGTTGGCATAGCTCATCCAAAAAAGCAGCGATGTCTGCCTGTGCAATAGGCTGCCAAAGTTGCCAGAGTTTCCCTAAAGCTGCCAGGGTGACAGGTGTTTTACCATCAGCCTGTAAAGACAGTAACCGCACTAAAGCGCCCTCGACACGCAGCAGTTCTGGCTTTAGCAGGGTTGTTGCTACGCCCTCACTAGCAAGTGGTTCCCAGAGGTGCGCCATTTGCCACAGCCAGTTAAGCTGCCGCAAAGCGTTGCTTTGTGCCCAGACTGCCGTTAGTTCTGGCATTAACTGCCCTTCCAGCAATGTAGATGCATCACTTATCACACCATCTGCATACAGTGGCACTTGCTCCAGCAGCAACACCTCTCTTCGCCGCTTAGGCGAGGCTTCCACCACTCCATACACTTGCGGTACATGCAGTTGATACGGCGCTAACCGGAGATAGGGTTCGATATCGGGCGAAATCTCCGCAGGCGCATGTGGTAAGCGCCCAGGCAGCGTATCCAGGACGACGTTATTCTGCTTTACGTAATAGCGCCCCGCCAGCAGTTCGCCCGATCGATACGATTCAAGCTCTTTCCCCATCGCCCACAAATACCGCTTTGGTAACCGCGTGCGGCATTGTTGGCAAAACCGATGGCTCTCTGGATTTGGAGCCTGACAAAGATGATTGGGGCAGTAGATCGTTACCGTATCGCTGTGCATGAAACATCCTTGCCAGGTCTATCTGCACTCATTAAGCCACACCTTCAAATTACCTGGCACAGATCGAACAGCATCACTTGACTGACACTCTTCCTTATCGCACCGAATCGCTTCCTACACCAAGCACTCAGTCTAATGATGCCAATACCATCGTTCCGACGAAACCATCGTTATGACAGAACATTAAAGCAAGCTCAATGACTCAAGCACGATCGAGAGAATGGCTTCGTTTATGAGGGATGTCTTTATGTTAAACGTAGCCAGCAGTTGTGGCGAACGAGTACAGAAACCAGCCACTACGCCAAAGCAGAATACCAACTCAACCACATGTCGTATCGATCGCAAGATCGCCCACACCAATGAAAAAAGCCTCGTACAACACTTCAATCAGCAGCATCAACGCCTGCCTTTTGCCTTTTACCTTCTTGTAGAAGGCTATCCCTCTGGCTCCTGACTCCTAATTTCTGACTCCTGCCTTCTACCTTCTGCACTAAGTGGCACCTCCATCTGCATCATCAACCGAGGATAAACCCCCAGAAAAAAGACTATCCATGTGACAACAGGCACCGCTACAAGCACTGTCAGCCAGACCATTTGCAGCAGCCACCAACTGCCCCCAATCAACACTCCCCCTGTCAGCAAAATTGACCAGGGTTGACACCACCAGGGTTTATGAACCCAGACACTATCGGGTTTCTGCATGTCAGGCTTATTCATGAGTATTTTTGCTAACTTACCCTAGAATGAGGTTTGATGGGTAGATATACACAGACGAGGAATCTATGGCTGCTAGTGAATCTCAAGTGCAGGGTCCTCTCTCAGACCGAGAACTTCAGGTGATCGAACTGGTAGCTGCTGGCTTGACTAATCAAGAAATTGCCGAAAAGCTGGAAATTAGTAAGCGAACCGTTGATAACCATGTCAGCAATATTTTGACCAAGACTGAAACCGATAATCGAGTGGCGTTGGTGCGTTGGGCCTTGCAGTGGGGTAAGGTGTGCCTGGACGATGTCAACTGCTGTGCGCTACCAAATGCTAGCTTACCAACGTTGGAGAATGAAGCAATTTCCTGAGTTGCTAGACGCTCATGGCACAGTTTAGATTGGCGTTAGCTCCTTCATGGCTGAGCCGATCGCCCTGCCCTGAACGATCGCCTCTTTAACAGCCTGAGTCAGCACGATGCCAAACAGTCTTTTCTCGCTGGATTATGATGACGTTCCATGAGAAAAGGCAGCGTCGATTGAAAGTTGAGTCGATTGGAGATGATCACGTGGACGATCGCATTCGTTATCCAGGATTGCCGCTAGCGGTCTATCGTGAGGTGGCGGCCCATCTAGAGCAAGTTGACGGAGTGACTGTGGAACTGCTGCCTCAACAATCCCAGCAGTTTGACTACCGCCTCAGCCAAATCGATAGTCTTCGCATCATCGGTTTAGATGACTCAAACTCAACCCGTCGTCAGCAAGTGCAACAAATTTTGGCGTACTATAGCGATCGCTATGGTGCCTGGGAAGCCGTTAAATAGACAACACATGGGGTTAATTCAAGCGCAACGGGGAACGCGAGACATTCTGCCGGATGAAATTGCTTACTGGCAGCAGGTAGAGGCAACCGCTCGATCGATTTTGTCGAGAGCAGCCTTTGTCGAAATTCGCACGCCCATTTTTGAGCAAACCGACCTGTTTGAACGCGGCATTGGGGAAGCCACTGATGTGGTCGGCAAAGAGATGTATACCTTCCAGGACAAGGGGGAGCGATCGTTGACGCTTCGTCCTGAAGGCACGGCTGGCGTGGTACGTGCGTTTATTGAACACGGGCTGCATGCACAGGGGGGCGTGCAACGGCTTTGGTATATGGGGCCGATGTTTCGCTATGAGCGTCCAGGCACCGGACGACAGCGACAGTTTCACCAGTTGGGAGTCGAGTTGCTCGGCAGTGGCGATAGCCGCGCTGATGCCGAAGTGATTGCGATCGCGGTCGATTTTCTCCAAGCGGTAGGGCTAAAGGATTTACTCCTGGAGCTAAATTCACTGGGCACACGGGACGATCGTGCCCAATACCGCCAGTTGCTTGTGGATTACCTCACTCCCTACAAGGCAGACCTTGATCCCGATTCACAAGATCGCTTGACGCGCAACCCGCTGCGAATTCTTGACAGCAAAGATGCCAAAACGCAAGCCATTCTGCAAGAAGCACCCCTCCTGGGTCAGAGCCTTAGCACCACTTCGCAGGAACGGTTTGCTAACGTGCAGCAACTGCTCACGGACTTGGGGATCGTCTACACCATTAATCCTAAGCTAGTACGCGGCTTAGATTACTACAGCCACACAGCCTTTGAGTTTCAATCCATCCAGTTTGGTACGGTGGGCGGCGGCGGTCGCTATGACGGTTTAGTCACAGAACTGGGTGGCCCCGAAACACTGGCGATCGGCTGGGCGATCGGGCTTGAGCGGCTGATCGGGCTGCTACAGCAGTTAAAACCTGCTCAACCTATCACCACTGACTTTTATATTGTTTCCAAAGGCGATACGGCCGAAGCGCAGGCACTCAAGCTGGCGCAGATCCTCCGTAGAGCAGGCTTTAAAGCAGAGTTAGACCTGAGCGGTAGTGCGTTTGGCAAACAGTTTAAGCGAGCCGATCGCAGTCGGGCGATCGGGTGCTTCATCCTTGGTGATGCCGAAGCTGCCGACCAGACTGTTCAGCTTAAATGGCTGGCAACGGGAGAACAGCAGGCGATCGCGCAAGCTGATCTGCCCGCTTTAACGGATACGCTCCATCAGCAAATCGCCCAAGTTCAAGCCTTATCTAGCACTGATGCCTGAACCTTGCACGATCGAGTCACAAGGTTCCTATTAACTTTTCTAACGGTTCTTGCTGCTGAACTAACGAAGCATCCCATCGTGGGCGTAGAATTATCCTAATTCTTAGAAACCCTTAGATAAGTTAGGACACGTTCAGTATGTCTGACCCTAGAAATGCAGAGCTTATTCAACCCTGGAAAGGTGACCCGTTTACAGGGCATCTCTCTACACCCATTAGCGATTCTGGTTTTACCAAAGCGTTTATCGGAAATCTGCCTGCTTACCGCAAAGGGCTTGCGCCGATCGTCCGTGGTCTCGAAATTGGGCTGGCTCACGGCTATTTCTTGATTGGCCCCTGGGTCAAATTTGGCCCCCTACGTGATTCTGATGTGGCAGCACTAGGCGGTTTAATTTCTGGCTTGGCGTTGATCTTGATTGCAACAGCCTGCCTCTCGGTTTATGGTCTGGTGACATTTAACGATGATCACAGCGGCTCGAAAGATTCCTTGCAGACAGCCGAGGGCTGGAGCCAGTTAGCTGGCGGCTTTTTTGTAGGTGCAACAGGGGGTGCCTTTGTTGCCTTCTTCCTGCTGAACGAGTTTTCTACGGTCGATTCAATCTTCCGTGGCTTGGTGAACAATTAAGCAGTTGTGCCATTTTTCATAACCCTCACAGCCTGGATCAGTTTGATCTGGGCTTTTTGTTTTGGCTGTGATGGCAGATGCAGGGGCGATCGTGACGAATGGTGGGCTGCGAAAGAATCCAGAAGTCAGGAGCCAGAATGCAGGTGGCAGCATCTTAAAGTCACTAACTTCGCTGTGCAGCTAGATTAGAATAAAGGAGAGGCCATAATATTGGTCAACTCAAAAACTTTAGAGTCAGTGCCGCTCCACTCTTCCTGACCACAGACTACGCGCTGCTGACTCCTTAACTCTACGGAGCACCACCATGACACAACGACTCAAACGATGGGAATCACCCCGTCGCGAAGGACGAAACGATAAAGGCAAAGGCGGCTCTGCCCGTCAGCGTCAACGCCGCAAGCAATTTCAAGCGCTACGGCAAAAGCTGAAAGCACAATCTGACAATCAAAATCAACAACGGGGAGGCAGCGATGCTTCCCCACTTTTTTTGCAAGCCAATCGTGATGTGAAACTGCTTGTAGGAAGCGGGAGTCTCAGGTAGGGTGGGCAATGCCCACTAAAGCAAATCATTCTAGAACGGTAGACCCAACGCCTTCGTGATCAGCGGCAACAGCTTAGTACAGGCTTCGGCAAGCTTCGCGGTGTCAGGCAGAAAGGACGCAGCATTTTTGAAGAACGTCACCGCTTGACTCCCTAACCCTTTCTTTTCGGGTTGCTCCGGATCTTGGGCAACTTCTGCCAGCACCTTGACCTGTTCAAGCGCGGAGGCTTTGCCTTTTTCGGGCAGATCGGCATCGCTTTCAATAGCAGCTTGCAGTTCGAGCAACAGTTCTTTAATGCCAGGTTGAGCAGAGTCAGGCGTACTGGGCAACTGGTTGACCACGTTGGAAACACTGCCGCTGATAGCACCGAGATTGATGGTTGATCCGGTGACGTTGCCGCCAATATTCACACTCTGGCTTTTGTCTGTACTGTCGCTCATGGCTTTACTCTCGGCGCTGGCGTTTACTTCAACGGTAACAGGACGATTGGCAAGCAGGCGCAGAATCTCCGTCATATCGGCGCTTTTCTCGCGGTAGATGGTGATCTGCTCGTCTTTGGCTTTCAGTTCCGCGTGATATTTCGCTTCCAGTGCCTTGAGCGCAAGGTCGTAGTTCTGATTGAACTCGCTGTGGATCTTGGCTTTGTCGGCTTCTTCTTGAACACTGACTCTAACAACCACCACACCATCGCCCTTATTTTCAATGCTCTGAATCGTCAGTTCAGTACCGTCATTGTCTACCTGCACGGTTTTGAACGCAGCAACGAAGGCTTTCCAGTCCACGCCGTTGCGGAAGATGAGGTCAACGGTGTTGAGCGCTTCTTGAAACAGTTTGGTGAATTCACCAGGAGCAAAGTCACCGCTGCTGGGACGGCGTTCTTGCTGGTTGCGGAGAAGATAGACGTACTGGCAATCGACATCCTCTAGCTTGGTATTGCTGTCGATGTTCCAGGCTTCCAGGCAAGCTCCGGTGAGGTAGGCAGCGGTAAAGTCGGTGCCAATGGCAAGGACTTCGCGCAGGTTCGCGTCTTTGAGTTCAGCACGATGGAGAGTGGCATCGCTAAGGTCTGTCCACTTTAGATTGGCGGCATTGAGGTTTACACCATTGAGGTTTGCACCGCGCAGGTTGGCATCAATATACGTCTGGTTGTGACCATCACGAGTTACAAGCAACTTAAGCACCGTCGAGTTTGCAAGAATGGAGTCGCCGACTCTGGCGCGGTCTAGCTTTTTGGCATCTTGCCAGCAGACGTGAGTGAGATTGGTTGGCTGTTGCTTGGTGTGGTTGAAGTTGGTGCTTTTGAGTGTGGCGTTAGTAAAATTGGCTTGGGTCAAATCGGCACCGCAAAACGCTGTCCCACCAATAGCAGCAAAGTCGATGCCAAAACTACGAGTCAACTCAAACTTTTCATCGCCTTTCAGCGCTCGACGAGCAGCATAGATGCTTAACAGCAGACTAGCGACAGAGACAGCAACTGCAACTGCACCAGCACCAGCACCAGCAACTGCGACTGCGACTGCAATAGCACCAGCGCCAGCAACTGCCTCAGCGACTGCAATAGCGACAGCGACAGCGGCAGCAATAGCAACAACGATAGCGACAGCAATAGCGACTGCAATAGCAACAACGATAGCGACAGCGACAGCGGCAGCGACAGTGACAGCGACAGCGGCAGCGGCAGCGACAGCAACAGCAACAGCGAAGCAGATGGTTGCGGCTACTTTGCTGGTGAAGCCCTGTCGTGCGATGGCAATAGAGGCAGCGCTGATCGTGATGAAGAAAGAAATAGTCGTCGTTACATCGGTTACAACGTAAGTTCTGTCATACGTAGAGTCCCACCAGCGAGGAAAGTAGTAAGCAATGTAATAGCCGAAATATCCCTGTAAAACCCCTGCTAATGCAGAGATGAGAAATAGGAGTAACAGTTGACCGATGACCCACCGCTTTTGTACACCCGCCTTTGCCCCTGTAAAGTTGGCTCCTTTTAGAACAGCATTGTTGAAGTTTGCCCCACGAATGTCTGCCTCGGTGAAGTCTGCCCCGGAAAGGTCTTGCCCTTTGAAGTTTTGCCCTCGGAGGTTGGCGCGGCGGAAGTCTCGTTCTCCGTTGGCGTAGCGGTTGAGGACTTCGGTGGCTTTCATGGAGGGGTGAAGGGTAAGGGGTGGGAAGAGGGGGAAGCAGGGGAGGCAGGGGAAGAGTGCTTTGGGAATTTTGCTATAGGTGTAGCATAAGGGATGTGAGGGTGGCTAGAGGTTGGATGGGTAGTGTCTGCGGTGCCGACGATCGAGCAGGGTGAATCGTGTACTCAATCGTGTCAGGATCTAACCAGGTTTTACATTCCCATTTATTTGGTGAGGTTAGATACACGGACGGTCAACCTGTTTATGCTGCGATCGCTCAAACCTCGAACCACATCATTCCTATTTCAAGTACGATCGTTCTTGTTTCAAGTGACATCGTTCCTGTTTGAGATGCGATCGTTCCTGTTTCAAGTGAGAACATTCCTATTTCAAGTGCGATTGGTTCTGTTTCAAGTGAGAACATTCCTGTTTGAAGTGCGATCGTTCCTGTTTCAAGCGAGAACATTCCTGTTTCAGACAGAAACGTTCCTCTTTCAAGTGAGAATGTTCCTATTTCAAGTGAGAACATTCCTATTTGAAATGCGATCGTTCCTACCTCAGATGCGATCGTTCCTGTTTCAAATGAGAATATTCCTGTTTCAAGTGCGATCGTCACTTACTTGGACTGAGACTCCAGCCATGTCTCCAGGTCTGCGATCGCTGCAAAACCCTATAACGCGATTGCCTCGGTCTCTCGCCGACTCAAGTTTGTGAACGTTTAACCCATAGCTGTCGTCGTCTAGCGCCCTTGCAAGATCTGAGCGGTCGTGAGTGCCAATATACCGAACAGCGGAGAGACGATCGGGTTCTCTTCTGTATAAACCGTTTCTTCGTACAGCCCCTCTACCCATTCCAGCACTGTCACTTTTTGCTGTATCGGATCCACAATCCAATATTCGGCAATGCCTCGCGCTGCATATTCAGACCGCTTATAGCGATAGTCTCGTGCTTCCTGGCTGGGGCTGACGACCTCAACGACGAGCAACGGCGGCGGCATCTCTGGCATCACGGTCGATCGAGTGGCTCCCTCTAGGGCGATCGCTAGCGCTTCAGACAAGATCATCAAGTCAGGAAAGCGCGTCGTTGCTCGTGAACCGCTGACTACAATTTCAGTGCCAATGCTCACTCGATAGGTTGGAATGCCTTGCTTCAGAAAAAAAGCAAAAAGCAATGAGGCAATGCGCCGATTGATCTCACTTTCGGGTGGCATAACAAGCAATTCTCCATTCACCAACTCATACCGAGTGTCTGTGCCATCGTCGTACTTGAGGTACTCTTCCAGCGTCATCAGTTGGGATGCGGTGTTTTGAGCGGCCAGCGTCATAGAGGCTCTTACCTGCCATCAACGGTTTGTTAAAATCAAGCGGTCAGCAGTGCGCTTCAAGCCTGATTAGTTTCATTATGTCTATTGACTTGGCAAACGTTCTATCAGCGCCAGTCATTTCTAAGTCTACTCAAACGCCTGAAGCTGAGCTTTTAACAAGGCTTGAATGCCCGTTTCGGCAACATCCAGAATGCGGTTCAGTTGCGTGCGTCTAAAGCTACCCGTTTCAGCCGTGCCTTGAATTTCAATCAGCTCCAGGCTTTCATTCATCACCACGTTGCAATCCAGTTCAGCCGCCACATCTTCGGGATAGTTGAGATCGAGCATGGGTTCGTCCTCCAGTAAGCCGACTGAAACGGCAGCAACCTGATGAATGATGGGCGATCGCTCCAGGTCTCCCTTTGCCACTAGCTGATCAAGCGCATCCTTCAGTGCCACAAAGCCACCTGTAATGGACGTGGTACGTGTGCCAGCGTCCGCTTGTAGCACATCCGCATCAACGACGATCGTGCGTTCGCCCAGGGCTGCCATATCAAGGGTCGATCGCAGGCTACGTCCAATTAAGCGCTGAATCTCCTGGGTACGACCAGATAGTTTCATGAGTTCGCGTTCTTGGCGGTCTGGAGTTGCGCCTGGCAGCATGCGATATTCTGCTGTCAGCCAACCTTGCCCTTTGCCTTCTAAAAAGCGCGGTACTTTAGGCTGAATGGAAACTGTGCAAAGCACCTGCGTATCACCACATTTTGCCAGCACTGATGCAGCGGCAAACCGCGTAAAGTTCCGCTCAAAGCTCACCGGACGTAGTTGATCCGGTTTTCGACCATCAGGACGCTGCCACATTGTTCTTACCTCAAAACCCCTGACTCAGAATACAGGAGTTCGGGGAAGAGGGGTGTAGGGTGTGGGGTGTAGGGCGCAGGAATTAGAACGTCCTAGCAGGCAAAGTTTGTCAGAATAGAAAGCAATATCATAGAACTTACGCATTGACAGAAGTGGCAATGTCTGAAGTCAGACAACAGCCGA
>NZ_JCACKR010000100.1:0-50447 GCF_059505485.1 Stenomitos rutilans
TTGAACCCAACAGCTACTTTATATCATCTGTAGCTTAATCTTGAGGAATTGGTATAAAGCGTGAGGGGTAAGAAAGTTTTGAGTGATGAGTTTTGAGTTCAGTTGCGCTGAGCATTCAGCGGTTAGTTTTCAGCGTTTTCGCCTGAAGAGAGAGGTGAGGAGTGAGGAGTGAGAAAGTTTTGAATCAGAAGTCAGCATCATGCCCCTTGCGCCCCTGTCTCCCCAGTTTCTCTCACTTCTGCCTTTACCCGACTCCCCACTCCCCATTTCCCACTCCCTCCTATAATCGTTCAAGTGTCCGAAAACACACTTTACGCAATGACCACTCCCTCTTTTGACTTTGATGTCGCCATTGTTGGTGCGGGTATGGCTGGGCTGACTTGTGCGAAGCAACTTCATCAGGCGGGCGATCGCGTGGTCATTTTGGAGAAGTCGCGCGGTGTTGGTGGACGGATTGCCACGCGTCGGCTACACGAAACGTTAGCGGATCACGGCACCTGCTATCTCACACTGAAAGGAAAGGCGTTTAGAGCGTTGCTTGAACCAATGCTGGCGGCAGAGATACTCCAGGTTTGGACAGATACAGTACACACACTCAATCCTGATGGTACGCTCAGCGAGTCGCCCGAAGCAGAACGCTATCCACGCTATGTTGCGCCTGCCGGGATGACCGCTATCGCTAAATCGCTGGCGAGTGGTCTAGACATTCGTTTTAGCCACCTGGTGCAATCATTAACGCTTGTTGACGATGCCTATTGGAGCTTGGCTACCCAGAGAACGAATTCAGATCAGACAACAACGGCAGAAACGCTGACAGCGAGAGCGATCGTTCTAGCCATTCCAGCTCCTCAAGCAGTAGCGCTGCTCCAAACATTACCGTCAGATAGGCTGACTGAATCTTTTCTCCAACAGATGCAAAATGTGACATTCAACCCCTGTTTGAGTGTGATGGCTGGGTATCTATCCGATCGCCAGCAGGATTGGGACAGTCAGTATCCTAATGTACGATCGCTGACTTTCGTGAAGGACGGCAACCTGGCATGGTTAGGGGTAGACAGCAGTAAGCGGGTTTCGTCGCCCCAGCCTGTTTTTGTGGTGCAAAGTACGGCTGCCTTTGCAGAGCCATATCTGGACGCGATCGGCCTTCAAGCAGCAGGGCATCAATTGCTAAAGCGATCGGCTGAAAGGCTGGTGCCCTGGTTAGCCAAACCAGACTGGCTGCAAGTACATCGCTGGCGTTACGCCTTTGCCAAAACACCTTTGACAACACCGTATTTAGCAGCAACAACGCTAATACCGTTGGTTTGTGCAGGCGACTGGTGTGGTGGAATGAAAGTAGAACAGGCTTTTTTGTCAGGGCTAGCTGTCGCTGAGTACATCAGGCAGGCGCTTTGATACAGTTCTCCTCTCGTTTTAGAGGCCAGCGATCAGCTTGAGAGTTTTGCGCCAGTTGTTGGTTGTTAGTTGCTAGTGCCTGAGCCGTTCCTGACTCCTTCTAAAAACTAAAAACTCCCTTGCCTGCTGCCTTCAAACTAAACGCTTCGCACGAAAACTCCCTGAAACTGTACCAGCTCAGGGAGAAACGCGTTGTCGGTGTCTCGATTCTAGTCGGCAGCGCCTTCACCAGTCCGAGCAGCGCCCTCTTGATCACCCTCGGCATCATCCCGACCGCCGCCATCTGTGCGTCGTCTGCCAAAGCGACCTGTGTTCGTTTTCTTACGAAACTTCCGTGCATACGCCTGATTACGGAGAGCTTTTTCTTTCTTTTGGTTGCGGCGTTTAGCCATGTGTACCCCTTATAAAACAGCCGACAAGTAAGCAGCGAACCCTCAGCGCTCAAAAACCCAGCCTGTGTTCTAAGCTGGTGAGGCGCTGATGCAAAACCTGAAGAAGTGAGAATATCACTTTAACATACTCTCATGGATACCAGCTTGGCTTGTGAAAGCAGTAACGTTAACTCCAGCCTCCCGACCACTCATCCACTCAAAACTCGCATTCCTTTGCCTTTTACCCTTTACCTTTGCCCCTTCACTCCTCACTCTCCACCAACTTTGCTGCCAGTTGCAGTGCTTCAGCCGGAGTCGTAATTTTTGCTTCAGCTCTAGCTAGTTGGATTGCTGACAGTAAACGCCCGATACGTGGTCCAGCAGGTAGCTTCAATGCTGTCATCAGGTCTTGCCCCGTTAGTAAGGAACTAGCATGGGCAACGGGATCGTCAGGCGTGAGAAAGCGGTGGATGAGCGGCGCGATCGCCTCCACAGGAGTACCTAGCGCGATCGCAAGCAGAGCGGTTGCAGGAAATGTCGCACCTGCACTTTGAAAGAATTCGTACTGTTCTCGCAAGGAACGCTCCAGGTGGGTGAAGGGTTTCAGGTTCCAGGTAGCGCTGCTGACACCATCAGCACTGGCGACATCTAGCGGTTCAGTCAGACAAAGTTGTGGCAAGCTCCTCAAAATCGTGCTAACGGCTTGAACTTCCGTGCGGCTGTACTTGAGCCGCTTCAGTTGCAGCTCAGCTTGAGCAACGTTGACGGGCAATAAACTCGCCAATTTGGCAGTTGTAAGCCAAGTGCGAGTTGAGCCAGTTACTGTTAGCTCTGGCTTTGGGGGAGACGATCGCTCACTATCGGAGCTATTGCAGGGTTTGGGGCGCTGATTTTTGGGAAGATTCCGAATGCGGCTGAACAATTCCCAGGCAAAGGCAGGGATGGTTTCTTGTAGCATGCCTGCTGTATGGTCGATCGCCGCCACTAACGCCAGACTTTGGGCCGTCGCAGCGGGAAACCAATCATCCAGGAGTGCATCCTGCCATGCCATCGTGAGCCAGGTTGTGCCTCTGGTGGAACTAAGCAGATAGTTGAGTTCTGACTGCACGCGTTCAGCCGCAATTCGCTGCAAGAGCGGTGCCAAGGTGCGGATGACCGATCGCGTCTCGGCCTCGACCGTAAAGCCAAGCTGCGCCGCCTGTCGATAGGCTCGTAGTAATCGCAGCGGATCTTCTCGCAAGTTTTCAGGCGAAACCATACGCAACTGATGTTTCTGCAAGTCGGCATACCCATGCAGTGGATCGAGAAGTTGATCGGTGTGAGGATTGTAGGCGATCGCGTTCACCGTAAAATCCCGTCGCTCTAAATCGGCTTCCAGCGTTGATCCCACCTGCTGTGCGAAGTCTGCTGTGCCCTGCTCAAAGACAACCCGCGCGATCTGACGTTCGGCATCCAGCAGTACAAACCCTGCCTTGTGGTGACGTGCGATCGCCTGCGCCGTCTCAACCGCACCTACAGGCATGACAAAATCGAGATCGAGATATTCACTTTCTCGCTCCAATAGCGCATCCCGCACAGTGCCACCCACCAAACACGCCGAGTGTGGCAACCAATCCAGGCTAAACGGCCATGTTTTGGGAGAGAGTGCAGAAGACACTGCTGGAACACTCAATTGATACTTCAAATCTAAACGCTGATTCAAGCCCGTCCAACCTAACCATCACTGACACTACAATTTGGCGCTAACCCAACTGGTGCTAGACACTCCAGCACTAAATCAATACGCGCCTGCACTCACTTACCAAAGCCTAACGTTGCCAGTCCTTCTCTGCACCATCCGACAGGAATGATCGCAACGAAAATCAACCTGGTAGCCGCTGCATGATGAGTGCGTCTGAGCTAGAGTAACAGAAAAGCATCTGACATTCTGAATGTTCACGCTTCGATGCGAGAAATTTAAGCCATGTGTATTTGCATTAACTGCCACTACGTCGATCGCTGCACCACCTACAATGCAGTCGAACATCAACACCAACAGCCACATTTAACTGAAACTCCAGATTTTGAAGCGACAGAACCCACTGTCAATGTCAATATTCGTCATCAAGGCGAGATTATTGAGATGGAATGGGATGTGGTTGGCTGCTTGAGCTTTGTTGAAGAAAAAGGCAAGTGGTCAAAACTGCGTCCAGGTGAATTGGTGCCAACATGAGCGATCGGTTGCAGTAGGGACGTTACATGTAACGTCCCTACGAATGCGCCTGTAACGTCTCTACAAATCGTCAACGTTGCCGCGCAAGAGTTTGATTTGCCCTCGCTTCGTCTTGCTGTCGAGACGCTTGCGCTGAGAGCTACGGGATGGTTTACTGGCTTTGCGCGGTTTGGGTAAGACGATCGCCCCTCTAATCATCTCCTGCAACCGCTTCAACGCGTCTTCCCGATTTTGCTCCTGGCTACGATGCTCCTGAGCTTTAAGCACAATCACGCCATCTTTGGTCAAACGCTGATCGGTAAGCTTTAAGATCCGCTCTTTGTAGCGATCGGGCAGCGAAGAATGCACCACATCAAAACGCAAGTGAATTGCCGTTGCAACTTTATTCACATTTTGTCCCCCAGCCCCTTGAGAGCGAATGGCACTGAGTTCGATCTCATGCTCTGGAATGCTCACGGTGTTGGAAATCTGTAGCATGATCTTGGCGGGAGAGGGGCGATCGTCGTTTCAGTGGATATGCTTTTAGCATAAAGCAGTTGATCGCTTGCTGGCTCTACCAGTCGGCAGTTTTGGTGGTTTGGCAGGCGATCGCGTGAAGAGACACGGTACGATCGCAACAGTAAGCCTTAATCCAAAATAATGGCAAAGCAGAAACCAGAACCACCACTTACAGGAGCCGCGTCAGTCAAAGAAGTCTGTCGGCGCATTCGTGTGGCTCGTAGCTACTGGGATGCTCACAACAATGCGGCGTGTCGAGGGGAACGCGATCAAGCACTGGCACTCTACAACACCCTGACCAAAGAACAGAAAGACCAGATTCCACAGGCTCTGCGCGTTTGGTTGCGCTACCGCAGTGAAAAATATTTTGGCGCATATCGCACGCCACCTGGAAGCTAAGACATCCAAGCCACCTCCTCAAACCATGAGGGCTAGGAGAGCAAAACTGGCGATGGTGAGAAGCAACTAGAAAACGTTCCTCTACTTATGCCGCTTGCCATCTGGCATGATTGCTCCATCAAAATCAGCTCTGTCTAAGTTAGCACCTGATAAATCTGCCCCACGCAAATTTGCTTTATTAAACTTTGCACCACTCAAATTTGTACCTCCGAGATCAGCTCCTTGTAGATTTGCCTCAATGAATGTTGCCCCATAAGCTGGGCAAGCTTTAGATCAGTTGAATTAAGCTGGGCGTAATCTAACCTCACACCAGACATTTTTGCTTCTCTCAAGACTGCATGATCAAGAATAGTACTGCCCATATCTATTCCTGATAAATCTGCACGTGCTAACTTTACCCTACTCAAGTTTGCTCTCGCTAAGTAAGCTTCAACCTTTAGATAAGAACAAGAATTATAGATACTATTACCACTCCTAAATACCTGAAACTTAGCTCCACTTAGATCCGCTTCACGTAGATTGGTAGTGTATAGCTTGGCCCCGACTAGATCTGCGTTCCGCAAGTTCGCTTTAGCTAGATCTATTCCAGTCAGGTCTGCGTGCCAAAGATCGCAGCCGTCACATTCCTTAGTGGTAAGCAACCGTTTGAGGTGATCGGGATTATACTGGTGGTCTGTTTTACAGTCCTCACTACAGCCTGTGATACAAGCGAACAGTAAAGCAGTCGTCAGCAAAAGCTTGAGTTTCATTGTTTTAGACAGCAACTTAAAAAATCTCTACTGATGGCGCTTGCCGTCTGGCATGATTGTTCCAGTGAAATTGGTTTTGTAGAGGACTGCTCCATCTAACTTCGCTCCTGCTAAATTTGCTCCACTCAAATCAGCTTGATAAAGTTCCGCAGTGATTAAATTTGCCTCTCTAAGATCGGCTCCTTGTAGATTGGCTCCGTTCAGGGCAGCGGAACGCAAGTTCACGCGCCTTAGATCGGCTGAGTTGAGCTTTGCAGCCCCCAACGCCGCACGACCCATATCTGCTCCTTTTAAGACGGCATGATCGAGGATGGCACGACTCATATCGACTTCTGATAAATTAGCACCCTCTAATTTTGCATAGCTCAATTTTGTTCCAGCTAAGGAAGCTCTCACGTCTAGACCAGGACAAGAGCTATAGATACTATTACCACTGTCATAAAACACAAATTTTGCACCACTGAGATCCGCACCGCGTAAATCAGCAGTGGATAGCCTTGCACCGACTAACTCTGCATTCCGCAAGTTTGCTTTAGCTAAATTCATCCCAGCAAGGTCTGCGTGCCAAAGATCGCAGCCCTGACATTTCTTGGTAGTGAGCAAGCGCTGGAGGTGCTCGTAATTATACTGATGGTCTGTTGTACAGGTACAGCCTGCGGTACAAGCAAACAGTAAAGCAGCTACCAGCCAAAACATGCGTTTCATTGGGTTATATCCTGTTCGGCTTTGGCACTGCTAAAGTGTGCCCCATGTCCTTATCTCTCTAGACTGACGTAGCCCAACAAAAACCATTTAACACTTAAAGGTATTGGAGAATTTCGATGGATGGTACACGTTATGACTTCAGATCATTCACAAAAAGATAAACCCGTTTTTCAGACACCGAATCCAACCGAGCTTAAAGCCGCCGCAGTAGAGGACTCAATTCTCGATCGCTATCCTCATGGCGTTGATAACGACATTAACGAAGAGCACCCTGAGGCTGAGCAGGTCGATGTTGTCGATTCAAAAGTTGACGATCGTCCCGGTGCCGAAGAATCCCACAACAGCCAAACTGTTAAAGCCAACCTCTCAGGACACTGACAGATTCCACTAGCGCATATCGTAGCCAAACAGATTTGGGTTGACTTCGCCTAAATTCAGGTCTGTCAACCCATATTCTGCCCAGCGCCGATCGACCATTGCCGCCACTTCTGGATCAGATTCTAGGGGCGTGTTCCAGACGCGATCGGTTTCGGGTGGAATCTTGGTCGTGGCATCAATGCCCATGCGTCCGCCCAGACCAGACTTTTCGGTGGCAAAATCCAGCGAGTCGAACGGCGTTTCGGGCAGGATAAAGACATCGCGGGCAGGATCGACTTTGGACGCGATCGCCCAAACCACGGCACGCGGATCGCGGATGTTGATATCCTTATCTACCACAACGACAAACTTGGTATACGTGAATTGGGGCAACGCGCTCCAGAAGGCAAGCGCAGCCCGACGAGCATGACCCGGATAGGCTTTGTCGATCGCCAGAATCGCGGTTTTATAGCTCAGCGTTTCCATTGGCAAAAAGAAATCCACAATTTCGGGCACTTGCTGCCGCAAGATGGGTGTGTAAATGCGGTTTAGCGCCAGTGCCATCATCGCGTCTTCCTTGGGTGGACGACCGCTGAAGGTAGTGAGGTAGATCGGGTCTTTGCGATGGGTCATGCAGTGGAATCGAATGAGTGGTGCAGCTTCATTCACGCCACCATAAAAGCCCATGTGATCACCAGCGGGGCCATCCACAGCCGTTTCACCCGGAGTAATTGTCCCTTCGAGGACGATTTCCGAGTCAGCAGGCACTTGTAAATCTACCGTTTTGCACTTGGCGAGATGGACCCCTTCACCTGCATATAGCCCCGCAAACAGCCATTCTGACAGGTCGATCGGTAAGGGAGTCGCCGCCGCCATAATCAAGAGGGGATCAACGCCAAGAGCGATCGCCACTTCCAGCTTTTGCCCCCGTTCAGCCGCTTTACGAAGGTGGCGCGTGGCTCCCCGTACCGATAGCCACTGCACCGTCATCGTGTTTTTAGACTGCAACTGCAAGCGATACACACCCACGTTAATCGTTTTGTTTTCGCAATCCTTCGTGATCATCAACCCCAGCGTCACCACTTTGTTGGCATCCTCCGGATACACCTTCAACAGCGGCAATCGAGTCAGATCAACGTCCTCACCTTTCAATATGACCTGATGACAAGGCGGCAGCAGATCTCGACTCGGTTTGGCTTTGAGGACATCAAAGAGAGCTTGCCCAAGCGCGATCGCCTGCGGCACCGTTTTTGGGGGTCTGGGTTGATACAGCAATGCCAGTTTCTTCCCTAGTGCCTCTAGCTCAGCAGGCGTTTCCATGTTCATGGCCCAACACACACGCTCTACGGTGCCCATCACATTTACGGCCACAGGATAGGGCGACCCCTTAACATTCTCAAACAGCAGCGCTGGGCCACCCTTCTCTAGCAACCGCTGAGCAATTTCGGCAATTTCCAGGTCTGGATCAACCAGCGCTGTAATCCGCCGCAGTTGCCCCCGTTGCTCTAGCTGTCTGATAAACCCACGCAAATCTCTCGCCATGATGAAGCCATGTAAAGCATCTTCCTCATTATGAAGCGAGAGTCTACGCTTCGGACGGATTCGTCGCTAAGCCGATCGCCCTCTGCCCGGTAGCTGACCTGGACGCCTAAGCCAACTATGTGGTCGATCGCTGCCGTGCTATAACAGCGCTCTTTTGAGACGCTAAGCCATAGGCTTGCAAAGACGGGAGCAGGTATAGGCATCGGACCACGGCATGAGTTGTTTAGGACAGCCACAGTGGATTGAATTGATGGAGGCAAAAGAAAACGGCTGTGCGCCGTGAAACAAGAATCCAAATAAGAAAAAATTATTATTCATACGCCTGACTTAGTTTTTACTGATGTGATACACAAATGGCCTTTAGTTGCATTTGTTACAAACATGTTACGTGTTTAAATCACTGCATCAGTAATTTTCTCTGTGTAAAAGCTTTGTAAGACACAAACAGTCGCTTAAGTTTCGTGAAGTAGCGTTTTGACTACGTAGTTGGCGTGCAGCTAGAGAGCATACAAATGATACAATCCTGCGCTCTTTTAGATATTGTTCCTCACAATGTTCAAAGTGCTTTCATTGCAAAGCTATGGTAAAGTTTTAATGAAATAAATAAAAAGGTCTGCATTATGACGATTAATTTTCTGTAGCCTTTTAAACTTTTTTAAGCATTATTGATTCGGTAAAGTAAAGCTTCCTGAAATGCTGTAAGGCACAATCTAGGGCTAATAGTAATTGTTTCAAAAAAGCCTTATTTAGGTTTATGAAATGCTGCAATTAACTCTTACAAAGATGGATTGAATAAGCTTTCATCCGATCAAGTAGAAGTCTTAGTCATTCTTCGGAAAGCTTGCTGATCTTGCCTGAATGAAAGGGGAGCCAAGCCTTAGCGGCAGACAACGTTCAGATCTATACACATCGATCGAGCAAGCCAAATCCCCCCTTTGATTGTCACCTTCTTTCCTTAGAACGATGTTACAGCGCCACTATTCATCTAAATTGATGTTTGTTTGCAGTCGTGGAACGAAAGCAATTTGTGCTTTTTAAGCTCGCTAACCTGGCATTCGTCACGCTTGGTAACTGTCAACGCTAGTAGAACCGAAACTCACAACGCTATGATTCTTTCCAATCGAAAACGTATTGCTCTGATCTCCGTTCATGGTGACCCGGCCATTGAATTTGGTAAAGAAGAAGCTGGAGGGCAAAACGTTTATGTCCGCCATGTCGGCGAGGCTCTTTCGCACCAGGGTTGGCAGGTTGATATGTTTACCCGCCGTGTTAACCCCGATCAAGAGGCGATCGTTCAGCACACGCCCCATTGCCGCACCATTCGCTTAACAGCAGGCACACAGACATTCATTCCACGTGATGAAATCTTTGAGTTTTTACCAGAGTTTGTACAGGCGTTTTTGCAGTTTCAAAAGCAGTTAGAAACACCTTACTGTCTCATTCACAGCAACTATTGGCTGTCTTCCTGGGTTGGCATGGAGTTAAGTAAAAAGCTTGCCGTCCCGCAAACTCATACCTATCACTCTCTGGGAGCGGTGAAGTATAAAGCCGTTTCAACCATTCCACTCATTGCTAAAACCCGCCTTGGGGTCGAGAAGACGTGCCTGGAAAAGGTGGATCGGGTAGTAGCCACCAGCCCTCAAGAGCATGACCATATGCGATCGCTGGTTTCAACTCGTGGCAATATCGATATCATTCCCTGCGGTACGCGCATCGATCACTTTGGTACGGTGACGCAAGCTGAAGCACGGCAACGGTTGGGCATTGCACCCGGTGAGAAAGTGGTGCTGTACGTGGGACGCTTTGACCCTCGCAAAGGCATTGAAACTCTTGTACGGGCAATCCACCGTTGCGAGGCGCGCGCCACTGAGAAGGTACGGTTGATCATTGGGGGGGGTAGCCGTCCCGGACATAGCGATGGCGATGAGCGCGATCGCATCGAAAGCATCGTGGCAGACCTGGGGTTGACAGACGTGACCCACTTTCCCGGTCGCCTGACCCAGGAGGAACTGCCTACCTACTACGCCGCCGCCGATGTTTCAGTAGTGCCCAGCCATTATGAACCCTTTGGTTTAGTGACGATCGAAGCGATGGCCTGTGGTACGCCTGTTGTAGGCAGCGATGTTGGCGGGTTGCAATTCACCGTCGTGCCTGAAGAGACCGGGTTACTGGCTCCCCCCAAAGATGATGCAGCCTTTGCAGCGGCGATCGATCGCATTTTGCTCAATCCAGCTTGGCGGAACCAGTTGGGGCAGGCTGCGAGAAAGCGGGTTGAAGCAACCTTTAGCTGGGATGGTGTGGCAACTCAACTGGGACAATTGTATGAAACGCTGCTTGAGGAGTCATCTGAAGCAGCCTCTCAGGAAGAAGCTGCCAAAGCATTGACCCCAGTGAGTGCGTAAGGTCCGTTCATTGGAGCGAGGCTGCACTTAGGGGCTGAAATCACGTTCCCATTGCCAAAAGGTGATTGATTGATCTAGAGAATCGGCTGCGATCGCGGCGACACAACTGGGTGCTGGTGTAAAGAGCTGTAGTAGCCATAGGGCGGCTGGCTGAGGCGCGCGGCTCCATTGCATCAGCGTTGCTTTGTCATCCTTAATGCAAACTTCGATCGTGCTCAGGCTCATGAGTCCGTCTCCAGTAGCTTTCAGTAGTGCTTCTTTGCACGTCCAATGCTGAAAGAACGATCGCAACCGCAGATCGTCTGGTAGAGCGTGAATCACCGCATGTTCTCGTGGTGAAAAGAAGCGCTGCGTTAGGTCGGCAAGATTAGCAACCGGACGAATCGCTTCTAAATCAATGCCAACAGAGCACCCGCGCGCGATCGCACAGACCATCAAATCGTCTGAATGAGACAAATTGAAGGCCAGTTCAGGGGCTGATGATGGATAGGCTAAAGATGGCTTACCGCGATCGCTGTAACAAAACTGAATCTGATCTGGCGGTGTTTGGAGATAACGTCCCAATAGCGCACGCAGAATGCCCCGACTGACAATAAAACGGTGAGCATCCCGCGCAAACCGAAAGCGACTTGCGCGCCTCTGCTCATCGACTGACAGCGTTTGGACAAATTGCTCACGTTCATCAGACGAAACGGCAAGACTCGCCTGCCAGATATGGATCTCGATTTCGGCTAGCGATCGGGTTGCTAAGCTCTCGGACACGCGCTCTAAACCCCAGTTTCTTTGAGCCAATCTAGAATCAGAGGATTGACGATTTCGGGACGATCGTCGTGGGGACAGTGCCCCGTATCGGGAATCGACACAAACGTGAGCGAATGAGTTTGGGCAAATTCCTGATAAATCGATGCACCCGCGATCGGTGTCCAGGGATCGGCAGCACCCCAGAGTACGAGTAGCGGTTGACTCACGCGAGGCAGCAATTCTGATGGGCTGGGGCCAGGTGGCGCAGTCAGCACAGAGGCAAAAACTTTTTGGGCACCCTCATCGCAAGAAGGCGCATACAGCAGGTCTACCAACTCATCTGTAATGGCCTCTCGATTGCGGTAGACCTGAGACAGTGTGCGACGAATGCGATGCTTTTGGCGAATCTGGTTGAAGACAAAGCCACCTAAACGGGGTGATCGCACCAGCGCAGTAAACGCTGCCATTACCAGCCGCAATGGTGGGTTCAACTCATCAGGACGATGGCTCATGCCTCCCGCACAATTGAGCAACACACCCCCAGCAGCCGTTTCAGGATGGTTCGCCAGCATCATCAAGCACAGCAACCCACCGATCGAATTCCCAACAAAGACCGTCGGTTGCTGAATGTGTGCGCTCCAAAAATCCTTCAACAAGTCCTGCCATAGTTCCAGGCTGTAATCTAGTGCCGGTTTTGCCGACCCCCCAAAGCCCAGCAGGTCGATCGCAAACACCCGATAGCCCCCTGCTGCCAGCACGGGAATATTCTGCCGCCAATGCCCGAAAGACGCACCAAACCCATGCACTAAGAGTAACGGCTGGCCCGTGCCCGCAACAGTGTATGCAATGGAGTAGCCGCGCCAACTCCAGGTCAGCTTTTCCAGCGGTGCGAAGGTTAGTTGTTGAGTCACCACAGCGTTTTATGAAGAATTTGCAACACTTTTATCATAGTATTCTGTAGGTTTCCTTCTGTAAGCGTCTAAACCAGTCAGCCGCATACGGATAGCCCTACAGAATAATCCTACAAACCGTAGCAAGCATGGTACATCCCTGGCAGCAATCGATGGTGATGCAACACAGTCAGCGGTTGTACCGTAGCTTTCAGCATTGGCTCGATCGCCCTCTATTAACCGTAGACGATGCCCCTACAACGATCGCCCATGCCCTCTTTCACGCACCATTCGTCCTCGTCTCTCATGGCACAGAACTCGATCCCATCTTGAACTACGGCAACCATCAAGCGCTGAAACTGTGGCAAATGGACTGGACACAGTTCACCCAAACGCCCTCGCGCCTCACTGCAGAACTGATCGAGCGAGAGGAGCGCGATCGTCTCCTCGCTCAAGCCAAAACCCAGGGCTATATCAACGACTACAAAGGCATCCGCATTTCCAGCACCGGACAACGCTTCTGGATTCAGGATGTAATCATTTGGGACGTACTGGATGAGCACAACCAGCGATGCGGACAAGCGGCGATGTTCGAGCGATGGAAGTTTTTGGAAGAGGATGAGGGATGAGGGATGAAGGCTAAAGAAGTTGTTGGTTTTTAGTTTTTAGAAAAAGGCTGACGGCTGACCACTGTAGCTTGCTTCCCGCAGGGTTAGCTGACCGCTTCACATGACTCCTAAAGTCTCTTTTCCAACTCAAAACTCTCTAGATTGTCAGCGCAGAGCACTACTCAAAACTCAAAACTCTCCCTGCTACCCCTGCTGCCCCGCCTCCCCTGCCCCCTTCCGCCTCCATGCCCCTACCGATCGTCTACCACCCAGATTACGTTGCACCGTTGCCAGAAGGGCATCGGTTTCCCATGTCAAAATTCCGGTTGCTCTATGAAAAGCTGCTGAGTGATGGGGTGGTGGATGCAACGCAGGTTCATGTGCCGGAGCGATCGCCGCAGGAATGGCTGGAGTTGGTGCATACACCAGAGTACGTGCAGGCATATTGTGAGGGTACGCTGGATGCAAAAGCGCAGCGACGCATTGGGCTGCCGTGGAGTCCGGCGTTGGTTAATCGGACGTGTGTTGC
The DNA here is from genome assembly GCF_059505485.1 of Stenomitos rutilans. Taxonomy (NCBI): domain Bacteria; kingdom Bacillati; phylum Cyanobacteriota; class Cyanophyceae; order Leptolyngbyales; family Leptolyngbyaceae; genus Stenomitos; species Stenomitos rutilans. The sequence goes on from NZ_JCACKR010000100.1 coordinate 13,399, forward strand.
GGTAGGTGGTAGCATCCTTACGGCAAAGCTAGCGTTGCAGCATGGGTTAGCGTCCAATACGGCAGGCGGCACACACCATGCGTTTCCCAACTATGGATCGGGCTTTTGTATTTTCAATGATCTGGCGATCGCGGCTCGTGTTTTACAAAACCTGGCACTGGTCAAAACCGTTCTGATCGTCGATTTGGATGTGCACCAAGGAGACGGTACCGCGTTTATTTTTCAAGACAACCCGGATGTATTCACGTTTTCCATGCACTGTGAGGTCAATTTCCCAGGCACCAAGCAGCAAAGTGACTTGGATGTACCCCTGCCACAAGGGATGGAAGATGACGCGTACCTGCAAACATTGGCAAGTTACTTACCCGACTTATTGCATCAGTTCAAGCCAGATTTAGTGCTCTACGACGCGGGCGTTGATCCACACCTAAGCGATCGTCTGGGTAAGCTGTGCCTCACCGATACAGGACTGTTTCGCCGCGAGATGCAGGTTCTTAGCACCTGTGTTTCAGCGGGATACGCGATCGCCTGTGTCATTGGCGGCGGCTATGCAGACGATATGCAAGCACTCGTCTACCGTCACTCCCTGGTTCATCGTGCTGCGGGTGAAGTCTATCGTCAATATCGACTGTAAGGGCTTCGTTTGTAGAAACTGCCAAATGTGCAAAAGCCAAAAGAGACGTTCAGCAGGTGGAAGCAATTGCACTCAGCACTCAGCACTCAGCACTCAGCACTTTGCCCTCTTGCCTCCAAAGAAACTGATGCATAAATTGATTCGCTAAAGGCGCTACAGAAGGAGAATGAAATCTTGCTTCATTCAAAAGTTGAGTTAAGTTTGTATGTTGAATTTCACTATCCTTCAACTCCTGCTCAATTACCGCAGAACAATCTTCTAAAACATGTTCATCAATTTCGAGGTGAAACTGAATAGCCCATACATGGTTTTGATAGCGAAAGGCTTGATTGGTATATTTTTCATTCTTTGCCAAATGGACACAGCCAGAAGGCAAATCAAAGGTATCCTGGTGCGACTGAAAGACTTTGAACGCTTGTGGAAAGCGATCAAGTAATGGGTCGATCGCAGCTTGCTCTGTTAACTGAACATCACACCAACCCGCTTCTCGTCCAGCCTGCCCTCGATAAACCTTTGCCCCTAAAACAGTTGCGAGAATTTGAGACCCCAAACAGATTCCTAATGTTGGAATACCCTGCGCGATCGCGGTTTCCAAAAGCTTAAACTCATCGTACAAGAATGGATACTGCTGATGCTCATAGGCACTGATGGCACCACCTAAGACCACAATGTGAGAGTAATGAGCGATCGGTTCCAACAACGTCTCATTTTGAGCGATATCGAGATACTTAAACGGAACTGAATGAGGTTTGAGAGCCGCTTCTAACAAACCCAGGCTAGAGCATTTTTCGTGCCGAATGACCAGAAGATTGGGTGTCTCTATTTCCATTTTTGATCTCGCTCTAGCAGAAGAAGCGGAAGAATATCCAGCTAATTAAATGCAGTAAGGTTAAAGATTGGTAAAGTTTAACGCTACGTTACTCAAGGGCATTTTCACAGTGTTGCCTCATTTAGAGGACGGTTTCCAGACGATTGAATCAATCAAAGAACGTTTCTGTAGCAGCCGATACGATTACCATCATCTGTCAAAAACTAGTGATTTTTCGCCTTGTTTTGGGTCTGTAGTTGTCAGGGTTAGAGAATGAAGAGTAGCATTAATCTTGTTTCTCTTGCGGTCACCCGCGATCGTTCTGCTCAAGCATTAGCACAGGCAACACAATGGTTTCTTTGACTCAAGAACAGTTGCGTCAGTTTCACGAAGATGGGTTTTTGATCGTCGAAAACCTGCTGGATGAAGCTCTGGTCGATCATCTAGTGGGGCGAGTTGAACCGCTGTTTTCGGGCGAGTTTGAAACGGGCGTTTATCCCGATGAGTGGTACTGGAATCCATCGTTGGGGTTACCGGGCGCATCGGGTCAAATGAGCAACGTTTGGAAGAGCGATCGTACCTTTGCGTCAGTGGTACTGGCGGCTAAAGTTGGCAAAATTGCGGCGGCTCTGGGGCAATGGAGCGGCTCTCGTCTTTTGAGCGACAGCTTATGGATGAAACCCTACGGAGCCACCGAAACCACGCTCCATCAAGATTCCATGTATTCCTTTTACCACACCCCCCAGAAGCTAGTCACCTGCTGGATTGCGCTCAGCCACGCGGTTCGGGGAGCAAGCACCATTGAGTATGTGCGGGGTTCTCACCGTTGGGTGCTATCGGATGCGGTGCCAGAGTTTCATGCACCCAGTCGCAGCTATCGCTGGGAGATGGAGCAGGCCGCTAAGCGATCGGGCGTTGGAGCACCAGACGTACTGGAACTAGAGATGAAACCAGGCAGTTGTGCGTTCCACCACGGTCATATGTGGCACGGCTCCGGCAAGAACCAGATGCTGGGCGTTATCCGACGCAGCCTGGTAATGGCGTATATTCCGGCAGAATCTCGCTTTAAGCCTACAGGCGCTTATGTGCCAGGAGGCTACATTGCCGGACGCTACAAGCGCTTTGGTGATGACACGATGGACGAAAGCTTTTTCCCGATCGTGTGGCAAGAAGATGGCTACCGCACTCCCTTCCTAGCGGGATATTGTGCGGATGCGCTGACAGAACAGCCTCCGCTTGTGCTGGCTTAAAGCGTATGGGTGTGGATAGATTACAGCCGTTTTCATTTGCATTCACCCCACCCCACACCCTACACCCCATACTCATATTCATAGGACTGTGGCTTCCAAATCAGTAACCGCTGTATGACACATGTGCCCGTTCAGCTTAGCGACGAACAAATCCATCAGTTTCGAGAAGACGGATTTTTGATTCTAGAGAAGTTTTTGGATCTGGCGGTGGTCGATCGCATTGACGCTCGGCTCGATCCGCTCTTTGCCACTCAGTTTGAGACGGGTGTTTACCCCGATGAATGGCACGGACGACCCGGATTGAGTCAGCCAACGGCGACCCGCCAGATGTGCGGTATGTGGCGCTGCGATCGGACGGTGGCTAGCCTTTCGCTCTCAGCAGAAGTGGCTCGGCTGAATGCAACGCTGGCAGGCTGGAGCGGGGCGCGGTTGGCAACCGATAGCTGCTGGATTAAACCGCCCGGTGCGCCGGAAGTATCGTTCCATCGCAACAACACGGCGTTTGCCTGCATCAATCCCACGTCTGTGGTGACCTGCTGGATTGCCCTCAGCGATGGAACGCCTTCAGCCGCGCCATTAGAGGTTGTTCCTGGTTCGCATCAATGGCGTTGCTCCGACCAATTTCGCTTTCTTCATGCGCCTAAAGAGGATTATCGGCAATTGCTCTGGACGGCAGCAGAGGAAGCAGGGATTGACCAGCCTGAAAGTCTAGCGATAGCTATTCCAGCAGGGAGCTGCGTTTTTCTAGATGGCAATCTGTGGCACGGTTCGGGGAGAAACATCACCCCTGACCAGACCCGTCGAAGTTTCGCCATTACGACGCTGCCAGCCGAGGCTCAGTTTGACCCTGCTGGAACAGGCCCAGGCTACATTTTTAGCCGTTACCGTCGTATAGGCCAGACGGAGATGGATGAGAGCTTTTTTCCTATCCTTTGGACACAGGCGGGCGATCGTACATCCATGCTTGCAGAGTATTGCAACGATGCACTGGTCAATGCCTGATTGGGTCTATGCCCTCAAGCTAGCCTCTTCTTTCAGACCAGGTAAGACAGCCTTGTAGCCAAACGAGGGGGGTTAGTGCGTTGGCCGACTCGTCAAACTATCGGTGAAAGGCTCAATCGCATGGGGTATCGCCTCAAGAACACACAAGACCAAGCCCGTAAAAAAGATGCCGCCAACCGATTGCCCTTTTCGCCCATGTCTTCCGAGCAAATCGCGCAGCCGATGACATCGGACGCCATGACTGTGCATACCGATTTAAAGAATGACGGCTACAGATCAATCGTTGGGTAGGGGCAAGGCAATGCCTTGCCCCTACAGGATGTGTCGCATTTTCAATTCAAATTGGTATGAGGATGTAGATCGTCCTGATCTCGATACATCTGATATAATCAGCAGCCAGTAAACGTTGATAGCACGATCGCGGCATGACTATTGAATCACGACTAGAAACGATTGATGAGCGGCTTGCTCAATTAGTAGTTATTGCAGGTGAGCTAGTCAGAGCGTCAGTGCATCAGCGTGAAAGCATTGAAGGACTGGCCTCAGGGATGGGGCAACTGATAGAGTCTAATACTGAATTCAGAATGGAGCTGGCTGAACTGAAAGCAACGACTCAAAAGCAGGCTGAAACAGCAGGGCTTCAGCAGCAAATGATTGAGCAGTTAATTCATCAGAAAGAAGCACCGTAAAGGCAGGTTGCCGTCTCTACTTCTCTGACACCACCAGGCTTGAGGAGGCCGATCGCCCAAATTCCTCTGGGGCATATTCCAGATGAGCTTCGGCACCGGGGTAGAGGAATGTGCCTGGAGTGACTGAGCGGACGAGGTAGTGCAGGGTGTACACGCCGGGGTCGAGTTTATCACCGAAGGCAACGACGCGATCGTGGTAGATGGTTTGGTAGCCTAACTGCCAGCTATCGCCCTGCGCTTGAAAGTAGGGCGTGGTCGTCTGGAAGCTGTTATCGACGGCTTCAAACCCTGCGGGTAGTGGATCAGTCACCACCACATGATCGACGGGATGATCGGTAATGATTTCCAGCCCAATATCGTAGACCTGCCCGACGGAGACGGTGAGCGGATCGGGTGCGTATAGCCCTGTTTTGTACAGCACCTTGTCTTCGTTGGCGGGACGAATGGTGCGGGTGACGCGCAAGCCATTCAATCTACCGGGTTGGTTGCCCTGAAGCCGGTAGCGGTAGGCCACCAGATAGTGCAAGATGCCCTGACCTGTCTTTTTGAGGGTCAGGTCGTTGCGATCGCGCGGAAGATCTGCCATCTTCACCGATACATCTGCACCAGGGGTACGGTAGCCTTCAAACTTAGCGGTACTGAGCGTTTTGCCTGCCAAGGTTGCCGTTGCCTCAAAGCTGGGTGGCGTGGGCTGAAGCTTGCTGTATTCAACTAAAGCCGTCAGTGCTTCCGCGTTGTCGTGAGTGCCCTGCCAGGTACCGTTACGTCGCTGCGAAAGAAGACCTTTGAGTAAGCGATCGAGGTCTTCAGACTTGGCATTTTGAGCAATGAAGAGCCGTAACGACTGAGCCTGAGCAGTCGTTGGCGAATTCAGCCACCGCCAGTTAGGAGGCAGATTGATAGTGGCGTTGCGTCCCGTCTGGTAAATGGTTTCCTGAAGCTGGCTCACCATCCCTTTGGCTTCTTGCTGCCACTCTGGGAATTGGGCCAGGTACCGCGCGAGTTTGATCTGGCTAACCGGATCAAGCTGGTTGCGCTGGCTGTAAAGGTCGGAGAGGAAGTCATTGCGTCGATCGCCCAGCGCTGCCAAAGCTATCAACGTTTCCAGCCGTACCTGATTTTTGCAGAGGGCTTCTTTGCAGTAGTCGTACTGTCCAGGGTCGGCAAGGAGTTTTTTGAGGTAGGGGGTTAGGGGAGTTTTGAGTTTTGAGTTTTGAGTTTTGAGTTCTGAGTTGGGGAAGGCGCGATCGGTGAGGGCGATCGCCTGGGCGGCGTAGGGGGTGACGAAGGGGTCGGATGTCTCCTGACTGGGATAGGAGGCGAAACCACCATCGGGCTTTTGAAGGGCTTGCAGGCGATCGAGTGCTTGGGTTGCCTGTTGTTTTGAATCAAAGTCAGCAAACGCTTGACCGTAGGTTTGGGCGAGGGTTTGCAGGTTAGCGGCGATCGTCAGTTGGCTGGCGGTAGGTTCCAGGAAGGGGAGATCGTTTTCGTCTAACACCTGTTTAGCGGGAGCAGATAGCGTCGGCATCAGGCTGCTGGCAAGGGAAAGATCCAGTCCTCCGGCATCGGGTGCCACGTTTTTATCCACATTCAATGGAATGGTGGCTTGATCGGTGGTCGTTCCCGCTTCTACCACCTGTTCCGTCACGTCGAGCGGTTTGATGTCGAGCGGCACTTCAAAGGCATCGGTGGCATTCCCAAGCTGGGTGGTAAATTTCACTTTTGCGTCGCCTGTAGACTGCACGACCACTGGGAAGCGATAGGCACTGGTGCCCGTTGCTGCCTGCGCCTGCTGCTGACCAGAGGAGTTGTCCAGCTTCAGCGGATCGGTGACGGAGCCGTTAACCGCCAGATTGCCCGTTTGTCCAGCCGTATTTGTAACCGAAACGCCTGCCTGGAAGCGATCGCCCGGACGCACAAACTGCGGTAACAGGGGGTTCGCAATCAGCGGTTTCGTCGTGACAAAGGTGGTGTCACTATTCCCGCCGAAATGCAAGTTCTCATCGGTGGCAACTGCCATGACGCGCCAGGTTGTGAGGTCATCTGGCAGCTTAAATTTGACCGTCGCGTTGCCGATCGCGTCTGTTTTCACTGAGCCGTTGTAATATGCCAGAGCTTTAAAGTCGGTGCGAATGCGAGTGCCGCCTGCGCCATTAGAAGCACCTCCCCCATAGCCCCACCCTTTTTCGAGAGGAGATGCCTGCGGTTGCAGGACGACATCGGGTCGGTTGTCGCTCAAACGAATGGAAACAGGCTGTTCGGCATAGACCGTCTTCACCAGGTCAGGCGGACGGTAGCCGCTGAGTTGCAGCACCGCTTCATTCACCACCATGAGCGTCACCTGTCCTTTGGTAGCCTGTCCCTGGTTCGTGACTCGAAGTTGAATGGTTTGTTCGTCATCTGGTTGAAGGCTGGGAGTAACAGTCGTTTCAACGTTGAGATATTGAGAACCCAAGTCAGTTTCAAACGGCGCAAAGCCAATGCGGACGAGTTTATCTAAACTGCCGGGTTCTACCTGCTCCAGCGGTTTGCCCTGGCGCACCAGCACGGCTTCGACCGCCGCATTGGGTAGCATCTCAGGTGTCACCTGGAACTGGACACTGGGCGCACTGCCCTGCACTTTAGTCAGGGTTTTGTAGAGGGTATCATGGCGCACGATCGCAAAGTACAGTTCACCGTCGGGATAGGGTGATTGAATCAGCGCAGTTGCCGTTTCGCCCACTTGATAGTGCTTCTTGTCGAGCTTGATTTCCAGACGATTATTGCGGTAGCGACTGCCCCAACTGGCGGCGGTATCCCCTGTTGCCCAAAGCTGCACATCCGTCGCGCTGACTGGGTTGTTGTCTCCAAACGTCGCACGCACGCGGTATGACCCGGAAGTCGTCGGTTTCAAATTAGCGCTTTGTGGACTGGCATCTGACTGGACATCAGCCGTAGCAACGGTTTTGTGTTCCACCTGATCTTGCTGGGTGCGGCTGCCTTCCACCAGCTTCGACACGCGGCTGTAGGTCATCTGCTGGAGCTCCAGATGCACTTTTTGATTCAAGATTGGGGTGCCAGCGGGGTCAGTGACAATGACCTTGACCGGAAAATCCTGCCCTGCCGTTGCCACAAAATCGCTTTGTAGCCCAATCAGCTTGTCGGTTGGCAGCGCCAAAAAGGTTTTGGAGTCGGCAACCGAAAGATTCGACACATCTGAGACCTGAGCATCGACGCGATAGGTCATGGGATAAGGCAGATCTTTGTCGATCGCCACGGTTTGACTACTATCCCCGGTTTTGCTCAACACCTGATTAGTTTGCAGCACGTCCGTCGTCACCGTAGGCGCTTCTTCGGGCCAGAACCACTGTTGCCCAAACGCAAAGCCATCCCAGCCTTTGGGTGCAAATTCTGCTTGCTTGCGCGTGACGTAGTATTCGACTTTGCCACCTTCTACAGGGGAGCCAAAGAGGTAATTGCTCTGGGTCTTGGCGGTAATGATCTGACCGACAGAGGCGATCGAGGAAAAGTTTTGAGTTTCAAGTGTTGAGTTTTGAGTTGAAGCACTGGGTTCAGCGGCTTTGCCGCCTTCTAAAGTCAACGCGACTTTAAAGTTCGGGGGTTTGAATTCGGCAAGGCGAAATTCACCTGCAATTTCAACCTCGTTCGCGTTCTTGGCGAGAATGGCGTAATAGCCGAGGGGTTGATTTTTGCCGATCGCCCATTCTTTAGAAAACGTGCCAAATTCGTTGGTAGTTTCGGTCCCCAGACTAGTTTCCTGACCGTTGGAGTCGCGCAGGGTGAGGGTGTAACGGGCGTTTTTGTCTTGTTTCAATGCGCCGTTTTGCAAATAGTAAGCCGCGCCCGTGAACCAGGCCGTTTCGCCCGGTTGGTAGAGCTGGCGATCGGAAAAGATAATGCCTCGTGAATCTGGCTTACTGCTCTGCCACCCGGCATCCACGCCGTACTCATAAGCACCGCTGTACTCCAGAGTGCGTGTAAACGCCCAGTCCTTGCCTTCTTGCGCCACAACCAGCAGCTTCGGTGCATCGGTAAAGCGCCCTGCTCCGCCCATGCAGGTCTGCAAGGCTTTACTGTCGAGTAACAGAGTCCCGGTCTTATCGGTTTTACCTGTAGCACAGGCACTAGGTTCAGGCTGATCTTTTGCGTCTAGCTTCGATTGGTAGATTTGCACCGTCGCATTGGCAACCGCTGCACCATCCGATAGATGGCTCACGCGTACCATGCCAGCTTCGGGGAACCATTGGGCAAAGACACCCAGGTTAGTCAGTTGCACCAAACCATATGTAGTCGGTTCGCGCCATTTCTGCTGATTGCCATCCTGGTATTGATTGGTACGCGCCTGTACACCGTAGGCCAGCATTCCGGTTGGGCCACCTAACTGTTTTTGCAGCGGTACGGGGAGGTCGATCGCCTGGTTCTTTTGCCCCTTCATAGACGTACTCTTCCAGGCTGAGGAACTGGGCAATAACCCCTTGCCGTTGTCGCTGGGAAAGGCAGAATCGGCATAGACCAGATCCGTGGGCTGCACAACGGTAAAGGCCGTTTTGTAGCTAGACAGGTTGACCGTCGAAAGATTGAGTTGAAGGTTTTTGCCCGTTGGAAAGATATTCAGCCCAGAGGGTGCCCACAGGTCAGCCGCGACATCGCCCGTGGCGTAGTCGATCGTCATTGGCTTGCCGAGTGTTTGCCCATACTTATCTTTAAGGTCAGCACCCAACTTCACGGTGTACTTTGTCGCAGGGTCGAGTGCCCAGGGGTTAAGGGCAACAATGCGATCGCCCTCGTAGACGCGCACTAAGGGAACATCTTTTTTAGGGGCAGGCTCGACGGTAATCTGGGCGATCGCAGCTTCTGCATCCACCTCGTTGTTGAACTCTAACTGCCCGCTGCCATTCACAAAGCGTCCCGGAGTGCCGCCAGCATCGGGTTGTCCGTAATAGCTAATTTTCTGAAATGCTAGCGGTGAATAGGTTTCAACCTGACTCGCAAACACACTCTCACTCGCCACATTACCTTTGGCAGACATCAATCCTGACGTGATTTGCAAGCGATAGCGAGTGGCTTTTGCGAGAGACTGTTGGGGTTCGATCGTGTAGATCCAGTCACGCGCAGATGGATCAAACTGTTCGGTGGGTGATTTTGTTTCAGGGTATTCTTCTCTGACTTTCTCTTCACTCTTCTCCAGCGCCACATGGAGTCCAACCCCGTTCTGGTCGTTACCTGGTGTCAGCTTTACATGGTCTTTGAGCGAGGTTAAATCGAGTTCTGTATTGGATGTAAATTTGAGAACGGGCTTGAGATCGAGTGGCTCTACCGCTTCGCCTTGCGGTGCGCCTGCAACGGGTGTACCAGGCAAGTTGGTAAGCTTAAGCGGTTCGGTATTGAACGTCCAGGCAATATCTTGACCCAGGCGATGCTGCTTGAGGTCTGCCAAACCTGCTTTGAGCGTCACCTGCACGCGGGTGGCTTTGGGAATGGCTTGATCACCCTGAAACCCGACCATACGCGGTGTCAAAAAGCGCCACTGACCAGGCAGCGGGGGCACCAGCTCAAACTTCTTCAGCAAATCTTGTGGTTCTTTACTCTCCAGGCTTTCAACGGGAAGCAGCGGTTCCTTAAAGCGAACGCGAATTTGAGCGGTAGTAGCGGCCTCGCCCGTAGGGCTAATCTGCTCAATCCAGTCGGGTAGCTTAGGGGCGGCTAGAGCAGCAACAGAGGGCTGGGGGTTTGCGATCGGGGTAATGTTCGCAACGCTACAGCCTTTGATGGCAAGAGCAACGCATAATGCTAGCACAACAAACCACGGCTTGATGCCATTGCGACTTCTCATCACCACTTTCCCCACTGTGTCTCCGATCGCGGTCGGCACATCGCCTGCCACCACATCATTCCTACCCGCAAGGATGGGGCAATTCCCCGTATTGGCTATAAATCTTTACTATCAGGGCTGGCGAGGAACCGTAGTAATGCCACTATCACTCCGGTTCCTGGTGAAATAGAAAAGACTCGTCCTAGCAAAGAAGCAGGAGCTTAGTTGCGCGATCGATCACGGAAGCCAGGGTTAAGGCTTAAGGCATAGGGTTGCAGCACGTCAGTTCAGTTAAAATACGGGTAAGTAGCCGAACGCAATTCACCTGGCTCACTCGTGGTAGCAAGAGAAGCGAGTAGTGATTGCGGGTTGCTTACTTAAAGCAGCATTCTACTAACTTGAAACTAGTGGCAAGTTCTAACCTGTGATTAGGAGGTTCGCAAGATGTTTCGTACTGCTGTATCTGTCCTCTGTGCGATCGCCGTTCTTGCACCGACAGCGGCATTTGCCGGCGATCGACACAATCGTGGAGCTTACGATCGTAGTAACTATGAACGCAAGTCTTACGGTCGGTCTTACGACAATCGTCGCGATGTAGAGCGCATACGGACGATCGACTTTTACCGGAATCGGGACTTTGATCGGCGCGATCGGCGCGATTGGGAACGGCGTGAAGCCGAACGATCGCGCTACTGGCGCGATCGCCGCGATGACCGTTATCGCCGAGACTACGATCGCGATCGTTACAATCGACCCAGCGTCATTATCTTTCCGCGTATCTCGTTCTAGAATGAGCGCCTGCTGTGAGTTCAGGCTGCATCGCGGTTAGCAACAGGCGGCATCTACCAACAGGCGACAACATCGGCACGCCTGAAGCAGACGACCTGAACTTTACTTAGGTGGTGCTAGCGGGGGACAGGTTTTGTAACTAGGCGACGTTTTATCAAAATTGCACTGGTAGATAGTGCTTTTCTGCCAGCTCGGCGGAATTTCTAAGAGATCCCGTGTGCCTGTGATTCCCTGCCCAAGAAAGAGCAGAAGGGCGAAACAGTTAAGCACGACGTGGGTCGTCCGCCAACGATTTGCCCGATCCTGATAGATGTCGCGCACGATCGCCAGCGAAAACACCATCAGCAGCGCCGCGACCAAGCCGTAGTAAAAGTGAGACGCAAACCAGGCATTATCCAAACGGTAAACCCCATCCTGGAAGCCAAGCACCACAACACCAATCCCGGTTAGGGTTGCGAAGACGCCTCGCCAAACCTTATCTTGTGCTCGATACAAAAAGACTAGTGACGCGATCGTCGCCACGTAAAGGAGCACAATAAACGTGACTTTGAATGGCTCTTTACTCAGCAGATCTTTCTCCTGAATGTTAGCAAAAATCGGATGAGTGATGCCGAGAAAGTAAACGCCTACGACCGCACCAGTCAACCAGCGGCCCAGTTGTACATGTTCTTGCCCCACTCCAGGGGGAATTTTACTTTTGTTTTGTGCTTTTACTTCCAGACGACGCTGACGGGTCTGCCACGCCATCCTAAGCACCATGCCAATAAGCGGAAACACGATCGTCACGGCGATCGCTGGATGTAGCAATAGGACAATATCGTCGGGATTCAGATCCATACAGCATCACCTAGAACACTCAAGGATGTTAGCAGAGTATCAGCCAAATCTGAGAGACGGCTGAGTGTGGAAGGGTAGAAGGCAAAAGGCAGAAGGCATTCCTGGATACTCGATGAGTGCGGCATACTAAGTTCATGCAAATGGCTTGATTCTCAGCTCAATCCCTTAACTTGTCACCAACGCCCTTCCCCTTCTGCCCTCTCACATGCCCAACGTTCAGCACTGCTTAAAAGTTTAAGAACTTGTTAAAAGATGACGACAACTGAATTTCTCTAGTTAACGTGAGAAACAAGATACCTCCTAACTGCGTCTCTAGCCCTGTGGATGACACCGCTGCGTCACTCCGTAGGGCTTTTATTTAGTGTTGCCCGCGATCGCGTGATGTCAATGATGATCGCGCCGCCGAAATCTGGAATGGGTGCAGCAGGCTTAGACAACCGTACTTGAACTTGCTGTACGGAAGCGGACTCTGACGGTGAGGTGGGATACAGCACGGCGTCAGCGATCGCGGTTGCGAGACGCTCTAGCAAGGTGAATTTTGAAGTTCTAACCAGCACCTGCACGGTCGCAATCACGGTGCGGTAATCGAGCGTATCGCTTAGACGATCGCTCTGTCCGGGCAGCGTCAAGTCCAGCCACAGTATTAGTTCCACTTCAAACCACTGCCCTAAGACTTGCTCCTCTGGTAGAGCACCTGTATAGCCATAGCAGCGAATGCCGCTGAGTTGAATCCGATCCATCAGTTGAGTTCTGGAGGAAGCAAAAGACATTGAGTGAATGGCTGGAGGGTTAGCAAATCACTGCCGTGCTTGACGGTATCAGCGCGATCGCAGCTCAGTCCTTACCCAGTCTACGGTCTTACGGTTTGAGATCTCTTGATCAAAAAAGGTTGACAGATTGACTCTAGTTTGAGAAGCTAAAGATCGTCTGAATTTCGCGGGTGTAGCTCAGTGGTAGAGCGTCACCTTGCCAAGGTGAATGTCGCGCGTTCGAATCGCGTCACCCGCTTCCCTCAGAAAAGTCAGAAAGAACTCCCGCTAGTTTCCAGTGGGAGTTCTTTCATTAAGCAGCTAAACCTGCGCTATCGAATCATAAGCCTATGCGCCAACCGCCTCTTTCGCGGCGTAGAGTACTTCAGCGGTGATGATTTCGATATTGCGATCGCGCGCAAATTTCTCGGTATTCCGCTTCACCTTACCGCGTACAAACCCAGGGATTTTGTTGAGTTCTGCCTGCCCATCCTTACTCCAAGCCAGGTCAGAATCGGCAGAGATGCCTTTGGTGATGCTTTCTTTGGTATCGTGACCGCCAAAGATTTCGAGCAGATGATCTTCCATACCCAGCGTGAAAGAGTTGTAGATCAGATCTACGAGTTGATTGGTGCCTTCGTAACCGAGGAAGGGCTTATAGCCGATCGGGAAGTTTTGGACGTGAATGGGGGCAGAAATCACGCCACAGGGAATATCCAATCGCTTGCCGACGTGGCGTTCCATCTGGGTACCAAAGATGGCAGACGGTTCCACACGGGCGATCGCGTCTCCTACTGCACCATGATCATCGGTAATCAGCACTTCGTCGCAGTACTCGCTGACCTGTTCGCGGAACCAGGCTTCGTCATACTTGCAAAAGGTGCCTGCCCAAACGACATGAATGCCCATTTCGCGGGATAGCACTTTGGTAATGGCTGCTGCATGGGTGCTATCGCCATAGACGACCGCTTTTTTGTCGGTCAGGTTCTGGCAGTCGATCGACCTTGAAAACCAGGCGGCTTGCGAGACGTGCAGAGTTTGCTCATTGATGTAGTCTTCGTAGTCCACGTTGGCACCTTGCGCGTTCAGAATCGCCTGAATCTGGCGGATGCAGCGTGCCGTTTCCACCACACCCATCGGTGTAATGTCTACAAAGGGAGTGCCAAATTCTTGCTCCAGATACGCGGCGGATAGGGGACCCAGTTCGCGGTAAGGCACCAGGTTGAACCAGGTGCGGGACAGATTTTTAATATTGTGAACCGAAGCACCTTCGGGAATGACTTCGTTGACTTCAATGCCCAGGTCTGCCATCAGGCGCTTTAACTCGGTGCAGTCGTGGTTGTTGTGAAAACCAAGGGTGGAGATGCCGAAAATGTTGACGCTGGGTTTCTCGGTTTTGTCTGTAGGCAGATCGCCTTTGCGACGTGCTTTCTCGATGTAGAACTGCACGATCTGCTGAAGGGTACGATCGGCCGCTTGCAGTTCATTCACGCGGTAGTGGTTGACATCCGCCAGCATGACATCGCCTTTGGACTCGATCTGAGCGCGTTCAACGAAGTTTTGCAGGTCTTCTTGCAGAATGCTGGAGGTGCAGGTGGGTGTCAGCACAATCAGGTCGGGATGCTCTTCGGCATCTTTGCGCGTGATGTTGTCTACCACCTTCTCTTGAGAACCTCGCGCCAGCACGTTGCGATCGACCACACTGGTCGTAACCGGGGTAAAGTTGCGTTCCCGTGACAGCATGGAGCGCATGACGTTGAAGTAGTCATCGCCGATCGGCGCGTGCATGATGGCGTGGACGTTCTTGAAGGAACTGGCGACGCGGAGTGTGCCAATGTGGGCGGGACCTGCATACATCCAGTAAGCCAATTTCATAGAGTACCTCGGTTGGGGTGTGGGGTGTGGGGTATAGGGTGTGGAGTGTGCCTCAACCCTTAGTCCTGCTTTAGTGCCGCAGCACGATCGCGGAGCCGTAATCGCTTATCGATTTTCTCAGACATCTCGCGTTCTGATAAGCGGCCTATTCAGTAGCTTGAGGTTTTGTCAGCACTGCAAATCACTTGAACGCTCTGCTGTAGTTACGTTTCAGCGCTGGTTGAGCAACTAACTCACATCTTGGCTTGTCATCATTCTTAATGCTGACGCGGTGCTGTAAAACCTTGTAACACGGGATCTTCTTGCAATCGCTATTCATACGCTTTGCTGCGATGGCGTACTGCAATGATGTCAATTGTGTTGGATTTGTCATCAAGGCTATAAAGCACTCGGTAATCTCCCACTCTGATGCGCCATGTGTTTTCACTACCCACTAATTTGCGGCAACCAGAAGGACGTGGCTCGTTTCTCAAAGCTTCGATTCTCGGAAAGATGCGATTCACCAATGCGGCATCTAATGCCTCTAATTCCTTTCGAGCAGATCGAGAAAATTTAATCTGGTAAGCGTTTTCACCGCTAGTCACTCAGCTTTCCCTGTTCCAGTAGACGCTGTTTTACATCTTCCAGCAGTTCTCGCGGTTCATCCTCACGCGATCGCGCCAACCACGCATCATAAATGTCTTCCCAAAGCTCACTATGCTCCTCTAAGTCAATGACTACAGCCGTTTTGCGACCCTGGCGATCAACCAAAAATTGAATCCCTTGCATGGCTTACTGCATCGAGTTAGGTGCTTAAAGTATAGGCGATCGCCCAAACCACTGCCTCTGTTAGCATAGAGTCGCTTCTTGAGCAATAGAATTCCACCAACCCTGCAACGATCTTTATCCCTCATGACGTTCCGCAAGATCTACTAAGCTGAGTCGATTCAATGGTCTATTTATACCTGTTATCTGTTAATAGTTGGATCAAGCACTAGAATGCTTGAAACTCCCTTAGTTAGTGATCATGCTGCTCAGTCTTTGGTGAGGGCGTATTGCGAAATTAGCTGTTGATGCTTGCTACTTCTTATGTTTTGGTTAGGTGAACCGTGAGTGTTGACGATATTGTTAAGCTATTCGATGCAATCACAAAATTGCTCAACGTCCTTATCTGGCCGGGAGTACTTTTGTTCATCCTGATCCGGTTTGGTCGAGATTTGCGTGAGTTTTTCTCCAGCTTAGGAGAGCTATCGCTTAAAGGGGCTGGATTTGAAGCTTCTTTAAAGAAGAAACAAGCTGAAGTGGTTGCTGCGTTGTCTGCTGCTGCTGCGTCAAACCCTGATGGAGATAAGACTCGTGAAAGCGTTGCGAAAGAGGCGATGATTGCCGCAGATGTTGTCGCTGAGGTTGTTACGCCTCGCACCATAAGACGTGCGAGTAGATCAACAGTCCTTTGGGTGGACGATAACCCCAATAACAATAGCTACGAGCGTCAAGCACTCGAAGCGCTAGGCGTTAGTTTTGTATTAGCAATATCGACAGACGAGGCGCTAAAGAAAATTTCTCGCCAACGGTTCGATGCAATTATTTCTGACATGGGGCGACCGCCTGATTCTCGCGCAGGTTATACGCTCCTCGATAAGCTACGCTCTATTGGGGATCAAACTCCATTTATTATTTACGCTAGTTCAAGGAATCCGGAGCATATTGCGGAGTCACGCCGTCATGGTGCTATTGGATGTACTAACAATGCAAACGAGCTGTTTGAGATGGTGTTGTCTGCGTTAGGCCGCGCTGTATAAAACCCTAAATGCACATCAACTTCTAAAAGGTTATCTCCGACAGGATATTAAAAACGTTTGGAAGCATTTATGTATCAAATCACGAGTGATTACGCTCAAAATAATTTTGATGAGATTCTCGATCGCGCCAGTCAAGATCCTGAAGGAGTGGCGATCGTACAGGCGAACAAAAGCTTTGTGCTAATTAGTCAAGAAGAGCTTGAAGCCTTAATTGAAACGGTTGAATTGCTTAAAGATCCAACCTTGCTGGAGGATATTCAACGAGCACGCCAAGAACACAGTCGGGGTGAGATTCTAACAGCCGATCAGGTATTCGGTTGAAGGCATGGAATCGTTTCAGGTTCTCTTCTCGAAGCAAGTTCAGAAGGATATTGCTTTACGAATACCGAAGCAAAAAGAGAAGTTTCAGCAAGTGGCGCAGCAAATTCTGGCTGTGAATCCTTATGCTGGAAAAGCTCTGAAAGGAGAACTAAAAGGACTATATTTCTATAGGCTCAATCTAACTGATCGTATTGTTTACGAAATTCTAGAAGCGGATAAAGTAGTTTTCGTTATTGGAGCAAGAACCCACTACGGCGATTAAGCGAAAGGAATCAGTCACTCGCGATCGCGCTCAAAATAACTTTGATCAAGAGCCATTTTTCCAGTGAATGCCTTGATGTGGTGCTGGTTAACGGAAAGGGAAATAGTTTAGGTCAGGCAGTTTGACCAATCAGTTGATGCCAGATGTGCTTGAGGGTTTGGTTAACGAGCATTTTTTCTTCGATCGAACAGTCGAGTTTGTCGATTAGGGGTGTAATTTGGGCAGCCGTTGCAAGCGGGATGCCGTAGCTAAGCAAAACTGTTTGGTAAGACTGGTTGCGGTACGCTTTCACCGGGTCATGTCCTTGAGCTAGCTGTTCCAAATAGTCAGTGTCAGACATACCGAGATCGACGACAAGAGGCTGATGAGTTGACATAACAGTATTGGTAGTAATGGCACGATCGCATATCACCCTTTGAGTCAGACGTGCATTCAAACTAGAGTGCCCTTGAACGTCGCGAAGCCCTTGAAACGGGCTGCGATCGTACGAAGGTTTCATCTATCTAAAGATAGAATTACACGAAAATCTGGTGCCTTTACTACCAATGGCTCACGACGCAACCCAGCGCTTCAAGGTCGAGATAATCGGCAGCAAAGGCTCGACGCAGCAATGGTGAAGGAATAAATTCGTCGTATTTTTGGAGTTTGGGCGCTTCCTCTTCAGTCAGTAACTCGTCTGCGCTCATCCGGCGATCGCTCAGGGACTTGATTTCGTGATACAAGCTCACCGTGCTGCATTTACCCATATTGACCACCAGAAAGTAGGGCGATCGTCCCATCACGCCTTTAATTTTCAGCGTGTCTCGGCAGTGCAGGCGCAAGAAGCGTTCCAGAGTGCGAACGGCGATCGTCCCTGCCCAAGGCAGAATGCAACAGGCGTTCCCTTCGAGCGGAAAGAGGTAGCTACTCTCTAGCCCTTCTTTCTTGGCGAGTTTGCGTGCCTCTGCTAAGCGCGCCCTGGCCCCAGATTGCAAATAAGGATACTCGATGTCTTCTAGCAATGCCTGTCGCATGCGTTGCAGTACGCGGGTATGGATATTGCCGCTGCTACCCCGCCAGGAAACGCTAGAGGTGCCGATCGCGGGTTTCACTTGAAGCACTTTGCGACGGCTGTTAACTTCCGTGACTTCCCAGATGCGTCCTGCCAAGGAGAGGCGATCGCCCACACCGGGCGGCACAACGACGGTACCCAGTTCGATGCCATCGCTCCAAACCGCATATTCTTCACTATCGGGAAAAATCGCGTAGAACTTAAAGTTTTTCACCAGACGTTCTGCGGCTAACCCAACAATCAGGCCGTTTTCTGGGGTGCGCTGAATGTGGTCTAGCTCAATCCAATGACGCAGTACCTGACGGAAATCATCCTGTGAGAGCGATCGAAAGGGCGGCAGGGTGAGAATGCGCTGTGCCAGAGCTGCGGGGGAGAGTTCACCCAGTGCGACGAGCGTACTCATGGTTTGCTGATACAGCAGGCTGAGAGGGTAACGCAGAGGGGCAATCGGCTCAATCCACTTTTCTTCTAAATAAAGCTGAATGACAGCAATGCACTGAAGCAACTGCCAAGGAATGCGTTCAGGTAACGATTCGCCGCCTGTGGGGTTGTCTTCAGCGCACACAAAGCGCATGTCAGCCGGACTGCCTCGCCTGCCTGATCGCCCCAGACGCTGCAAAAAGCTAGCAACGGATGGTGGTGCTTCAAGCTGAATCACGCGATCGAGCTGTCCCAAATCAATACCCATCTCAAACGTCACCGTAGCAGCGGTAACGGTGGGACTCGATGGGTCACGCATGGCGTTTTCAGCGGCTTCTCGCAGGGATGCTGCAATGCTGCCGTGGTGGACATGATACACATCAGGAAAGCCTTTTGCCTGAGCGATCTGCCGCAGAGACGCGATGACGTTTTCGGTTTCAGAGCGTCCGTTGGCAAAAATCAGGCATTTACGGGAATGACTTTGCTCGAATAAGTGATGCTGATAGGGGCTGAAGGCGGCATCTCGCGTATCGCCTCTTGCTCGCACGGTGAGGCTGGAGGTGTAGAAGTGTTCAAGCGCGAGTTGAATGGTGCGGGGTGCAGCAGGTAAATGCGGGGTGATGACGGGACGATCGGTACCCGATCGCAGCCAGTCCTCCGCCATTGCATAGTCGCCAAGCGTTGCCGATAGCCCAATGCGGCGCGGTTGGTTTTGGGTGATCTGAGCAAGCCGGGAGAGCTGACATAGGATCTGTGCCCCGCGATCGGAACCGATAAAAGCATGAATTTCATCAATGATGACAAAGCGCAACGCTCCAAAGAGACGATGCAATTCCGTATGCTTATTAATCAGGAGACTTTCTAGCGATTCGGGCGTAATTTGCAGAATGCCTTGGGGCTGCTTCAGTAAATTCGTTTTGCGGCTTTGCTTCACATCGCCGTGCCACGCCCAAACCGGGATATCGGCTTGTTTCAAAAGGTCGGTGAGGCGATCGAACTGATCATTAATCAACGCCTTGATTGGTCCAATGTACATGGCACCAATGGTTGTTGGCGGCTCGTTATGCAGCAGCGTCAGCACGGGTAGAAAGGCGGCTTCTGTTTTACCCGATGCGGTGCCTGCTGCAATGAGCAAGTGCGCGTCGGCTTTAAACAGCACGCGACAGGCTTCTACCTGTACTGGACGTAGATCAGTCCACCCCTCACTGTAGATATACTCCTGAATAAACGGTGCAAGATCATGATAAGGAGAGGTCATATCAAGTGTTAAGAACTACCTTTGAAATCGCTCGGTCTGTTATGTGAAACACATGGCTTTGGTGATGATCGTGACATGTCAAGGCATGGGTAAGTGCTGTATCTTTGCAAGCATTGACGTGCAGCTTCTAGCCTTTATGTCGGTTATGAAGCTGCGTTTAACTAAACTTAGTATTCTGTCGTATAGTAGCCTTGAATCATGCGTAAAAAGCAGGCTGTGTTTGATTTAGTCAGCCGTCAGCTGTCAGCCGTCAGCTTGGAGTTTAAAGCTGATAGCTGATAGCTGATAGCTAATGGCTAAAGACTAAGCCAGGAGCCTTTTCATAAAGCAAAGAGGGCCGCTGTAGTAGGGCTTTAGTGGCCCTGTAACCAGTGCGTTGTTGTCCTGATGCACATGCCTAAACGATCTTTCAATGGAGGGGATTGTGGCAGCGGAGCCAAAACAGATCGATAAGATGCCATAAGATAATTAAATTTTTTGGTAGCCATAAGTTTTTTGTGGGGTGAGCAGTATACTTTATACCAGTGTGAGTTTAGTAAGCCTTAATCGTTACTTGCTAAGCATCTGTTTTTCGGTTTTTAGGAGAGTCGAGATATGAATTTGATTGCATGGATTGTTTTAGGATTGATTGCGGGCGCGATCGCAAAGGCGATTTATCCTGGTACTCAGGGTGGTGGTATTCTGGCTACGCTTGCGTTGGGCGTGGTTGGTGCTTTTATTGGTGGCACATTGTTCACGTTATTAACAACAGGAACGCTTGCTTTAGCGGCTCCAGGCTTTAGCATTGGTGGCATCGTTGTTGCAATTATTGGCGCAATCGTTGCGATCTTCCTGTGGGGCTTAATTACCCGTCGTGCGGCTTAGAATGTAACGCGCTTGTAGGGGTAAAGCATTCAGCGATCGCCATTTAGTTGCAATGCCAAAGGCTTCCTAAGTGTGCTTTGTCCCTGCAGCAATTATCTCTATGACTCCTGTTGCCGTTCCTCTAGACAGTAAATTCAGCAAACTCATTTGTTTCTTCGATCGAAGCATTGCTTTGCATCTTCGATTGAGGAAATGTGTGGCTTTGCATCAACTGATTAAGCGTCATTTTAGGATGCTGCTGCAAGACGTTGAGGAGACCCATAAAATCGCGCACCACTTCACCCGGCGTGAGTAATGTGTCTGCACCGACTCGACTGGTCACAGCGCCTAAGAAGTCCTGTAGCTCTCGTTGCGTCAGTCGCGATGTGCTATCGTGATGCGCCGCGTGAATGTCTGACAGGCGTTGCAATAACCCCAAGATATCGTCCTTTCCAAGTGGCTCTAGCCAAAGAGCAGGGCCAGACACATCTTCAGTACCCACCGTAACAAAACGACTTTTAGCGGTACGACGCTGCCACGCTGGGTCACTGTATAGCCCTCGGCGCGGATCTTCCAGTAGTTGTGGGGTGCCTCCGATCACCGTGCCCAAGAAGCCGACTCTGCCCTGCATGGCATCGTTGAACATCGCCAGCAGCTTATCGTAGTTGTTTTGGCGGGCGATCGCGGTGTTGATTTTGTACAGATGAATGGCCTCATCCAAAACGATAAGCAAGCCCTTATAGCCAATATCGGCCACAAACCGGGCAAAAAGTTTGATGTAGTCATACCAGGTTTCATCGTCAATGATGACGCGTACCCCTAGTGCGGCCCGTGCCTCCGTTTTGGTAGGAAATTCGCCACGCAGCCAGCGCAGTGCGGCTGTTTTCTTGCTGTCGTCATCGGTGCGATAGCCCGACCAGTAAGCAATGATGACATTTGCAAACTCAAACCCGTTCACCAGATCGGCGACATCGCTCACCACTTCGCGGATTTTAGCTTCTACGTAACCATCAAAGCCGTCATCATTCGGTTTTTTACCTGTTTCCTGAGCAACCTGCGTTTGAATGCCTGCAATCCAGCGCTCCAGGATGATCGTGAGTGCACCCCCATCGGGACGGCTCTTGGTTGCCAAATTATGCATCAGTTCGCGGTAGGTGGCAACGCCTGCCCCATTGGCACCAGCCAACCGTCGCTCTGGTGTGAGATCGGCATCGGCCACAACAAAGCCCTGTTCCATCGCGTAGTTGCGCAGCAATTGCAAGGTGAAGCTTTTGCCTGCTCCATAGCGCCCTACCACAAACCGAAAGGCGGCTCCACCCGCTGCAACGTTATCCAGATCTTGCAGAAGGGCAAGCACTTCCCGTTCACGCCCCACGGCGATGTGCTCTAGCCCCACGCGCGGTACCACACCCGCACTGAGGGCATTAATCAGCGCAGTCGAGATTCGTTTGGACAGTTTGGGCGGGGACATAGGCGTTAAAGGGTTCATTTGTACCCGGTGCATCTGTACCAGGGCGATCGCTTATTCATCATAGTAAGACCTGAACGGAAATACTCCACGACTCGCTGTACGATTCATCGGCTGTGTGCCATCTGCTCCTGTCAGAAATGTTTGCAAACGCAATAAAACCTATATGGTAATTTCACGGTACCTTGTACCGAATTTTACTGACCGTTTGCTAGCGTATGACTAGTAGATCGTTCTGTCGATCGTCTGGCAACAGTTGCCCATTGAGCGGATTCCAACGGGATACCTTTGTCAATTGATTCAGTACAACCGCTGAGAAGAGTCTGATTTTAGGCTGGTTACTTTCTTCATACTTTTTCTCATGCTTGCGTTAAGCCCCATCGGCATCAGGTTGTTGAGTGAGTGCCACTTGCTTGTCGATCGCGCCAGTTTGAAGACTTCAGGTTCCATTAAAGCGTCCAGTTGAAGCGAAGCTTCCGGTTGATAAAGGATAGTTATGCATCAGTGCTCATACGGGCTGGGCTGGCAATGTGCTGATACATCGCCCTACAGCCCGCTTACAAGTAATTCTCTACCGAGAGCGCTCCCAATGAATCGCCCGATGACCGAGTGCCCTGCTCCTTATACGCTTTCAACTGTGTCCACTGCCACCACGCCAGAAGACTTGCAGGCAACGGTGCAGCAGTTGGCAACAGAGCTACAAGCAGAACGATACCTTAATCGTTTGGGACAACGGTTGAGTGCCTGCGTTTTAGCATCCCTTGAGGTTGATCGTGAGCTTGCTATTTCCGGTGCTGATGAGCCTCTAGCGCAAGTAGTGGTGGATGAGTTGAACCTGGGGCTGTCGCAAAGCTGTGCAATGGTGCTGCGAAGTGGGGATGCAACGAGTCATTGCATTGCCCCTTCTGCACAAACGCTGGAACCCTGTTTTACCGTGTGCGCGATCGCGGCAAACCACTCCCAAGCGGTGCTGGGAGACCCGTCTTTCCCCACGATGACAGCGTTGATGCCGTTTGTGTTGGGACAGACCTTATCCGACCGTGAGCTGCAAAGCTGGCAAGCCCAGTTCCCTGCTTGCGGCTGGCCCATTCTCGATGGCACGGCAGTCTTGGGCTGGCTGTTGTTGGCTCCTGCTGCGTCTGATTTTCAGTCAGAGGCGATGGACGAGATGGAATCGTTTACCGCGTGTTTGAACGCGCGTTTGATTGAGCAGAGCCTCGATCGCTATCGGTCTGCTCGGCAGCAGATTGAGCGCATTCAAGCGCAGGTACAGCAACGGCAAACCCTGGAAGTCTCCAACTGCGAACTGACTCAAGCCAATCAGTTGAAAAGCGAATTTTTAGCCAATACAAGCCATGAAATTCGCACACCTCTGAGTTCGATTTTGGGCTTTACCCATCTCATGCGTGAACAAGGGTTTAGCCCCAGCAACCTGAAGCACCAGGAGTATCTCAACATTATTTTGAGCAGTGGGCAGCACCTGCTATCGCTGATTAACGACATTCTCGATCTCTCCAAAATTGAAGCGAATCAGCTTGATTTGCACTGGGAAACCGTTGCTGTGCAGTCGGTTTGTCAAACCGCGATCGCCCTGGTACGAGAAAAAGCCAACGATAAGGGACTGGCGCTCAAGCTAGAGATTGCGCCTCAGGTAGAAACCCTTGTGGCCGATCCACTGCGGCTCAAGCAAATGTTGTTTAACTTGCTGTCGAATGCGCTCAAGTTCACCCGTCAAGGGAGCGTGGGACTACAGGTGACTGCCAGCGATGCGATCCATTTTACGGTTTGGGATACAGGCACAGGTATTTCCGAAGACCAGCAGCAGTTGCTTTTTCGGCCTTACTCACAGCTTTTGAATCCGGCTGCGAAACGGGACGAAGGAACTGGCTTGGGGTTGGCGCTGACTCAGAAACTTGCAGAACTTCACGGAGGCCGCGTCGAAATTCGATCGGAGCTTGGTCAAGGTTCGCGCTTTACGATCGTGCTGCCTCTGGAACCTGCTGCCACGGATGGCGATACGGCTCTCGCTGAATTGGCTCAGCCAATCTCACCATATTCACTGACCAGAGAGGGGCACGATCAAGGCCAGGTGTCTGATGCCACAGTTGCCAATCATGCTGAGTCTGATGGCTCAAGGGCAAACCCTTACCCACAAGCTGAAGTGCTTTCGCCTTCTGACAGATACATGCGATCGAACCATCTGTTGTTAGTAGAAGACAACGCTTACAACGCCAAGCTGCTACTGACCTATTTGAGCAAATTAGGGTATGAACTGACCTGGGTTAAGGATGGCACCGAAATGAGGCAGGCGCTTGCACGTGCGCTGCCAGCCCTGATCCTGATGGATATTCATCTTCCAAATGAAGATGGGTTAGCGTTAACGCATCAGCTTCAAACAGACGATCGCTATCGAACCATTCCCATCATTGCGCAAACGGCAATGGCAATGAATGGCGATCGTGACCTTTGCCTGCAAGCCGGAACAGTTGCATACATTTCTAAGCCCATTGATCTGAAGGCTTTAGCCAAACTGGTTGGTCAATACGTGAGCGTGTGCTGAAGGCAAAAGGCAAAAGGTTACAAATTCCCGAACCCCTTCTTCTTCTTCTCCTTCTTCTTCTTATTGCTGCTTCCGGTTGAGTAGCCGCGCCAGCCTGGTTGGGGTGGACGGTTGCCGCCCATGTTTCCCATCCCGCCCATGCCGCCCATACCGGGCATTCCGGGTATGCCACCCATGCCAGGGAAGCGTCCTTGTCCCATTTGCTGCATCAGCGATCGCATCTTCTGGAAGTCGCTGACGAGCTTGCTGACATCGCTTTCGGCATAGCCAGCGCCCCGTCCCACACGACGACGACGACTGGGCGAACCAGATAGCAATTCAGGGTTTTTACGCTCGGCGACGGTCATAGAGCCAATCATGGCTTCGGCTCGCTTAAGCTGGGTTTCGCCGTGTTGCAACTGTTCGTCGCTGATTTTGCCCATGCCAGGAAGCATTTTCATAATGCCGCCCAAGGAACCCATGTTTTTGAGCAAACGAGTTTGCTTCAGGAAGTCGGTGAAGTCGAACTTGGCAGAGAGAATTTTCTCCTGCATCTTTTCAGCTTCTTCCATGTCTACTTCTTCCCGCGCCTTCTCGACGAGGGTGAGGACATCACCCATGCCTAAAATGCGAGAGGCCATGCGATCGGGATAGAAGGGCTGTAACGCTTCGACCTTTTCGCCGACCCCGATGAATTTGATGGGCTGACCGGAAATTTGCCGTACCGAGAGCGCTGCCCCACCGCGCGTGTCGCCGTCCATCTTGGTCAGAATGGCACCTGTAATGCCGATTTGGCTGTGGAAGGTTTGGGTGAGGTTGGCGGCTTCTTGGCCCGTCATCGCATCGACGACGAGCAGCACTTCATGGGGCTGCACAACGTTTTTGATCTGCGCCAACTCTGCCATCATGTCGGCATCAATTTGCAATCGTCCAGCCGTGTCAATGATGACAGTGTTGATGCCATCCGCCTCCGCTTTCTCGATTCCCTGGCGAGCGATCTCAACGGGGTTTGCATCTTTGCCCAGTTCAAAGACGGGTACATCAATCTGGCGACCGAGGGTGAGAAGTTGGTCGATCGCGGCTGGACGATACACATCCGTTGCCACAAGCAGGGTCGAGCGATTTTCTTTCCGCAGGTGCAGCGCGAGTTTTGCGGTTGCTGTGGTTTTACCCGTACCCTGCAAGCCTGCCATGAGGATGACGGTGGGTGGGGTGTCGGCATTCGCTAAAGGCGCATTGTCGCCCCCCATTACCTGCACGAGTTCGTTGTGAACAATTTCAATAAACTGCTGATCGGGACGCACCCCTGAGATCACCTCTGCTCCCTGAGCTTTGGTTTCCACCGCTGCCACAAAGTCCTTGACGACCTGAAGGTTAACATCCGCTTCCAGCAGAGCGCGTCGTACTTCACGGACTGCATCCTTGATGTTGGTTTCGGAGATCTTGTCCTGACCTCGCAGCTTTTTCCAGGTAGACTCCAGGCGATCGGAGAGCGCTTCAAACATGACTCGTTTCTTGCCAGCTAGGGATTGCTATCAGCAGAGCGTGATCGTGGGACACTCAACGCAGCCCGATCGAACATCGCTGCCTGCTCTTTATCCAGATTAGCGCTTTCGGTTCGCTTCATCCGGTGAATCCACGAAAAGGCTGGTATGGATGAAGTGTTGTTGCGTGCTGGGGCTGGACTGGCTACCCCAGAATGCTTGCAGTAAGCTGGTGACAGGATGGCCTCGCAGCGTTCTGGCAATCGACTCATCCATAGAGACGGATTGAATCACACCAGAAGAGCAACGCACCGGGGCATACTAGCTGAGACTAACCTGAATCGTTACGCACTCGTTGGAGTGTTTCTCCCGCTAAGGCAGACCACTATGCATATTTCTGAGCCATCCACTATGCCGTTGAGCGAGCATGATGCGGTCGTTACTCAGGCCAATGATCCGGCGAGACATTCCCCGGATCGGCTGGCGATAGCGCTAGAGCCTTTGCCCCTCGATTCGTCTTCTACGGAGACGGCACGGCTCAAGTCGGAGCTAGAACGGCCTGGGTGGTGGCATCATTTTCAACAATACAGTCGGTTATTGATTGCGGTGATTGAGCCGATCACGCTGACGTTGCAGCACGCTAATGATTACTTCTGCCAGATGGTAGCGGTTGAGTCTCAAGGTGCTCAAGGTAATCTAGGCGATGTGCTTCAGCAGCGCCTCAGCGAAACGGACAATCATGCGATTCAACGGCTGTACCGCAGACATTTGTTGCATCGGATCTTTCAGCGGCTTTATCAGGTTAATCTACAGGGTTCGCGGTTGCTCGATGAGCCTGTCATGGTCACACTTCAGAGTCCGCTGTATCCAGAACCCCGTCACATTGAGTTTTGGCTGCGATCGGATCAAATTACCACCACGCGCTTAGATCCTCAGCGAGATGAGTTTGCGGCTCTGGGTCTGGCGCACCTGACTACGCAGGCATTAGAAGAGATGCTAGCTAATCCAGCACAGTTTGACGCGCTAACCCAACGGCTAGAGTTAGACAACTACCAGATTGAAGGGTCGCTGTTGCTGGAAGGGCTGGATATTACCGAGCGCGAGATTGTGCGCCGCATTACGCAACTGTTGATCGATCGCGATTCCATTTTGCGGCCCCAAAAATTTAGCGAACTGAATCAGCAAACGCGATCGCTCTTTCGTGCTCAAAACACGCTGGTTCTGAGCATTGAAACGGATCAGATTCGCTTGTTTATGGGTTCCATCACGGCTGAACCCCACACAACGATGTATCCTCTGGAGGCGCTGCAACAGTCTCACTTCATGCACGCCATTCGTACAAAGCAAGTGCTTGCGGTGCCTGACCTTGCTCAAGATCCCCGCACCGACGGAGGGCGGCAATTGGTCGCTATGGGGGTGCGTTCCTTGCTGTTGATCCCCCTGCTATCACCCCTTGTGGGGGGTACGGAGGCAGAGGCTCCAGAGGGGTATGCGACAGTACAGGATGAATCGGTGGACTCTTTAAAGACACCGGGTGATGACCCTGTAGAAAGTTCTCAACCTGCTGTCTCAACGCAGCAAGACCCCGTATCCCAATCTACGTCTCTACGGGCGGTTGGCGTTGTGGCGCTTTTGAGCGATCGCCCCCACAACTTTGATGCGATCGACTGTCGCTATGCTGAGCAACTAATCCCTGCGTTTACCAGAGCGCTCACGGCAGCGCAACGGCAGTTAATTCAGCAGCGGTTTATTACTAACATTCACCCCGCTGTGGAGTGGCGGTTTTTGCAAGAAGCTGAGCGACGGGGATTGGGGTTGCCACCAGAACCGATCGTGTTTAGCAACGTGTATCCTCTCTACGGCATTTCAGATATTCGCGGCTCGTCTGATGAGCGTAATCGGGCGATTCAAGCCGATTTGCTGGAGCAGTTTCGGTTAGGGTTAGCGGTGGTTGAGGTCGCCTGCACTGCCAGAGACACGATTTTGGGCAAGCAATTGCGCCTAGATTTGCTCGAACACATTCGGCAGATGCAGGAGTGCGTCACGGTCGATGCAGAAGTCAGCCGCCTGCGCTATCTACGGGATCATCTGGAACTTTATTTCGACTATTTCGCGCAGTGTGGGGAAGCGGCGATCGCGGCTGTAACGGCCTATCGGACTGCTTGCGCGAACGACCATGAATGCGTGTACCGTGCGCGCGCCCAGTACGATGACCTGATCAGGCAAATCAATGCGCGATTGCGCGAAACCTGGGATCGCTGGCAAGACACGATGCAGCGCACCACGCCTCATTACTGCGACATCGAAGCTACCGATGGCATTGACCATATGCTGTATGCGGGAGCCTCGATCGATCCCAAGTTTGGTAGCTTTCAGCTTCGAAGTCTGCGTTACGAGCAGCTATGCGCCGTATGCGACTGTGCCAGAACGGCCTTTAAGCTCCAAGAGCTATACATCACACACATGCAAGTGACGCATCTTGTGTTGGTGCAAGATGCCGCGATCGACATTTTTCACGACGAAACAACAGAACG
Organism: Stenomitos rutilans; assembly: GCF_059505485.1. NCBI lineage: Bacteria > Bacillati > Cyanobacteriota > Cyanophyceae > Leptolyngbyales > Leptolyngbyaceae > Stenomitos > Stenomitos rutilans. Next base: position 41,808 of record NZ_JCACKR010000100.1, read on the forward strand.
CATGTTTGATGTGCGGGGTAGCCGTGACACGCGCTACGAAATTGTGAAAAAGCGCATTGATAAAGCGATCGACGAAGAAACGGGGGCACGCATCACCCAGCCTGGCATGCTAACCCTCGTCTTTTGCACAGAGGATGAGTGGGCAGAATATCAGCAGTACTTCCGCTACCTGATGCGCGAAGGCTGGGTGGATGAGCATATCGAGCGTGGCACGGTGCAGCCACTCCAAGGGGTGACAGGGCTAAAGTATGCTCGCATTCGCATTCTTCCAGTAGGGGATGTGGTTTAGAAGGTTTCCGTAGGAACATGATCAATGCCATATCTCTGTAGAAACCTCAAACTCGTCCCTTAAATTTGAACTTAGTTTAAACCTAACCACTCTAGTAAACCCTGGCCGGTGACGTATTCAATCACCAGCGCGAGTGCAAACCCAATCATGGCAGCACGACCATTGAGGCGCTCGGCGTACTCGCTAAAGCCAAACTTTGGTTCTTCGATCTTGGGGGTAACAGTTGGTTGGGGTTGAGTCATGGTGCAGTCGCTCTCATCAAATAAGGCTGAACGGAATCCGATACGTCCTATAAATCTGAAGGCGAGCGCTCGCTTTCACAATAGCTGACGTTCGGTTACAAATGTTTACATTTTTATTGTAGCGTTTGCTTGGCTAGTCTAACTGAAATAATCCTAAAACGATTGCTAAAAAAGATTGGAAACGACCGCATCAGCCGATTGCAGAAAGTCCCTGGTGTTTTCATCGGGTTTAGCTTTCTCATGGCTGGATGAACGAACACGATCGTACGGCTTTCTACCCACGTTTACTCCTTTTAATCGGTTTTCAAGGGCGATCGAAGGCGATACAGTAGTAGGGAGGTCTAAAGTAACAACTCTTAACAGAGACTCATCTGGCTTGGATCGCTCTACTCGGCTCGTAGGTTCGTACCAGTGGCTTTCGTTCTGCGTGAACCGCTGCAAAGTTTCAGGCAAAATGGAACAGGGAGCCGACATTTCACTGTCATTTAGCAAACGTCTGGGTAGGCATGGTTATGCAAAAAACATTACGTTCATTGGTTAAGCACTGGGTTAAAGCGATAGTGGCGATCAGCTTGGTGGTTGCGCTGTCCTTTGGTCATGCGGATGGTGCTTTAGCAGCTGGTGGGGGACGTATTGGGGGTGGTTCCTTCCGTGCCCCCGCCCCTCGTTCTTACTCCGCTCCACGCAGTTATGCACCTGGCCCTGGCTACGGTAGTGGTTACTACCCTGGTGGCGGTTTCGGTCTTCCTTTCCTGTTCCCGGTCTTTGGCATTGGCGGCGGTTTTGGCGGTTTGTTCAGCATCTTGATTTTTCTGGCAGTTGCAAACTTTCTGGTGCAAAGCTTCCGTCGATCGCGCTCGGACGACGACAGCCTGGGTTACAGCACTGAAAGCCCAACCATCTCGGTTGCCAAACTTCAGGTTGGTCTGTTGGCAGAAGCAAGAGAGCTACAGGCTGATCTAAACGCGATCGCTCGCAAGGCCGATACTAGCTCTACAACGGGTTTATCTGAAGTGCTTCAGGAAGCGACACTAGCACTGTTGCGCCATCCCGAATATTGGGTTTATGCCGGTTCTACCGTTCAGCAAACCCGTTTAGAAGCGGCAGAATCTCAGTTCAACCGTCTGCTGATTGCAGAGCGCAGTAAGTTTACTGGCGAAACGCTGTCTAACGTTAACAATCAGTTGAAGCAAGCCTCTAGCAGCAGTTTGGCTGTGGCTGAAAAGGCGGGTGCTCTGGCAGAATCTGGCCCTGGTGAATATATCGTAGTGACGCTGCTGGTTGGTTCTCAAGGCAAACTGCAATTGCCTACGGTCAACAACTCCAACGATCTGCGTCAAGCGTTGCAGCAATTGGGTGGTGTGTCGGGCGATCGCCTCCTGGCGTTAGAAGTGCTGTGGACACCGCAAGCTGAAAACGAGGTACTAACGACTGAAGATGTAATCGTTCAGTATCCCGATCTGAAGCTTGTCTAAAGTTTGCTCGCTCAGGTTTGATGCAGCGATCGCTGCATTGCGAATGAAGAAAAGGGGGGCTGCTCAGCTTCCCTTTTTTTACGTACCCATTTCGAGTTTGGATTAGTATCTGGCAAACATTTTTGCAATCTGGATCTGTAGTAAAAAATGAAGTCTAGTATTGAGTTGAGTCAACGATCTGCTGTGGGCGATCGCTACTTTGACTATAGGACTGACGCAGTCGCCGCCTCAATCCCCCAATTCTGGGAGACTTTGAGTGCTTGCTCCCCCTTTCTTGTATGCCCGCTAGGGCTATAAATTGGGAGCTGGGGGCCAGTTTTGCAAGAATTTGCGTAAGTCCTAACTAAAACAAAGTCACTTTCTCGTGATGCCCTTTCTTGTGACGGCCTTTCTTGGGATGCAACCGCAATGACCTCTTCCCTTCGGACGTTAGGAACTCCACCCAATGCCTGGTCGGTGAATGCCACGATCGCAGATATCACGCGTCCAGCGCTCGAACCTCATATCATTACGCTACCCACTGAGACTAAAACGTTGCGTCTGGATTTGGCAAAAGCGGCAATTTTGGTGATTGATATGCAGAATGACTTTTGCCATCCCGATGGCTGGTTGGCGCACATTGGCGTTGATGTCACTCCGGCGCGTGATCCGATCGCCCCACTTCAAGGCTTGCTGCCAGTGTTGCGCACGGTACAGGTGCCGATCGTGTGGGTGAACTGGGGCAACCGTCCCGATTTGCTCAACATTAGCGCGGCAGCACGGCACGTTTATAATCCAACCGGAGACGGGGTAGGATTGGGCGATCCTTTACCAGCAAACGGTGCTCCTGTGTTGATTAAAGATAGCTGGGCTGCTGCTGTTGTCAATGAACTAGAGCAACAGTCAGACGACGTTCGGGTAGATAAATATCGAATGAGCGGCTTTTGGGATACCCCTTTAGACAGCATCCTCAAAAATCTGGGTAGGACAACGCTTTTCTTTACAGGCGTTAATGCCGATCAGTGCGTGATGGCAACGCTGCAAGATGCCAGCTTTTTGGGCTACGACTGCATTCTGGTTTCAGACTGCACCGCAACCACTTCCCCAACCTACTGCTGGCAAGCAACCCTGTATAACGTCAAGCAGTGCTTTGGTTTTGTGGCAGAGTCGCACGCGCTTTTGACTGCAATTAAAACAAAGGAGTAAAGGGGCAGAAGGCTAAAGGTTGACCACTCAATTAACTCAAAACTCAAAATTCTTAACTTTCTACCCATAACCCCTGACTTAACTCAAAACGCTCTCATCCATATTTTTGAGGCATACTCATGGACTCTGAAAGCTGCGTTATTCCGGTTGTCAAATCGCCGCTCGATTACCAGGCGTTTCGGATTAGTCCTCATGATACGAACCGCTTGGCGATCGTGTTTGATCCCCAAATCGCAAATATGTCGCTGACTCTTTGCGTCGAAATCTTTGATATTGGTGGTAAAACACCTCCAAACCGCCATCAGCTTGCAGTGGAAATGTTTTTTGTCCTGAAGGGTGAAGGGGTAGCAACCTGCGACGGTAAAACCGTTTTTATTCAGGCAGGTGACAGCATTTTGGTGCCGCCTACAGGCATTCACAAAATTGAAAACACAGGGCCAGATCGCCTCTATGCGCTCTGCTTTATGGTGCCTAACGAAGATTTTGCGGAACTCATTCGCAGCGGCATTCCGGCTGAGCTAGATGAAGAAGACATGGCAGTGCTGAGACGTACCCCGTCGCCCGTGTTCGCTACAACACTGAGCACCGACTAATCTATACGCTGTTTTGTAGAACTGCTACCGGGGTTCAGGCTACTGCTAGGACTAAAGGCCCAGATCTACAGGGGACCACGCCGCTCGCGTCAATCTTCCCCTAGTAGGATGGTTATGACAGAGAGCCGATTAAGGTGGTTACGGGACGATCGTTGCGAGTCGCGGTTAGACAAGCGCAACTCGATCGCCTTAATTGTGCGTTGGATGACTGTATGCAATTGGATATAACCCAAGCAAAGGCAAAAACACACCACTCTCTGCGAACTCTTTTGTATCGATCTAGGTGTAGCAGGTGGTTTACCCGGCTTAGTTTGGGACTGGCTACGCTGGCGCTGATTGTGATGACGGCTTCCATGAGCTTAGGGCAAAGCGTTGTGCCCTCCTATCTTCAGGCACCAAAAGCAACTGCGGCACCAGACCCATCGAATGCGACTGCAACTTCTTCTGCGATCACAAACTCCTCTACAGCGGCAACGGCAGATGTCGCACTGGACGGACGAACCTTGTTTACAATTGCGGCTCCCGGTATCAGCGCTCAGCAGAGACGTGATGGCCCTCCTCCCATCCGAGAGCGGGTGCAGAACATTGAAAAGGGACTCAATCAGGTTGCAGATAATCCTAATGATCCCAAAACATTAGACGTGAAAGCGGTGGTGGACGAGTCCAGCCGGCAACCTGTGATCTCCATTGGCGATCGCTATCTAATGACGGTCACTTCGCTAGATGCTCAACTTCAAGGCCAAGATCCAGAGCAGCGGGCCACTGAGTTGACCCAAACCATTAAGGAGGCGCTAACTACGGCTAGACAGGAGCGACAGCCGCAAGCGCTATTCAAGCAAGGATCGTTAGCGGGACAAATTGCCCTTGGGCTTGTGGTGGTCAGCGGTCTTCTGGTGCTAGTACAACGTTGGCTCAAAGGGCAACGAAAGCGACTACTAGCTCAGTCTGAGGCAGTGAATGAAACCGCTCTAGAGTCTGACCCCAACAGCACAAGAGCGATGACAGCGGTGCAGGAGCAAATTGCTCAACGGCGCTACCGCACTATCAATGACGTACAGCGGCGATTGTTACAAACGATTCAGTTGGGTCTCTGGTTAAGCGGCATTTTGGTCATTTTGGGTCTGTTTCCGTATACCCGTTGGATGCAGTCACTCGTACTATCCGGGCCGTTGAAGATTTTGGGAGTCGTTGTGGTGACGTATCTGCTCATCCGGGTGAGTGACGTGGTGATCGATCGCTTTTTTAGCGTTCTAACAACCAATGAATTGCTGTCGCCCGATACGTCTCAACGCTTAGCGCTACGAGTGACCACCTTTTCACGCGTGCTACGTAGCGTGATTGCCACTTTTTGGGTTAGTACGGGGTTACTCACTGCGCTGTCGATCGTCGGTGTAGAACTGGGGCCCGTCCTGGCTGGGGCGGGTATTTTGGGCTTAGCGATTTCCTTCGCATCCCAAAACTTGATCAAGGATATCATTAACGGCCTGCTGATCCTCTGGGAAGACCAGTACGCTGTCGGAGATGTGATTCAGATCGGCAAAGCCTCCGGGTTGGTAGAAACCTTGAATCTTCGGATTACCCAACTTCGCAATTCTGAAGGTCGGTTGATTACCATTCCCAATAGTTCGATCACGGTGGTCGAAAACCTCTCGAAGGACTGGTCACGGGTGGATCTGGGTATCACGATCGCCTACGATGCGAATGTCGATCGCGCGATCGCTGTTGTCAAAAAAGTTGGCGAAGACATGACTAGCGATCCAGCCTGGAAAACAAGAATTCCTGAACCCCCTGATGTGTTGGGCGTAGATGAGATTAGCAACGATGGCATCACGTTGCGGGTGTGGATCAAAACCCTGCCGCTCCAGCAATGGAATGTTGCCCGCGAATTTCGCCGTCGCCTTAAGTACGCCCTCGATCAAGAAGGCATTGCGATAGGCCTCCCTCAACAATCCCTCTGGTTCCGTAGTTCAACAGACCTACCGCATCTCACTGATGGCAATGATGGCAGCGATCGAACCCCAAAGACTGCAGGTAAAGTTCCAGAGAATGGTAGAGAGTGAGGGGGTAAGGGAGAGGGTAGAAGGTTAAGAATTTTGAGTTTTGAGTTGATTGAGCCGTCAGCGGTCAGCTTAGCCTACCCTTCGGGAAGCAAGCTACATACCTTATCCTTTAGCCTTCATCCCTCATTTCTTGCCTTCTATCTTTTACCTTTTGCCCTTTACCTGTTTCCTTCTGCTTTCCCTCCTCCCTACTCTCTCTCCGACCTTTGCCCATCGCGTCGTCCAAGTTCGTAGATGGCGCAACCAATGCACGCGAGTATGCCAACGCTGATGGCCCAACTGCGTCCCAGCGTCAGTTCTACAAGGTAGTTGCACAGTGCGCCTGCAATGAGAAAGGGCACAATGCTGAAAATAGAGGCGTAAAAGGCATTTTGAGCTTCTCGGCCTTTGCGAGTTCGTTCAAACTCTTCGGCGGACGTGTAGAGTGATCGCTCGGCAAAGTTAAACCAACGATTAAGCTGATGGGTGACCCACTCGCTAAGGGTGGCAAACCCTAAATACAGCGACAGTGACCACAAGCCTGTGCCCGCGATCGCAACTGCGCTCAGGTGAATCTCGAAGGGGATGAAATCAAACATACCAATGCCAACCTGAAACGAAGACGGTAACCTGGCTCAGATGGCGATCATAGAAGCCATCCAAGCCATAGAAGCTTGTTCAGTATCTTAACGAAAAGTTAACCCTTAGCAAACTAGCGTCTCGGCGATGAGAGGCGTACTGGCGATCGAAGATGGTCAGGTAGAAAATCACGGCATCCGGGAATGCTGGTAAAGTGCTGAACAAATACTCAAAAGCACGAGGCAGAAGGTTTAAGGCTAAAGAAGTTGTTGGTTTTTAGAAGAAAGCTGGACAGTTGACGGCTGACCGCTGATTGCTGAACCCTGATTGCTACCCCTGCCTGTTTCGCTCCCTTTCCCCTTCACTTCCCCTTTGCCCGTGGAAAAACTCTACCCTTCTTCAATCAACATTCCGCAACTGCTGGCGACTGCCACGGCTCACCATCAAGCCGGACGCTTATCCCAAGCCGAACAACTCTATTGTCAAATTTTGCAGCAGCAGCCCCAGCAGATTGATGCGCTGAACTTAATGGGTGTGATTGCGTGTCAGCAGGGCAAGCTGGATGAAGGCATTGCCCTGTATCGGAAAGCGCTTGCTCAACGTCCTGGTTACGTGAGTGCGCGGGAAAATTTGAGCGTGGCGCTGTGGAAGCAAGGCAAGCAAATGATTGAAGAGGCGATCGCCTCCTACACTCAAATCATTACCTTTCAACCGGAGAACGTGCAGGCGTATCATAACCTGGGTGTGATTCTGATTGAGCAGGGCAAGTTGGATGAAGCCATGAGCTATTATCTCCAGGCGCTAGCAGTGCAGCCTAACGATGCCGTTGCCCTCAATACCATTGGCACGATTTTGCAGCAGCAAGGGAAGTCAACCACGGCGATCGTCTATCATCGCCATGCACTAGCAGTGCAACCAGACTATCCTGATGCGCTTAATAGTTTGGGCACGGCACTGCAAGATCAGGGGCAGGCTCAAGAAGCGATGGCGTGCTTTGATCGGGCATTAGCCCTTGATCCTAACGATGCCAATGCTCGTTACAACCGATCGCTGATCTTACTCACAGACGGCAACTATCGTGAGGGTTTTCCAGAGTATGAATGGCGCTTCAAAACCCGTGAGTTTCCTCCCTGCCCGTTTCGACAACCCGTCTGGGATGGTTCTGATCTGACAGGACGCACGCTTTTGCTCCACGCAGAGCAAGGCTTGGGCGACACGATTCAGTTCATTCGCTATGCTGCGATCGTGGCGCAACGAGGCGGACGCATCATCCTGACCTGCCACCAACCCTTGATACGCCTTCTAGCAACGGTGCCCGGTATTGAGGAATTCATTCCGTTAGGCTATCCAGCACCTCATTTTGATGTCTACGCCCCGTTGATGAGCCTGCCAGGGATTTTGGGCACCACTCTGGAAAGCGTTCCGGCTCAAGTACCGTATCTCAAACCGCTACCAGATAGCCACATCGATCTTGCTGTGGCTGGTTCAAACAATCCAGAGACACCTCGGTTGAAGGTTGGTCTAGTTTGGTCTGGTGGACATCTTTACAAGAAAAACCAGAGTCGATCGTGCCCGCTGAAGCACTTTGAATGGCTACTGCAACTGTCAGATATCGCATACTACAGTTTGCAAAAGGGCATTGCTCAGACTGCTTTGTCTGAACTTGGATGGGATTCTCAAATACAAGATTGGGGCAGTCAATTAAACGATCTCGCCGATACGGCTGCCGCGATCGCTCAGTTAGATCTGGTCATTACCGTCGATACGTCGATCGCCCATCTCGCAGGTGCGCTCGGTAAACCTGTCTGGGTGCTGCTGACCTACCTTCCTGACTGGCGCTGGATGCTGCACCGCGAAGATACCCCCTGGTATCCCACCATGCGCCTGTTTCGCCAAACCCAACCAGATGATTGGCAGGGAGTGCTCGATCGGGTTTCGCAAGCGCTGCTCCAGCACAGTACACCTACTTTAAAAGGGTCGGCTCCATCAGAGGATGTCTGAGAAGTATCAGAGACGCTGCCTTCGCCCCCTCAATCCCCCAATTCTGGGGGACTTCCACCTCAGAACCCCTCAAATTTGGGCATTAATATACTTGACGCACCACACTTTTATTTCGTGAGCGGAAGTAAATAAAAATAGAAGTGTTTATTACAAACTATTACAGAAAATAGTCCAAAAGAACTACGGTTGTGCATCAGACAAGGGTGGGATAGGTTAAAAGGTCATGCCAAGTCCAGG
>NZ_JCACKR010000101.1:0-49946 GCF_059505485.1 Stenomitos rutilans
ACGCAGCTTCTTCCAGCTTAATTTGCTCTCGTTGAGGTAACAAAAGAGGGATTAGTTAGCGATTCAAACGCTTTCTTAGCGACCGTTTCTGCCCGCTGTGATGTTACTTTTTGGTAGCGCAAAGTCGTCTGAATGTTCTGGTGTCCCATCAAGGCTCGGAGTTCCTCAATGCCCATCAAGCCCACTCGTTCGGTAGCAAAGGTGTGGCGGAGGTCATGAATCCGAATGCCTTTCAGGGTTGCTTCCTGGGCAATGAGGTCAGTCCAGTCTTGATGTGCCATGCGGTAGCTCAAGCGGCTGACTTCCAGCGTAAAAGGTTGCTGCGCTGTAAACAATGCCGCACTGCTAGAATGCCTTTGATAGCGACAATAGCGTTCTAATGCTTTTGCGGCAGCTTCACTGTAGAAACACCAACGTTGCTTGTTGCCTTTACCCAGTACCTGAAACTTCCGTTGTTCCAGGTACAAGTCTTGTAGGTCGAGCGCCAGGATTTCGGCAATTCTTGCACCTGTATGATGCAGGAGATAGACCAGGGCATTCAGTCGTAAATCAGAGGCGACTGCACGATACAACACTACAAGTTGTTCAGGCGTCAGATAACGAATGACGGTATCGCTCCGATGTTCGCCTTTCGCTTGATCGGGTTTGCGACGTTTCAATTGCGCGATCGGGTTGGCTTTCAGATACCCCTGCTCCACCGCGAAGTTAAACAATGCCTGGATAATGGCTTGATGACGGTGATGAGTGGTATAGGAAATCGTAGTCAGATTATTGAGATAGTCCTGTAACGTCTGTCGGGTCAAGATTTCGATGGGCGATCGCCCATACTCTTGCAGTAGGGGCATCAGCGTCGATTCATAAGAGCGCAAGGTTGTACGAGCCAAGCCTGGGCGCTGCAAAAAGGCGGTTGTGACTGTAGCAAGGGAAGTAGTCATTTACCTTAATGGATGTGGTCAAAATGACACCGAAACTGAACAAATAATATAGTCTTAAGAGAAATAGATTTACATCTACTTCAATGCCACTTTTACAACCAGAACTGGCTCCAAACCCGGAAGAAACCCTGGCAAATTACGTCCGGCGAGTGCGGATGAGCCTGGGTCTGAGCCAGAAGGAACTGGCAGAGCGAGCAGGGGTTCATTTACAGAGTGTAGGCAAAATCGAGCGGAGGCAGACGACTCGGTTGAAGCAAGGACCCAAGAGCGGCTTGGCTTATGCCCTGAGTGTCCCTGTGGAATATCTGGATGCGATCTGTAAGGGCGTGGCGGTAGAGGCGATCGCCTCCCTCAAGTTCTGCCCCCAATGCTGGGTGCCGGGAACACCACCTGATCCTATGTGGACACACCCGCGTGCCAAGCACTGTTTTGCCTGTGGGAGTCCGTTGCGCGATCGCTGTGGCAGTTGTAAGGAGCTGATCGTGTCGCTCAAATTCCGCTTTTGCCCTTTTTGTGGAAAATCCTACAAGGATACCTGAGTTGCAAATCTCCTAGGCAGACACGAAATAGAAAAGCGAACCTTTTGTCATGCATGGTTCGGTAGAGCTTGCTGTGGCTTACTCCACATTAATGGGGGTATTGGCCCAACTGTAGAAGTCAGGAGCTAGCTTGATCATTTTGTGTATCGTCTCGTCATTCACCCAAAGCACCAATGGAAAACGAAAGGTGCTACGAAACTCATTTCTCATCTGGTTAGTAGCAATCAAAAACTCATCAAGGTGAGTCAAGGTTTCCAGTCCAAACACGATCAAGCATTGTGACGGATGCTCGTTCTTCTGGAGAGCCGAAAAAAGACTCCTGGCCGTTTCGGGTAAAACCAAGATTTGGGGTTCGATCGCATAGTCATCCCTCAAACTCTGGAGTGCTCGTTGCTTCAACGCGTCATCGTTACAGCGCACCAGAATTAGAGAAAAGCGATCGGCGGGTAAAGAAATAGCTCTTGCTAGGCTTCTCAAGGCTCGTCCATTTGGAAAAAGGCGTTGCTCTAAAGGGTTACCGACAACGTTATAACTGCTCAAGGAGATTTCTGAACGCTTTGCCATGATATGCGCTGAAGACTGAAGATGTATGGCTGCAACAGCGAGTTTTACGCTGTAACCAACATCAATTACTAAAAACATTGTTCCCCTGATCGGTCAGTAAATCAGGAGAAGCTTATGAAGTACGGCAACGTAAGCCGCAACTTCTATAGAAGTTGATGAGCTTCTGCCCAGAGGCGAAGACAAAGATTATGAGGACGCCAGTCCGGAGTCGCGATCGTAGATTTGCCCTGACTGAAAAAAGATGCCACCGGATTCTGACTCAAATGCCCTGATGCTAGGTCAAACGAACCTTACCAAACTATTCCCTGCGAGAAAGCATTGCACCCAAACGACTGTACTACAAGGCAAGTCGTTCGCTTATTTTAAGCCATCTTGAGTTCATGTCCAGCAAAATTTTGAGCTGAATCAGGGAATTTAGCTTCTAGACTCAGAGTCCCAAAAGAAGCAGAAACAATCGAATCTACCCATATGCCTCTGATTCACAGTTTTGGCAATCCAGGAGTTTTGTAAAGAAAATTTAAATTCCTTCGGGGAAGCTTCGATCATTCCGGGTATGCAGACACCTGCCAGAAAGATGAAGTGTACTGTTCCTGAATCGTCTTTCGAGTCATGCAAAGCCTACTGAAGCGTATCCTTATTGTCTTAATTGGAATTTTTGCAGTTTGTAGTATTTCAGCCTGTTCCGCTGAATCAGTAGCTGATCAGCCATCTGAGACTTCTCAAAACGTGGCATCGGTCAATTCAGCTAAGGCAGCACAGAACGCAGACTCTAAAAGTCAAAAACCAAGGGAATGCAAAAAATTTCTTGCCTGGTATATTGAAGAGCCGAAGCCTGCCCCTAACTTACCTGGAGGACGGACTTGCTGCAAGGATATCAACAACGACGGTGTATTAGATTGTTCTGCTCCGAAAAAACAGGGCTAAACCTTGTCGAATTAAAGTTATCTAACTTAGGATGACTATTTCTATTGTTGATACTTCTCACATAGCGGTGCTTCCCACTTACGATGTTCTAGCTCGTCTTTCTGCACATGAGTGCAACCAATATCCAATAGACGATTTAACAACGCATTCAGTTCCTCTGCTTTAAGCTTCTCTAAATTTCTAGAAATATCAGCTCTTGCTGCTGGTCTAATATTCTTTTCGGAAACAGCTTTAGAGATTGTTTTTTGCATTTGTCTGATTATCTTTTTAGAAGTCTCTTCAGGGTCTTCTACTTTAAAGGTCTGCTCATCAAAAGAGTAACGTTGCCTAAGAAGGGTGCAGGCTTTTAACATTTCTACCAAGGCTGCCTGTGAATTTCCATAGTAAACAAGATCCGTCGCATAATTGCTATATGAATCAAGTGTGCTTCTATATTGTGAATCTAGAAAGCTACTGATTTCATCATTTTTATTCTGAATTTGAGATTGAGAAATCATGGATACTATCGCAAAGCTAGATATTGCAAATAAGATACTATAAAGAAGAAGCCGAGTTTTTCGACCTTTTTCAAGTGTGAGTTCAGCTTCAACGCGCTTCTGGCTTTCTTTAGCAAATTTTTCCTGTTCCTCTGCGATTCCTTTTTCTAATTGAGCAATTTTTAGACTTTTCTCAGTTTCTTCTAGTTGCTTGCGCTTTATCTCAAGTTCCTTCACCAACTCATCAATTCTGGGTTGTTGTTTGCGAATGAAGGCAACGAGATAATCATGAACGAGTTGATAACGGTCTGCCGGAGTTTCAGGGAGCAGAAAAACTAATCCCGACTGTCTAAAGATCTCAAGGACTAGATCCAGTTTTTGGGCTTCCTTGAGCAAGTCTTTTTCTAACGCTTTTAAGTCTGTTTCTAGTTCATCACGAGTCTTTGAGGGGCGTGTGTTGTTTTCCCCTGTGAGTAAGTACAAGACAAGTCTGGCGGCATTCTCGTTCTCTGCTCCGCAGTCTCGAATAACTCCTTCCAGATAGTTCTGAACCAGGGTTTCTTTTGGGCGATCGCCAAGCAAGCGATACTGTTCAAACGTTCTGATTTTTTCTTCGTGAAGCTGTGCGCCAACAACCTGCAATTCAATGGGACGAATTTCACCCGTCTCTCCGGTCAAATCTTGAACGAGCTGATTAACCAGTGCTTCCTCTAGCGTCAAATGCGATCGGTTTGTCAATCCCTGGATGATTCTCCTGGTATCTTCAGACGAGAAGTTTCTCAGTTCATAGCGATGATCTTTGCTTAAAATGTTGTCATTAATAGGCTTCAAATCATCGTAATGCTCCCATTCCAGCAAGTAATGTAGATAGTCTTCTCTTAGAGAGAGAATGATTTTGATGAATGGAATCTCCAGACAGGCACTCAGGAATTTGAAAAATGCTTGTCGCTCATGGGGATGAGGACAGGAAAAGAAGAATTCTTCAAATTGGTCGAGAATCAAGACAGACAGAAAGTTACGGTCATCATTATTGGAAAGTTGTTGGAGTAGAGTAGCAGGAGAATGAGGAATGGTGATGGGAATGTCTTTTCTTTTTTGAGTTTGTTCGCCTAGTTTTTCGCCTAATTTGTCAACCCAGTTGCTGTAACTACGCAGTAATACGACTACAACATCACGAGCTTTAATCGGTTCTGGCTCTAAGGTTGGAATTAAGCCTGCCTGGATCAGTGAACTTTTGCCCACACCAAGTTGCCCATGTAAAATCGTCAATTTGCAGTCATCACGAGAGACGCGCTCCAGTAAGCGATTCACATCTTGTTGCCGTCCAGAAACAGCAATTTCTTGAGCAATTGTGTCTGTATTTGGTGCGCTGCTTCTTAATTGACGATGGGACTGTAACCTTCCTGCACCGATAAATGCTCGAAGCCCATACTGGCTTTCAATGCTCAATTGTTCGCGCTTAAACTGGAACGCTTTTTCATACTGTTTCTGTTCAAAATAAAGTGTCCTAAGCCTTTCTAAGATATGAATATAGAGGTGGGGATTATCTTGAGACGAAATTTGGTTTCGCGCTTGTTCCAGCGATCGCATTGCTTCATGAGGCTGGTTCAGATGGTGCTGTGCTTCTGCCAGCAAAACCCAGTATTTGGCTGGGGACGGTGGTGGGCTGATGGCAGCAGACTCCAGGCTCTGAAGTGCGGCTTGAGCATGGCGACTCGCCGCCGGGTAGTCTTGCAAGTGCCAGAGTGCAATCTCGGAAAGCAACCCGTTAGCTTTGGCTTGTTCAACTGGAGACGGGTAGATGTGATGTAAGTCTTGGGCTTCTTGGACTAGGGTTTGCAGTTCTACCCAAGCACTTAAGCCTTTGAGTATCTCTCCCTGATACCCAGTGAATTTTGCTTTGAGATCACGGCGGTTGGTCGATTCAAAAGCAGCAAGACAGTCCTGAAAGTAAGTCCTGGCAGCTTCCAGATGGGGAACTTTGAAAGCTGCATCAATTTCAGCCCATCGTAAAGAACACAGCCCCAGATACAACAAGGCTGCGCCTTGCCGTTCCAGGTCGTTAGCTTGCCGCCAAAACGTTAAGCTATCGTGATATTTCTCGATCGCCTGCTCGACGTTATCTTCTGCATAGTCTGCTTGTCCGAAGAGGAATTGGAGACTGGCCATTAAATCCGGCTGTAGAGCACTATTTTGGGTCTGTAAGTCTCGAAGTGCCGCTTCCACTTCATGGCGGCGTGGTAACGCTGATAGCTGGTAGCGAAATAAATCGTCGATCGGCAACAGGTGATGAGGATGTAGGCTTTCGGCGAAAGCGCGATCAGCTTGCTGGCGCAAAAAGCTTCTCAGTTCTGACGATGATGGCTGAAAGGAGATGGGACTGGATGCCCAACTGTAGAAATCAGGGGCTAACCGAACCAACTGAGTCAAAACCTCATTCGTAACCCACAGCACCAATGGACACGCCAAGCTTTTGCTGAACTCATCTCGCACCTGATTGGTTGCTAATAACAACGTGTCAAGGTTTTCAACGGCTTCTAAGCCGGAAATAACGAGCGCTTGCGGAATCGCATCACCCAGTTCAGTTTTAATCGCGGTGAAAAGCGTTTGAGCCGCTTTTGAAAGAACAATTTCTCGAACTTGAAGGGTCTCTTGTTGATGCAACTGCTGCATCATCTGCGATCGCAGACTGCTGTAGTTACAGTGAGCCAAAATCAAGGAAAAACGTCCTCTTGCAAGGGTCATCGCTCGAAGCAAACTTTTGAGCGATCGCTCATTTTCCATTGATATGGCTGCGGAAGAGGGTAAGTCCACCATGATCTATCTGTACGTCATTACGCTTGAGCTTGAAGTTTGCGAAATTTTTCAGTCTCCCTCAAAACCGGGTTGACATTGAACCATCGCCCTTGCTGGTCATCATGATATTCAAAGACAAAGAGACTCCGTAGCAGAGTTTGATGCCCTGCTTCACCGCTTACCCCCTGTTGCTGAATCACCTGGTTGAGCAGTAACCACTCTTCATCACTAATTGCCAGCGTGAGGCTGTCACGGTGTTCTCGAATAGCTCTTTCTAAACAACCGCTAGAGATGGGCGGGTCATCTTCCTGGAGACAACGGTATAGCATCCCTAACAGATTACGAATATGACCACCGCTGATACGACACAGACGATCCAGGGTTTCGGAATTTTCAAAAATCTGAGGAGTGAGTTCTGTTCGTCGGGCTGGATCAACCGTCGGGAATGCCCGCGTCAAGACTATTTGCCTCAATAAGTTCAGTCCTTCCAGATGTTCACTGCCATCTCGGCACTGCACTGGTACCATCGGCAGCATTTTGGGCGACACTCCACCGCCAAAGCGGTTGGTAAGCGCCTGATATTCGTTTGAAAAAATTAGCACCAGAGGAATGGTGTAAACCACATGGCAATTGAGTTGGCGCAACTGCTCTCCCCGATCTACGAAGAGATATTCTGGCTGCGTGCGATCGCCCACGACAGGACGGTTGTCTACACGGTCTAAGTTATCTACAATCACGACAAGCCCCTGCTTGCCTTGCTGTTTGAGTCTCTCAGTCGCCAGACCCAGGACTTCTTTGTTGAGAGCTTCTAAAATACTGCGCGTTCGTGGCTCTAAATACTGCCGCAAGCGACTGCGTAATTTAGGGCTTTCTTTGGTTTGCGCGGTGACTTTGCCCAAACCCATCGGTAAGGAAAACTCCACATCAGACAGTTCAATTGGTGTTTGTAAAATATCAGCCAACTCATTGAGTAGCCCCTTAAAGTAACTTGGTCTAAGTCGGATACCCGCTTTCTCCAGGCTTTCAGAAACCTGACGAATAATCGCCAGTAAAATATCAGTCACGTCTACGTCAGCCATATCCAAGTCTTCTGTAGACTCGAAATACACAACGTGAAAGCCTTTCTGTTCTAAATCTGCTTGCAGCCTACGCAGCTCTGTCGATTTACCACAACCAATATGCCCCGTGAAGAGCTGGCAGCTTGGTTGATTCGTCCGGGCTTTGAGGAGAATGGTGCGCTCTAACGCCTCAATGATTTTGCCACCGCGTACAGAGGCAAAGTCAATATAGTACTGACGATCCTCTGGTTTCCCAATAATCAGTGTTCTGCTTGGATCACAAGCCTCAAAAAAACTAAGGAAATTGAAGTCCATAATGAGCGAGGTAGATACACGTTTGTCTTCAGGAACTAAATTCAAAGAATCAACAGGGACTTCTTTAGCTCTGGACCATAAACGGACGTTGAGGCATCAGCAGGAATCCTCAAAATTTTGTATCCAAAGCTTAAATCTTAGTTTAAGTGAGATTTCTGCAAGCGAACGTGAATTGTTCTAGAGAATCAGTGGGAAGGACAGATAAACCCCGCGTCACACGCTCGATCTCCTTCAACGCGTCTTGAATCAGCACGTCTTGAAAGCGAGCGATCCCCCTTAACCTTTCAGGTGACACGGCTGAATATACTTGACGAAGCAGGCGAATAAAGCAGCGGATCTTGAGTAGCCGCCTGCTTCAAGAATTTAGTCAGCTTTACGCCCAGCGTGTCGTACTCTACCCATCCCAGTTTTGCTTTGATTCCATTGAGTAGCGTGACTTCCTGAAAGTCGCCATGCTTTTTCAGCACCTCGGCAACAGCCTGGGCATCACTTGCAGGTTTAGACAACTCATTCAGATTGGCATACTTGCCAATACCAATGACCAGGGCATATCGCTTCATGCTTAGGGTTGTGGGGGCGATCGCTGAAGAACTTGACCATCACCATAGCCCAAAAACTTCTAGAAGTAGAAATTAACGTTGGCTTCTGGCGATAGCACATTCCAGCAGGTTAACTTAGATGATGCGAGCGCCTGTAAATCTTGCAAAACGACAGGAAAGTCATGTCGTTTTGAGAGGAGAATCAACAGGAAACAGATCGTGTAATTTGGCATGAGAGGCACTAAAGCGTCTAAGCTTTGAGAAATACTCTTCCGAGTAAAATGATCGCCCGATGTATCTCTAGTCCGGGACTATTCATGAGCAGCGGTTCGACACGTAAGAAAAAAGCAACTTCTCCCGCTCAAGCCATTGTGTTGGATGAGCCAGAGGGGCAGGTGCCACTAGAATCAACATTGTATGTCGAGCGTCCGCCGATCGAAGCGCGTTGCTATGAGGCGATCGTGAAGCCTGGAGCACTGATTCGGATTAAAGCACCCCGGCAAATGGGGAAATCTTCGTTGATGCTACGCATCTTGCATTACGCAAGTGAGCAAGGCTATCAAGTGGCATCTATTAACTTTCAATTGCTCGATCGAGACTCCCTCAGCAGTCTTGACCAGTTTTTGCAATGGTTCTGCACCAGCTTGACTGGGGAACTGAACCTGGACGATCGCTTAGCAGACTACTGGAAAGGAGCCGTTGGCTGCAAAAACAAATGCACGAATTACTTTCAGCGCTACCTGATGCCGGAATTGCAACGTCCAGTGTTGCTGTGCCTGGATGAAGTGGATGAGGTTTTCCAGTATCCCGAAATTGCCACAGACTTTTTTGGGATGCTACGGGCATGGCATGAAGATGCCAAGATTAAGCCGATTTGGAAGAACCTGCGGCTGGTGATTGTCCATTCCAAAGAGGTGTATATTCCCCTCAACATTAACCAGTCGCCGTTTAATGTGGGAGTGCCGATCGAGCTACCGCAGTTGACCCAACCTCAGGTGCTGGATCTGATCCAGCGGCATGGCTTGACCTGGATAGATGCTGAAGCGTTGCAATTTATGGACATGGTGGGTGGGCATCCCTATCTAGTGCGGGCAGGGCTGTATGCCATCGTCCGAGGTGAGATGGCGTTGGCACGTCTGTTGCAGATTGCCCCCACGGAAGGTGGGTTATATGGCGAACATTTACGGCGGCATTTGCTGAACCTGGAGGGAGATGAAAAACTGCTGGCGGCGATTAAGCAGGTGGTAGCGGTGGATCATGCTATTTCGATCAACACCAGTGATGCCTTTAAGCTTACGAGCATGGGGCTGGTGCTATTTCAAGGGAGTGAGGTGATACCGACCTGCGATTTGTATCGCCGTTATTTTCGAGAGCGTTTAATTGAGACGGATGCCGCCTACTTGAATGCAGAGCGTAGCAAGAGCGTAGCGGCACCAGCCATCGTGACGGAAGCAGCGCCCAGACAAACCAGTCCTACCGTTCAAGCAGCGCCAGAAATCTATCTCTCCTACGCTTGGGGCGGTGAGAGCGAAGAACTAGTAAATCGGCTGGATGCCGCGTTTCAAGCAAAAGGCGTCACCATCATTCGCGATAAGCGCAACTTGGGCTACAAGGGTCTCATCAAGGAGTTTATGGAGCAAATTGGTCGAGGTAAGTGTGTGGTGACTGTAATCAGCGATAAGTATCTCAAGTCGCCCAACTGTATGTTTGAGCTGGTGCAGATTGCTCAAAACGGCAGGTTCTATGATCGCATCTTCCCGATCGTGCTAGCTGATGCACAAATCTATCGACCGATCGAGCGCATCAAGTACATCAAGCATTGGGAAGAACAGATTAAGGAGCTTGATGAAGCCATGCGGGGCGTGAGCGCTGCTAACTTGCAAGGCTTTCGAGAGGAAATTGATCAATACACTCAGATTCGCAATACCATTGCTGAACTCACAGGCATTTTGAAGAACATGAACACGCTCACGTCAGAGATGCACAGTCAATCTGAGTTTGAGGATCTCTTCCAAGCGATCGAGCAGAAGCTAGTGGAGTAGGGCGATGACTGACTCTGCGTCTACTTCAGATTCAATGCATTCAAGCCTGTACGACTACCAAGTGGGTGGGAGTCTCCCAGTCGATGCACCCACCTATGTACGACGAAAAGCGGATAATGACCTTTACAACGCGTTGAAAGCAGGCGAGTTCTGTTATGTGCTGAACTCAAGGCAGATGGGTAAGTCCAGTTTGAAAGTGCAGACAATGCAGCGGTTGCAGGCGGAAGGAGTAGCGTGTGCTGCGATCGATCTGACACGCATTGGCACCTCGGATATGACCCCGGAGCAGTGGTACAGCAGTGTCATCGACAGTATTGTTAGCAGTCTCGATCTCTACGAGACGTTTGACTTTTATACCTGGTGGGAAGAGCATCAACTGCTCTCGTTTGTACGACGGTTTGACAAGTTTCTGGAAGAAATATTGCTGGTAGCGATCCCTCAACCGATCGTCATCTTCATTGATGAGATTGACTGCATTCTCAGCTTGCCGTTTAAGCTCGATGACTTCTTTGCGTTGATTCGCGAGTGTTATAACCGTCGGGCTGAAAAGCCAGCCTATCAACGCCTCACGTTTACGCTGCTGGGTGTCATGACGCCTTCAGACTTGATGCAAGACAAGCAGCGAACACCGTTCAACATGGGTTGCGAGATTGAATTAACGGGATTTCAACTAGCGGAGACAGAACCGTTATGGCAGGGTCTAGTCCATGTTGCGCCCTATCCGTCTGCGATTCTTGGCTCGATCCTTACTTGGACAGGTGGTCAACCTTTTTTAACCCAAAAGCTTTGTCGTTTAGTGGTGAGTAACGCAGGCAAAATTCCGATGGGGCGCGCTAGCCAGTGGATTGCCCAACTAGCGCAGACGCATGTGATTGATCATTGGTTGCAGCAGGATGTGCCAGAGCATTTGCTCACGATTCAAAACCGGATTACCAGTAGCAGAAGCTTTGGGCGACTTTTAGAGCTGTATCGTGACGTGCTGCGCATGAAGGGAGTCGCTGTTAACGATAGTGCCGAACAGACCGAGCTGCGCTTATCGGGACTGGTCATGCGGGAAAATCATCAACTGCGGGTGACGAATCAAATCTACGCGGCGGTCTTCAATCAACGTTGGATTGAAAAGTACCTCTCTAATCTTTGCCCTCATCGATCGGCGATGGAAGCATGGATCGAGTCAGGCTATGATGACTCACTGCTCTTGCACGGTCAGGCGCTGGCAGAGGCAAAAGCTTGGGCAGCCAGTCGTTCGCTCCCGCAGCAAGACCATCAGTTTTTACTCGCGAGCCAGGAGCACGAGCGGCAAAAGCTACTCAAAGCGCTGGAGTTAGAAAAGCAGGATAAACGGGCGCTAGCCGCTGAGAAAACCGCAGTTACAGCAAAATTGCGGCGGGCACAGTGGTTGGTGAAGGCGAGTCTAGTCGCGTTGATTTTGTTGGGAATCGGTTTGGTCGTGGCAGTATTGGTGCTAACGGTCTTTTGGGTGCGTCGGTAAAGGTGGTAGAAGTTTGGTCATGTTGGGGCAGTAAGGAGTTTTAGCCTGTGAACGCAAAACGCTTGTGCTTAGAAACCGTGGAGCGATCGCCATGACTGATCAATCCCCTTCCTACCACCTACCACCTACCACCTACGACTACCAGGTCGGTGGCAGCCTTCCAGTTGATGCACCGACCTATGTGCGGCGACAAGCTGATGACGACCTTTACAACGCCTTGAAAGCGGGAGAGTTTTGTTATGTACTGAACTCGCGGCAGATGGGCAAGTCGAGTCTGAAGGTGCAGACGATGCAGCGGTTGCAGGCGGAAGGGGTGGCATGTGCCGCGATCGACCTGACCCGCATTGGCACGTCGGATATGACCCCGGAGCAGTGGTACAGCAGCGTTATCGATAGCATTGTTAGCAGTCTGGATCTCTACGAGACGTTTGACTTTTATACCTGGTGGGAGGAGCATGGGCTGCTGTCATTTGTACGGCGGTTTGACAAGTTTTTGGAGGAGGTGCTGCTGGCAAGCATTCCCCAGCCGATCGTCATTTTTATTGATGAGATTGATAGCGTCCTCAGTCTGCCGTTTAAGCTGGATGACTTTTTTGCGCTGCTGCGGGAATGCTACAACCGTCGGGCTGAACACTCAGCGTATGGGCGGCTGACGTTTACCCTGCTGGGTGTAACCACACCATCGGATTTGATTCAAGACAAGCAGCGAACTCCGTTTAATGTAGGTCACCCGATCGAATTGATGGGCTTTCAATTACAGGAAGCGCAGCCCCTCGCCCGGGGACTGACCCTTAAATCCAATGACCCTAATACTCTGATGCAAGCAGTGTTGAACATGACGGGAGGACAGCCGTTTCTAACTCAGAAGGTCTGCAAGCTGATATTGAATGCGGAGGATGCACCATTCCTAGGAGAAGAAGTCAATTGGGTTGAAGATTTAGTGAGAAACAGGATAATTGAAAATTGGGAGGCACAAGATTCTCCCGAGCATTTGAAGACAATTCGTGATCGAATTCTTGGAAATCAAAGAAGGGCTGTTCGCCTGTTAGAACAATACAGGCTGATTCTAAACCAGCAAGATATAGCTGCCGATCAAAGCTCTGAGCAAATGAATCTTAAACTGTCAGGATTGATCGTTAACAGGCAAGGAAAATTGCTTATTTACAATCAAATTTATAAACATATATTTAATGAGCATTGGATAAACCAACAATTGGCTAATCTGTTAATCGATAATCGAATTAGTGTAGTTATTGAAGAAATCAAACAAGCTTTAATCGAAGGAAGGCGATTAATTGGAGATATTCGCAACCCTGTTTATATGATACGAATTCCTTACCTATGGCTGGAAAAATATCCTTATCTGCCAGGTCATTCACGTTATCCTAGTGATGCTCTAAGCCACGAAGAAAAGCAGGAAATTGAAAAGAAGCTGGAAGAGTTTTTGGTCGAATCTCCGAATGCACAGATACTTAATATGCCGCAGCTTGTGAACATTATTAAGGCTCTATATGCTATAGCTCAAATAGAAGACGTACCGCAGGAATTACGAGAAGTTTTCAATGAGGATGTAGCTCAGCGGGTAATTGGTCAGCTAGTGGCTTCCGGTACTGTAATACAAACTAGCACCTCTTCGGGTGTACTTTATTATTTGTTAGCTAGTATGTCATACTCACCAACTGATGACAAAGAACGAACATATGTTCTTGTCGAGGATACTGCTCGTTACTTCCGGTTGCTTAGAAATTGGCAACAAAGGCAGCCAGAAACTATGCGTTTTCTAGAGTCTTTAAATATGTTGCCGGAGAAGCTTGATCAAGCTTTCGTTGAACTTGATACGATGATTCGTACTTGGGCAGATAGGTATCATGATTCGAGTGGTTCACCAGTGGTTTTTCAAGCAGTAATAGGTAAAAATATTGACAACTCATAATGTTGTGAGAGCTATCTCTTCACATTATCTCTGTATGCAAACTCTTTAAGAAGTACAGTAATCAAATCGCGGCCGCGTTCTTCGTGAAGCTTTACAAACCTCAGTGCAATACAGTTAAGACAGGGCTAAAGGGAGCGCCGATCATGACCGTTAGTAAAAGCCATGCCTACTTCACACCCGAAGACTATTTAGAAATTGAACGCATTAGCCCCATCAAACACGAATACCTCCAGGGGCAAATGGTAGCAATGGCAGGAGCCAGTAAAGCTCATGTCATCATCGCAGGCAACCTCTCCGCCCTTCTCGTCAATCACCTATGCGGCACAGGCTGTCTTTCCTACACCTCCGACATGAAAGTCCGCCTGCCTACCCTCAACCTTTTTTACTACCCCGATCTGGCAGTGACCTGTGATGAGCGTGATCGTCGCTCCGACGAAGACTTTATACTCCATCCCAAGCTCATCATTGAAGTCCTATCCGATTCCACAGAAGCCTTTGACCGAGGTGATAAGTTCGCTGATTACAAGTCAATCTCAGAATTTACCGAATACGTTCTGATTCACCAAAAGCAAATTTTGGTCGAGCGGTTTCAGCGTAAATCTGATAACTTGTGGATTCCCCAGGTTTATCGAGCCGGAGACACGATCGAATTTGCCAGTATTGGCTTTACGTGCGCGATCGAAGCCCTCTATGAAAACATTGCCCAGCTTTTGTAGGGCTTGAGAAGGATTTTAGGCGTGACAGCCATGTTGAAGCGATCGCCCATCTCATCCAGTTCTCTTAATTCTCTCCTGATACTTCACCATCGACGTGAACCGCATTCCACAGTGATGGCATTTCCCATCTGTCCACAACGCCGGAATCTGAAAAGGCTTTTTGCAACTGGGGCAGCGCTCCAGCAAACGCAGCGGGTGATGGGGACAAACCGCAGCAATATCCTTGTGCTGCCACGCCATCCGATGACAGGGTACCTCAGCATAACAAGCCCCGCAGAGCCGAATGGGGCGAGGCTGTAACGTCATCCCTCGACTCGGCAACATGTCTTGTAGTCGTCCGGTATCCAGTCCAATTAAGCGGGCGATCGCACCCAATTCTTCTTCTGTGGGAAACGGATTAAAGTAGAGCTTCTCCCACCGCACTGTAATGCCCCCAATGCCCGTCGCCTGCCCTAGCGCATGAGCCGAAGGCAAACTATTCGCCTTCAAGCGTCTTAGCCGCCCTAAGTAATGGCTAATACTCTCATGCTCCAACGGTTCCACAGACCCTAGTCGGGGCAACATCTCATCAGGCTGACTCATCGCAGACTCTCCTTTCAGAACGATCGATGCTCAGCTTTCACCCAACTCTGGCTTCTTTCTGGCTTCTGGAGGGACATAGCGCTTGCCATGACGACTGGCAATGTTATGCAAAATCGCCTCATCAACCTTCCCATGCCCCTTTTTCAGCGAGTGCAAAACGGCCTTGGTCAAAAGCTTAATCAACGTACCCATGTGGGCTTGTGTACTGGCTGCCAGAATCTCAAAGAGAGTCCCTTGTGCCAGATTGGAGGCTTGAGGGAGCGCCAAAAGATCAAGTTCGATCGTCCGTAGAGTTTTCTGAAGGTCATCGTAGTCCAATTTGTCAAACTCAAACAGTGTCGGAAAGTAGGTCAATAAAGCGGCATTTTCTAAATTATCATCGAGGTCCTGATCACCGATGAGGATGACAGGCACTCCCGACGCCTCATGAAGCTGCTTCAGGTCAACTAACGCCTCCCATTGCAGATTCTTGGCATTGTCAACCAGCAGCAACTCAATGCCAAAGGGCTCTAAACAGCCAGCTAAGCGATCGCGTAAATCATGCCGCCTGCCCCTCGGAGCGGCATGCTTGATATCTTTAAGAATTTGGGAAAATAACCGCTTAGAACTTGAATTTGACCATGCTTCGACATGTGAAACCCTTTTTCTATCCTCTTCTCGGTAATGTTTCGACGATCGACTCTTACCCACACCCATAGGACCAATGACTCGGCCACATTGTTTCAGCAGGCGCGATTCGTCCAGCCATCGAAAGTATTGCGAGGCGCGATCCGTTGGGATAAACGCAGTCTTGAAGAGCTCCTCGATCGCAGCTGTTTTAGCGATCACATCAGTTATATCTAGCTGAGGAGCCAAAACCTCTACCGGAACCTGAACTGCCAATTCTGATTGTGCCATGTCTTACCAAATCCCTTTCAGTGTTTGATTTTTGGGAATAATTAGCCGATGTCGTTCCTCTGAAGAAGGAGCGGAAGCCGCAGTCTCAGAAATCTGGGGTGGAGGAACAGCCATTTTTGAGGTTTGGCTACTGGCAAAAACAAGGTTATGTTGTTCTTCTGCCAAAAGACCCGCAGGTTTAGAAATGCCTGGAACTGGTGCAGGATAATGAGGTTTCAGTTGTTCAGGAGAAATCCTTGCAGGTAGCAGCTCCATCGGCTCCGCCTTGCTAGTAGATTTGCCTGCCCGCGTTTTTCGCATATCCACCACATTCGAGCTTTGCTTGCTCTTTTCTCGCAGTTTTCTCTGCTCTGAGTGTTGTCGTTCCTTCTTCTCCTGCTTTCGTTGCTCTACAAGCTTCTGTCGTGTATCCAGAGCCAGAAGCGCATCGTAATTTAAATGTTCGCGCCTAGCGTTACTTCGTACTTTATTCAGTTGCTTCAATTCATCCAGGCTCAAATCCTGGGTATCCATATTGATGGCGTGAGCGTAACCAATAAACTCACTTGCCCCATCGCCAGCTTGGCGATAAATATACAAAGTCAAAATGTGTTCGGGGTCGTAAGTCAAAGTGACGTACTCACCCTTCAGCGATCGCAGTTCTTCACAACAGTAGGTCAGATTCTCAAAGTAAACAGACCCATGCGCCTGAACAACCCGTTGTTCCTCCTTCATCAAGCAAATATCTAAATCACGTTCATTCAATGGTTCAGGCAGTTTGTTTCCCATCCCCTTAAGCCAACGTTCAAAGCGGGTTTCACGTGGATCTTTGGGATAGGGCTGATGGTTGTAGTCGTCACAAAAGTAACCTGCCAAGATTTTGTCAATATCTTCAATGGATAGACAAGCTTCCTTTTCTGCCCTTTCTGCTCCACCTTCTTCTTTGGATATGTATCCTGGAAGGGGAGCTAGAACCTCGGTGTTAATAGTATTGAAGAGCCGCTCAACGATGCCACCTTGGGGAGGGCGATCGCGCAATTCGCACTGAAATCCTAGCTTCTTACTAATGGCTTTAATGAGCTTTGATTTACTCAAGTCCTTTCCACCATCAGTGAACAAATATTGCAGTGGTGCTCCATAGATCCAAGGCTTACTCAGTTCATAGTCTGGAGGAAACCTCTTGGGCAATATCGCATGTCTCAAAGTGAGAGCAACTTCATGCGATCCAGGCTGTTTGTGCCACAGATGATAGCCAACCAAGCAACTTGAAAAGGTGTCAACAACTGTGGTCAGCCAGGGTCTCCAACTCAATAGTTTGCTATCCTTATCCACCATCCGAATATCGAGCTTCGTATGGTCACACTGGATAATTTGATTGCTGTAATCGGCTCTGAGCAATTTCCCATCTCGCGTTTCAACAGCTAACCAGGAACCTGCCCCCGGATTGCGAACTCTTTGTTTCCGTTTCTGTCGTTCGACAAGAGGTTTCAGAATCCGGTAAATGGTTGCCGGATGGGGATAATCGCCTTCTTCATGCCGCAGATCAATCACAGCATGGCGCTGTACTTCGCGTATAACATCAGCAGGTTTGAGAGGATGCTTATCCTTGAGGCTTTTCTCGTAAACTTCCCGGATGTAGTTCTGCCAATAATCATTAATGCGGTGTTGACCCTTGTCAGAGCGTTCAATCCCTGCGGTTTCGCGTAACCGTTCCTCGTTGTAGTGATTGAGCATTCGCTCGACCTGACGAATTGATATATCTAGAGTGTTGGCGATCGCCTGCTTCCGCTCAGATTTAACCTTCCGGTTGAGCGACCTAGCCAACCACTCAACAAGGCGAAAACGTAGCTTTTGCGAATCTGCTGCTTCAAGCAGGATTTTGGAGGAGTCGGTGTCGAAAGCGTGATCGCTTAGCAAAACCTCATCACAGTCGAGTGCAACAGATCCTAATAATCCAACCTGGCAATCATCCATAGGAGCACGCCTTTGATCTAGGAAGATTGGTAAAAATGTACCATTATCTTCCTGAAGAGACTAGATACTGCGACATGAAATTTGCGAGTTATGGGGGAGCGTTCTTTACAACCGCCTCCGGACAATTCCTAATACCACGTTCTTACCCAGGGTTGATTGGCTAACTTTGTCCAGTTAGCGTGTACACAAGTCAAAGAGGCGAATCATTTATAAAAGACGACACATAATTTGCGAAGCGAGTTTGTGTAGAAAAGCGACATTTAACTTGCGAATCTGACTCTGCGACACACAGCTTGCGAATCTACTTAAATGTCGCTTTTCTGGCAAAAATCCCTTAGATTACCTGTGAGCAGTTGTTGGAAGTCGTTTGTGTCTTGCAAAAACAAGCTACGAAACGCGACATCTAATATGCGAATGTACAACGGGGTATCCCGACACGCCCCAGTATCATAAGCTGGCTCAAATGAGAGCCTCTGAGATTGAGCGGAATATTCTCTAAGAACGATTTGATCTAAAACAGGGATTGAAAACACAGGAAAAGCGTAAATTTCCCTGCAACTTGAAAGTTCAAGGAATTTTGTAAAGAATCAAGCCCGCAAATGTCTTTTAATCGTGATTTGGGTTTGTAAATCTTGAATAGCAAGGGATAGGTGATACCATCGATCACTGCACAGGCATTCACACTGACTATCCCATTAGCAGTTTTGTTTAGATTGCCAATGTACTGTTTGGCAACATAGTCAGTTGTGTTGCCTTTCTTGACATCTCTTTCATCAATACACAAGCTAATCGATCGAGTCCCAATCTGTTGTCGAATCAGATGCAACCGAATGACTCTGGCTTGTTCAACCTTCCACATTCCATCGCGCAGAAAGTGATGGAAGCTTTGTCCATCTTTGAGTCCAGTGATTTTGGCAATCTCCGGTAGCGTTTTATGTGGCAAAGGACTAAAAATTCCAACATGCAGGTGCTTGAAGCATTCGTACAATCGAACATCGGCAAAGATCGACCGATATTGAAGGCAATAGTCATCAATAAACCCATCGTAACTGTTGGGTTGTCACCCCATCAAATTTTTAGGCAAAACGCAATTTCTTTCAGCTTAGTTTACTCTCGCCGAACTAAAAAAGAGGGATTACAACACACTGGTGTCGCCCACAATAAAAATGGCGGGCAGAAGATACTATTCTCTACCCGCCATTGTGTTTTAAAACTGGGCTGCAACACGATACGTCTGGTTGGAAGCAACGTCCACACCCAAATGTCTCAGGCTATGTGGGATAGCGACTTAGAGCGAGATGAAGTTGTTGGCGGTGATGGTGCTTGCCTGTATGCCCGACAGCACAGCTAAGGTGTTGCCCTGACGCTGAATGAGGGTGTCATTCGTATTCAGGGCAGTGCCTTGCACGATCGAGAGCCTGTTAAAGCCCAAGCCCGCTGGCAGTGCAATCAGATCAGTACCATTCTCGAAGTCGGCGATAGTCTGTGTGCCACCTCTTGTAAGTACAAACGTGTCGGCACCTTCACCCCCTTTGAGAAAATTGTTGCCTCTACCGCCTCTCAAAAAATCGTCGCCAGCACCACCATCGATGTAGTCATCGGCTTGAGTACCCCGCAGGCGATCGTCGCCATCAGTGCCCTCATAGATTTGAATGTTTAGCCCTGCCAAGCCGACCCGTGGATCGAGATTAAGAGGTTGTCCCAGTTGCAGTAAGACAATCTCGCTGTTGTCGATCGCGGGTGGGCGACCGACGGAGAACGGATAGTTATTGTCGTTTGCTACCAGGATCGTGTTGGCATCAATGACGAGGACATCCTCGATCGTTTGGAACGGCATAGTGTAAGTGGTGCTACCGTCTTTGTTGAGATCGTTGGGGTCTGTAATATTCAACAGGTTGGCAATTTCCGTTTTGGCAACGAAACCATTCGTATCCTGCTGGGAGAAATCGACCTTAAAGATCTTCTTGAACTGAGCCGCACTCGCCTGGTTTTCGTCCCGCTCAATCACCAGATACTCGTGATCGTTGACGACGGTAAAATCACCGATCGCGTTTGCCGAGTTTTCGAGCTTATAATAGCCCACCAGTCCCTCAAATTGCTTGCTTGCCAGATCAAACTCATAGATCCGCAGTGCGCCGACTGGATCGCCCACAACGGTTCCTTCGAGCAAAGGATACAGCGTGGATTTGTCAGGACTGATTGCCAGCCCTTCAAAGCCTTTGGAGCGACCTAAGTTCGCCACAACCAGGTTGCCGTAGTACGGCTGATTGGGATCGGTGTTATAGGGCAGGTTTGGGTTGTAGTTGTTGTTGTCACTGGGCTGGTAGCCTGTACCCGCAAAGTAATCGTTGACCAGCACGTTGCGTCCGGTGCCGGGGAAATCGGTGAAGAAGCCATCTACACCCAAATCGATGAACTGCTGGAACTCTTTGGCGGGGTTGTTCTGGTAGTCCGATGCCAGAAAGAAGGAGTCGTTGCGGAGGGTATAGAGGTGTACTAGTAACCCTGCGCTGTGAGCATCCTGGATCAACGCGGTCGGAGCGCCCAGCACGCGATCGGCATCGCTGATCTGGTTGTCGCCGTTGAGGTCATCGGGCAACCCATCGTTGTTGCGATCGACCGTGCTGGCAGGCACAATCAGGCGCTTATCGGGGCCAATCCCATTCGCATAGGTGGCGACTTCTTTCAAGCCATTGGCTGTGATCAGGTCGGCGTAGGTGCGTTTGTCACCTTTAGCCACGAAGTCGTAGGGGCTACCCGAACTACTGAGCAGTTGAACGATCGACAAATCAATGCCTGCTTTGGGCAGAATGTTTGCGTTCAAGTCCTGGAGGTTGCTGACCTCGAAAGATTGAATATAGATGCGGCTGGGATCGGTGAAGTTGTTCTTCACCAGCGTATCCACAAGAAGCTGACTGGTGTTAAAGCCTTTGTCCGCAAAGTAGGTGGGATGCTTGGTTTCAGGATAGATGCCGATTTTGCGCCCGGTTTCCGTCTCGTATTGCTTCACCAGGTCGATGACTTCCTGGAAGGTGGGCACTTTCAAGCCATCGTTGTCATATTCAGTGCCGCGCAGGGCTGGCAGGCGCTCGATCGCGTTCAGGGTCTTGATTTCTGCTAGAGTGAAGTCCTCAGCAAACCAGCCTTTTACCGCAACGCCATCCAAAATTTTGGTGGTGAGGCGATCGGCAAACTCTGGATGCTTGTAAACATCGGTGCTGGTGTTGGTTGTGTTAAGGGTGCCATCGACATTCAGGACTGCCAGCATCGGTTCGTGACGGGCAATCAGCACGCCATCTTTAGTAACCACCAGATCGGGTTCAATAAAATCGGCTCCACCCGCGATCGCCACTTTGTAGGATGCCAGGGTGTGTTCTGGACGTTCCCCCGATGCACCGCGATGCCCAATGACGATCGGTGCTTTGCCTGTGAGCGTATCGAATGATGGCTGTTTGAGCACATCGGGATTTTGAGGCGATCGGACAAAGGGCGAACCGATCTGATCGCGCACCAGGTCGCCCGTGCCAGGGAAGTCATCAAAAAAGCCATCCACACCCAGATTGACGAACTGGCGCAACTCCAACTCAGGATTGCCGTTGTAATCAGATGCGAGGTAGCGACCTTCATTACGGAAGGTGTAAGGATGCACCAGCAAACCTGCTGTGTGGGCATCGCTCACCAGAGATGTGGGCGCTAAGGTCACTTTATCGGCATCATTGATGACACCATCGCCATTGAGGTCATCTGCCTTGCCATCACCGTTCTTATCAACGATTTTGACAGACACAATCATGCGCTTCCAGGGGCCAATGC
The DNA here is from genome assembly GCF_059505485.1 of Stenomitos rutilans. Lineage (NCBI taxonomy): Bacteria > Bacillati > Cyanobacteriota > Cyanophyceae > Leptolyngbyales > Leptolyngbyaceae > Stenomitos > Stenomitos rutilans. Next base: position 21,575 of record NZ_JCACKR010000101.1, read on the forward strand.
CATCGGCGTAGGTGGCAATTTCTGCCAGTCCTGCTGGAGTTTGCAAATCGGCATAGGTGCGTGTGTCGCCTGCAACCGCGAAGTCGTAAGGACGGGCATTCACATCCTCGTACAGCAAGGTGCCATTGTCCGCTACGTCATAGGCATCGAGCAACTGGACGAGGGGAATGTCAACCCCAGCACCCGGCATGATGGTGTCGTGCAGCGCTTTCAGGTTGCTGACTTCAAAGGACTGAATGTAGATGCGGCTGGCGTCTATGAAGTCGTTCTTGACCAAGTTGTCAATGAGCAGTTGGCTGGTATCGTAGCCTTTCTCTAGAAAATAAGTAGGATGCTTGGTTTCGGGATAGATCCCAATTTTTTTGCCCGCCTCTTGCTCGGTCTGCTTCACTAGCGCGATGATTTCATCCAGCGTGGGAATTTCAAACACCCCGTTGAAGGTCTGTTCGCGAAACGGCAGCCGCTCGATCGCTCGCAGAGTTTTGATTTCAGCCAGAGTGAAATCTTCGGCAAACCAGCCTGTCACTGGAGCACCATCCAAGAGTTTGGTGGTTTTGCGATCGGCAAATTCAGGGCGGCTAGCAACATCCGTCGTCCCAGAGATCTCTGGTTCGTGACGAGCAATCAGCACACCGTCCTTCGTGACTACCAAGTCGGGTTCGATGAAATCTGCGCCGCGCTGAATGGCTAGTTTGTAGGACTCCAGCGTATGTTCGGGGCGATCGCCGCTGGCCCCCCGATGCCCAATCACAATTGGTGCCTGTCCGTTTAATGTGTTGAGGCTAACGGGGTTTGGGGTGGCAATCGGCGCATCCAGCAGTTTGCCCGTGCCGTCAAAATGAAGCAGAAAGGGGCCAAATTCTTCGCCGACCCAGATCGTGCCGTCTGCTGCGATGACGAAGGATTCAACATCGAAGTCTGCACCTGTGAGGGCACGATCGCTCGTCCCTTCATTTGTAATCTTAAAGGGGATTTTGTTGTCGGGGTCGCGGAGTTGAATAAAATTTCCAACCTTCACGCTGCCATCACCAGAGGCTTCTGCCCCCTGCAAACTGGGGTCAACTTGATAAAGCCGCAGCAGAAAATCGGCGCTATTGCCCTTAGCACCAAAGCCGTTGTCTGGCAAAAACCAGAAGCGCTTTTGATCAGCGAACTGTACGCCGCTAAAGCCCTGTACAGGCTGACCAGGGAAAGGCCCCGTGCGACCGTTGCCAACAATCCCACCGTTTCCGGCTGGAGGCCCCTCTGCGAACGTGTCGGCTGGGAGCGAGGCAAAGCCCTTGAGAGTTACGTCTGCCATAGTGTTAGAGGTGTTTAGTGGTAGATGAATGGGGCGATCGATGCGCTAGGGCGCGTCATCAATGAAGCTCAGAAACCTTGCGTATCAGCCTTACCGCGCCCGTCCTCACAAACAAGGCTAGGGGCTGGAACTCTTGCTGTCAGCTATGTGGATGAATCATTGATGACAGGCTCTAGTAAAACGAATGTAAAAGCGCCCTGATGCCATCGCGTCTGCTCTGAGGTTCAAGCGGGATTGGTTGAAGCGCAGACGGATGGAGTTGCCCAACTTCCATACATCCCACGACGACTTTAAGGAAACTCCACCGGGACTTTAAGGCGTGTCTAACATGCTGTTAAAAGAGCCAGTAATTTTACGGAAGTGAAGGTGTGTAGTTTTGTTGCGTATCGTCGGCGTCGATCGCGGCGAAGGTAGGGCGATCGGTTGAGAAGGTTCCGGTAGCCGTCGTTACCCCATAGGAGTCAAGCTGATTACGTTACAGTTGGGAAGCGCCTTCTTTTCGGGCATGTTTCTCCACTGGCTCTACCTCTATGACTGACTCGATCGCCCCCCCAACGAAGTCCGATCGCCCCCCGCGAAACCGTGTACGCGAAACCGACTGGCGCTTGTTTATGCGATTGGCCGAGTACGGGTTGCGAGACAAGCGCTTGTTAGCCTGGTCGTTTGCGCTGTTGGTGCCCACCGCGATCGCGGGAGCCATGCAGCCGATTTTGATTGGTGAAGCCATTTCTCTCATTCGCCAGGAACCAACCACCTGGTCGTTTCTGCGTCAGATGTCTCTTACGGACGGCATCAACCTTTTGGCGGGGTTACTGCTGCTCACCTTGATTTTGCGAACCATTTTCGACGCACGACAGGGATTTCTCGTACAGAAAATGGGGCAGCGTATTACGGCAGACATTCGCGCCGATTTGTTTCATCACGTCACGTCGCTGGCAATGCGCTTCTTCGATCGCACCCCGGTGGGTCGGTTGATTACTCGCCTGACCAGCGATGTGGAAGCGTTGGGTGATGTGTTTTCCACAGGCGCGATCGGTATTTTGGGCGATTTGTTTTCGATCATCGTGATTGCGATCGCCATGTTCCTTCTGCAATGGCAACTGGCGCTGTTGCTGACCGCCATGCTCATTCCAGCGACGATACTGATTGTTTATTTTCAGCAGCAGTACCGCAAAGCCAACTATAAAGCACGAGAAGAACTGTCTACATTGAACTCCACCCTACAAGAAAACATTGTGGGTATTAATGTGGTACAGCTTTTTCGTCGCGAAGCTTTTAATGCTGACCTGTTCCGCACCATCAATCAGCGCTACATCAAAGAGGTGGATAAAACCATCTTTCACGATTCCGCCATTTCTGCCACGTTGGAATGGATCTCGCTGGCTGCGATCGCCGCTGTGCTCTATCTGGGTGGGTTTTTCATCATCGGTAAAACGCTCAATTTGGGGCAACTCTCAACCTTTATCCTCTTCTCCCAACGCCTTTTCGATCCGCTGCGCCAGTTTGCCGAGAAGTTCACCGCTATTCAAGCGGGGTTCACGGCAGTAGAGCGGGTCAGCGATATCTTTAATGAGCCGATCGACATCCGTGATCCAGAACATCCCAAAACCTTGAGTAGCAGCCCTGAAGCGACGACAGGCGAAATTCGGTTTGAGCATGTCTCCTTTGCTTATAAAGAAGGCGAATACGTGCTGCGAGACCTCAACTTCACCATTCGACCGGGTGAAAAAGTGGCGTTGGTCGGCCCCACAGGTGCAGGTAAAAGTTCCATCATCCGCCTGCTAAGTCGCCTGTATGAGACGACGGAAGGCTGCATTTTGGTGGATGGGGTGAATATTCGCGATCTGCCCCAAACGGAACTGCGCCGTCACATGGGGGTGATTTTGCAAGATGGCTTTGTGTTTGCAGGCGATGTGAAAAGCAACATTACGCTGGGCGAAACCTATCCCTTTGCAGCCATTCAATCGGCAGCGGAACGCACCAATGTTTCTGCCCTGATTGAACAACTACCGCAAGGGTATGACACGCCTCTGCGCGAACGAGGCACCAACCTGTCAGGTGGACAAAAGCAACTGCTCGCCTTTGCCCGCGCTGCCATCCGTGAACCGCGTATTCTGGTACTGGATGAAGCCACCGCGAGTTTAGATGTGGGTACTGAGGTGCTGATTCAAGATGCACTGGATCATTTGCTGGAAAACCGTACAGCCATTATCATTGCGCATCGGTTGTCTACCATTCGCAACTGCGATCGCATCCTGGTTCTCAAGCGCGGTCAACTCGTCGAATCGGGTAGCCACGAAGAACTGCTCAGCTTGGGTGGACTGTACGCCAGCCTGTATCAATTACAACTACTGGAAACGTAATACCAGTTGTCAGTTTTGAGTTTTGAGTAGCGCTATGCGCCGCGTTGCTAGAGAGTTTTGAGTGCCCGAACCTGCATGGAATCGTTGGCTAGAGTGCATTATCTGTAGCTCAATGAAAGGGAAACGGTATAACATGGCAACCGAGTTGCTTTGCCTTCCCCTCATACTAATTTGATTTGTGAATGCGACAGATGCGATCCCCCTGCCTTCGGCATCACTCTTGAATAAGGGGGACTGAGCAGGGTGGTTTCATACAAGGAAATCAAATGAGCAACGGATGGTAAACCGATGAAACGGCTGGGTTAGGTGGCTTTTTGTTTGGGTTATCTGTTTCATCCGCTCCACAATCTGTTGCCAATCTTTTTTCTTCTGATACATGAAACCACTCTGCTTATGCAAGGGAGACTGAGGGAGATCAGTTCGGGACAAAATCTGTCACGGAGTCTGTTTAAATTGGTATCACTTATCACCCGCTATAACTGAACAATGTCTTCTCCCCAGAGGATGAACAAAGAGTCTTTCATTTGGCTTAAATTGAGCGGTCACTTTCGTTTAAAAGTGCTAAATTCACAGGGAGATTCAGCCCACTTTGGGAGGCTTCATGCTGAAGCAACGCAAAATCCAGATCGGTTTGGGGTTAGCGGCACTCAGTGCACTCGTCGTTGGCGCGGCAATCCCAATCTTTAAACACGGTCAACAAGACGCATCACCGATCGCGCTCGATACCGCAACTGCCGTCAGTGATAGCCACAAGCCCGTGAGCGCTTTCAAAGCGCTGCCGCCAGCCCAACGCACCAAAGCCTTAGAGACGGTTGCTGCCAGAGGCAAAGACTCGTTAGAACGCAACCGTGCGCGCTACCTGCTGGCATCCGAATTGCTGGCAAAGGAACAGGGCAAACAAGCCCTTGAAGCGCTGCAAGGGTTAGAAACCAGCTACCCGGTGCTGGCAGCGCATGTCTTAAAGCAGCGGGCACAAGCCTATGGGCAACTGGGCGATCGCGCCAAGGCTCAGGCCACCTGGCAACAACTGCTCAAAGACTATCCTAAAAATCCGGTCGCAGCCGAGGCACTAGCAGCCCTGGGGCAAGACAATCCACGGTATGCAGAGCAGGCGATCGCCCAGTTTCCGGCACACCCCAGCACGATCGAGTTAGTGCAGCAACGCCTCAAGCAAAATCCCAAACAGCCCCAACTGCTCTTGCTCATTGTCAAGCATGCCCTCTACGCTCAAAATTACCTGGCTGTGCTGGATACGTTAACCAGTCAGTATGCGGCTCAGCTAGGGCCAGCGGATTGGGAAGCGATCGCCTTTGGCTATTGGGAAAAACAGGTCTACGGGAAGGCAGGAGCCGCTTATGCCCGTGCACCCTACACAGCCCGCAACGCCTACCGCATTGGTCGAGGCTTGCAGTTGGGTGAAACAGGAGGGGCCACTCAAGCCTACCAGCGTGCCGTACAGGCATTCCCAAACGCTAGCGAAACCGCTCTGGCACTCCTGCGTCTCGCTAAAATTACCGAACCGGGGCAAGCGATCACGTATCTCGATCAGGTAGAGAAGCGCTTTCCAGCCAAAGCGGGCGAGGCATTGCTCGAAAAAGGCAAGATCCTGGAGCAGCAAAATAGTCTCAAGTATGCGACAGCCGTTCGTCAAACGCTGCTGACGCGATATGGCAAATCCGATGCAGCCGCAACCCTACGATGGACATTAGCCCAGGAGCGAGGAGCCGCCAACGACCCTCAATCGGCTCGTGTGTGGGCAGAGTCTCTGATGACGCACAACCCCAACAGCGAAGAAGCACCAGAAGCCACGTTTTGGAGCGGCAAGTGGGCAGAACAGTTGGGTAAAGAGAACGAAGCCAGAGCAGCCTATGAGCAAGTGCTGCAACGCTACCCACAATCGTACTACGCGTGGCGATCGGCCTCCCGGCTGGGTTGGCAGGTCGGCGATTTTAACAGTGTGCGTCAGCTAAAACCCGAAGTCGCTCGCCCCACCGCTCGCCCTGAGTTGCCCGTTGGCTCAGCCGTGCTCAAAGAATTGTTTCAGCTAGGGCAAGACCGCGAGGCGTGGAAGCTTTGGCAGGTCGAATTTCAAACCCCCATGCAGCCATCCGTCGCAGAACAGTTTACCGATGGAGTCATGCGCCTTGGCGTTGGCGATTATCTTGATGGGATCTTTATGGTGTCCTTCTTGAGTGAACGAGACAAGCCCGAAGAGCAGTCGCAGTATCGATCGCTCAAACAGCAAGCCTCTTACTGGCAAGCGCTCTATCCCTTCCCCTTCCTGGAACCGATCGAAACCTGGTCACAAGAACGGCAGCTCAACCCTCTGTTAGTAACCGCCCTCATCCGTCAAGAATCGCGCTTTATGCCCGGTATTCGATCGAGCGTGGGAGCCACTGGCCTGATGCAGGTCATGCCCGATACCGGAGCCTGGATCGCCAAGCAAATTAAGCTCAAGCAGTACCAACTGAACGATCCTGACGACAACATCAAGCTTGGCACCTGGTATCTAGACTATACCCATCAAGAATACGGTGGGAATTCCATGCTGGCAGTGGCAAGCTACAATGCAGGGCCAGGAGCCGTCGGAGGTTGGCTAGCCAAAGCAGGGCAGCAAGATCCAGATGTTTTCGTCGAAAAAATCCCCTACGACGAAACGAAAGGCTATGTCAAATCAGTATTCGAGAACTACTGGAACTACCTGCGGCTTTACAATCCCGAAATCGCGCAAAAAGTTGCCCAGGCATCCAAAGAGCAACCCACTATCACAACACCCGACTCATGATTGTCAGCCAGGAAAAATAACGAGACACTACTTCATGATTGTTTAACCCTTCCTTAAGACAAACCGCAGTTTTTGAGTCGGTTCATAGAACGATCCCCACAATCAATGACATAGCTATTCCAGTGCGTTGACCGTTCGGTTCTCCTCCTGGAAGGCGGCTGACTGGCTTTGACTTCAGGCTTGACCAAAAGCCGTTCCCGTTTAAGCCAGCCCATTGTTGTTTAGCATTTGCTGGCGAGGAATTTATGAACGAGAACGTCTTGTTGGGAACCCGAAACGTGGCGATCGTGGGTCCCTATCTCAGCGGTAAAACGACCTTATTGGAAAGCATTCTGTCTGTTACCAATGCTGTCACGCGCAAAGGCAAAGTCCAGGACAAAAATACCGTCGGAGATAGCAGCCCAGAAGCCCGCGATCGCCAGATGTCTGTAGAAATCAACGCCGCCAGTACTCAGTACGACGGCGTTCGTTTTACGTTCCTGGATTGCCCTGGTTCGATTGAATTTGCTCAAGAAACCTGTCATGCGCTCATTGGGGTGGATGCGGTGGTGGTGGTGTGTGAACCCGTGGCCGATCGAGTGCTCACCCTGGCTCCACTGTTCAAATTTTTAGACGACTGGCACCTTCCTCATCTGGTGTTTATCAACAAAATGGATCGAGCCGATGTCGCGTTTACCGATGTTCTGCAAGCGCTCAAAAAAGTGTCCAGTCGTCCGCTAGTCGCCCACCAATACCCGATCGGGCAGGGTGAAAAGCTGGCGGGATTCATTGATCTGGTCACCGAGCAAGCCTATCACTATCATCCCGGTGCTCCAGCCGATCCGGTGCCGTTACCCGAATCGCTGCGTGAGCAAGAGCAGGCGGCCCGTGCCGAAATGTTAGAAACCCTGGCAGAATTTGACGATCATCTGCTTGAGGAATTGCTAGAGGATATTGAACCACCGCAAGAAGAAATCCTGCAAGACTTGAAGCTGGAACTGGGGGCTGACCAGATCGTACCCGTATTCATTGGCGTGACCGATCGCGATTTTGGTGTGCGTCCCCTGCTCCAGGCACTCTTACGCGAGGCACCTGAGCCTGAAACGACCGCCGACTACCGAGGCATTTCCCTTCATACGGCTGCTCCACTGGCGCAGGTATTGAAAACCTACTACACTCCTCAGGGCGGTAAGCTCTCGTTAGTACGCGTTTGGCAAGGGACGTTGACCGATGGCATTGTCCTCAATGGCGTGCGGGTTGGCGGCATCTATCGTCTCATGGGTCACCAGCAGCAGAGTCTGACCACTACCGTTGCGGGAGAAATCGTGGCGCTGGGTCGTCTGGATGGCATTAAAACAGGTGATACGCTCACCACCGATCAGTCGCTTGCCAGTGAATTGCCCAAAGCCGAGCGGATGGCACCTGTGTTTGCCCTGGCGATCGCCGCTGAAAAGCGCAGTGATGAAGTGAAGCTGAGCGGTGCCCTCACCAAGCTGCTGGAAGAAGACCCCGCTCTCGCGTGGGAACAAAACGATGCCACCCATGAAATTATTCTATGGGGACAGGGTGAAATTCATCTTCAGGTGGCCCTCGATCGCCTCAAGCGCAAGTACAACCTGCCCATGCACACCCACCGACCCCAGGTGCCTTACAAGGAAACCATTCGTAAGACCAGGAGCGTGCACGGGCGGTACAAACATCAAACGGGTGGACACGGGCAGTTTGGCGATGTCTACCTCGATATCCAACCGCTGCCGCGTGGGCATGGCTTTAACTTTAGCGAGAAAATTGTGGGTGGAGTGGTGCCGCGCCAATACATTCCTGCCGTTGAAACGGGTGTCCGCGAATACCTGATTCACGGCCCACTTGGGTTTCCGATCGTGGATGTGGCTGTCACGCTCACCAATGGTTCCTACCACTCAGTCGACAGTTCTGAGCAGGCGTTTAAGCAAGCCGCGCGGGTAGCCATGCAGGAAGGCATCGTACAGTGCGAACCCACTTTGCTAGAACCCATCCTGAACGTGGCGATTTCAGTACCAGCGGAGTTTACGGCAAAGGTGCTGCGGCTGGTCAGTGGCCGACGTGGGCAAATTCTTGGCTATGATGCTAAAGCCAACTGGTATGGCTGGGATCAAGTGGCTGCTCACATGCCGCAGGCAGAAATCCATGACCTGATTGTGGAACTGCGATCGCTCACGTTAGGGGTCGGCTTCTTTCACTGGCAGTATGACCACCTACAAGAAGTGCCTGAGAAGCTTGCCGAACGCGTCCGCACCAGCGCTCACACGAACAGTAAGTGATTGTGGCTTATTGTTTCTAGGTCTTAAGGGAACGCGTTCATGAGCACGATCGTGTTCCCTTGCCCTCTGGTATGACGCAAACCTCGGAGGTTTTCACCAAATCAAGCACTGTGACCCATGTTGTAGCTTAAACCTCTGAGGCTTTAGTCAAAATGATTTCACGGCGGATGGTTCTAATGGCGCACCTGATCTGCCCACGGAGTCAACCATTGTGATAACCATTTCAAGGCATAGTCAATCACTAACCCAATCAACCCAATGAAAGCGATGCAAAATAAAACTTTCTCAGTTTGCAAGAAGCGCTGAGCCTGGATAATCTTAAAGCCCAAACCATTTTGGGAGGCGACCAGTTCAGCAATGACGAGAAAGTTCCATGCCCCTGAGATATTCACTCGCAGGGTATCTAACACGCTTGGAAATGTAGCTGGAATAATCACTTTAAACACCACTCCCCATCGAGGTGCACCCATTGTGTAAGCGACATTAATCATCTCATTGGGGATGAATTTAACGGCATCGGCAACCATAATGGCGTTATATAGCACTGCACCCAGCATAATGATGAGAATTTTTGAGGGTTCACCTAGCCCTAACCAGATCACAATCAACGGCACAAAGCCAGTTACAGGCATATAGCGCACGGTGCCAACAATAGGCGCAAACAGGCTTTCCATGCTGTAAAACGTTCCCATCGCTAAGCCGATCGGCACACCAATGATGGCAGCAACAATAAACCCAGCTAAAACGCGAAGACTGCTGGCAATTACGTCTGCAATTAAGTTGTCTTCCGCAAACATTTTGTAACCCGCCGCCAGCACCGCAGCAGGAGAGGGCAAAAAGATCGGCGGTACAAGCTGTAGTGAGCTGACAACGCTCCAAATCAATAACGGCACCAGTAGAGCAGAGACAACAAGGGCAACTGCTAAGCGCTTAGGAAAGCCCTGACGGATGCTCCAAAATATAGAAGGTTCGAGGTAACGATATTGTCGGATGGTGGGTTCTGGGTTAGCAGGGCTGAAGGGTGTCATGGGGATGGTTATTTTAGAAGAACTTGAGATAGCGTTGAATTTCCCAGTCAGAAACGTGCGTGTGGTATTCTTCCCATTCCTGAGATTTGAAATCAATGTAGGTTTTGTACATCAGAGAACCCATCACTTTTTCGCTGAAAGGGTCGCTGGCAAAGGCGGTGATCGCTTCCCCTAAATTACGCGGCAGAAACCGAATGCCCATGTCTGCGAGTTGCTCCAGGGAGTAGTTATACATATTTTCGGTGTGAGGATCGCCGGGATCGAGGTCTTCCCGAATGCCTTCTAATCCAGCAGCGAGAATCATTGCCGCGCCCAAGTACAGGTTGCTGGAAATATCAGCGGCACGGCATTCCACTCGTCCTCCTGCCAGGGGAATACGGAGCATATTGGTGCGGTTGTTGTTGCCATAGCAGACATAAACAGGTGCCCAGGTAAAGCCAGACATACTGCCTCTAGCCACCAGCCGTTTGTAACTATTGACGGTAGGCGCAATGGTGGCACAAATGGCAGGCGCATGGCGAAGGATGCCCGCAATAAACTGATAGCCCAGCTTAGAAAGCTTGCAGCCACGCGGATCTTCAGCATCATAGAAAAGATTTTCGCCCGTATTCATGTCTGCCAGGGACATATTGTAGTGGGCCCCGCTACCTGTGCGGTTGGCGAATGGTTTGGGCATAAAGGTGGCAAAGAACCCATGCTTACGAGCAATTTCTTTAACCATCAACCGAAAGAAGGTGAAGCGATCGGCCATTTTGAGCGCATCACAGTACATGAAATCAGTTTCAAACTGTCCGTTACCATCTTCGTGGTCAAAGGAGTAAACATCCCAACCCAGGCTGTTCATGGCCTCCACAATTTCTGTCACCCAGGTGTAGTTATCCAACAGTCCTTGCAGGTCATAGCAGGGTTTGGCAAGGGTGTCGCGATCGCTCACAGGCACCGCTTTCCCATTTTCGTCTTTTAAAATAAAAAACTCAGTTTCAATTCCTAAATTGAAGATAAACCCCATCGCGGCAGCGTCTGCCAGCACCCGCTTAAGAATGCTACGACAGCAGGCTTCAAAAGGCTTTCCCTGCAAATGTAAATCGCTGGCAAACCAAACCATCTCTGAGTTCCAGGGCAGAATGGTAGCAGAATTAGGGTCAGGATAGGTGGCGACTTCTTCATCACTTACATCCTGTGGAACACCATCAAGTGCTGCTCCGGTGAAGAGTTCTGAGCCTTCCATCATTTGCCCGAAATGGGATAAGGGCACCGATTTGGCTTTGCACATGCCATGAATGTCCACAAAGCTGGCAAGGGCATATTTTACGCCCTTCGCCGCCAGGGAATCTTTTAATGCCTGGAGTTCTGGAGTAAGAGATTCAGTCATATTGATTGGAAGTGGGAGATTGAAGGTGGGTTTAGAGGTACGAATTAGCAAGATTGAGGATTGAGTAGAAGCGGTTTTTTAGCCACTGAAAATTGTCGTCAATACCTAGAACGTGCTTTAAACCCTTTCACTATGCTGCTTTCCCGCCCGTGATTGCAAATCCGGGCTAATAGCAGGAAGTCCACTAAAGGGACTCAAGACCAGCAGTCCCTTTAGTGGACTTGGCTCTGTGAGCGCGAACTTACAGTTCAGCGCGGAGACGCAACGCAGTGGAGAAGTTTTAAAGCACTGCCCAGTACCGGGCTTCTGTAGGCTATTCATTGAGATATTTCTTAGTTGACTTCTTAAGTACTCGGAAATAGATTCCAAAAATAGTCAATGATAGAAACAAATAGATTAACGAATAAATAACTTTGAAAAAGATTAAAATTAAAAACGGTATGACAGTAGTTGCAAGCGCAAAGATTAGAAGAAACGCGGCAAACGTCACCCTATAGCTGGCAAGAAGTTTTGCTTCTTTTTCAAGATTTAGGTTAAAGACCCTTGAGCTTTCTAACTCATTCAATTCTTTTCTAAGTTCTTTCTCATAGCCCTGGAGATTATCTGCAAAGAAAATGATGAAGGATTGTTTAATCAGATTCCAAAAGCCGATAATCGCAATTACTAGCAGAAGACTGAGAAACCCTAAAAATAAGAGTCCACTATAGTCAATTTTGGGGTTTGCCAGCACAATAAAATCTACGATCGGCTTCCAAAGCGCGATCGTAGCGCCGATGACTCCCATCAATTTGAAGTCATCAAAAGCACTTCTAATGTATTCTTCTGCTTGTTGGCTTAAGCGCACATATTCTTTGTAAAGATAATTCAGTCTTTGCTCAGGGTTCATATTTTTCTTGCAATGGGTTTCTGCTGCTCATAAAAGATTGAAGTCATCATAAATGCCTATTAATCAACATGACAGTAGATTATCCACGACTGACGCAAAACCTCCAGAGTCTTCTTAAAACCAGTCGTTATGGATCAGTCTCAATCAGGTGTTGGAGGGGGCAATTCCTCCAGGGGGGTTCCTTCGGTCAGAGCCTGCTTCAGTTGAGTGCTGAGTTCATCAATGCAAAGTTGCAGGATCTGTTCGCCCAAGGCACGATCGCCCTTGCTGGGAGAACCCACTGCTCCGTGGACGCTTTCGTGATTGACGGTATAAGCAAAAAAGCAACCAGCAGAGCGATCGGGTTCGTCCAGTGCTTTATCCATCTGCACTAGATCGGGACGCAGCGCCAGCATGACAGATGTTTCAGCACAGTTGGCATGAAAGTTTGCGGCATCCTGGTGATAGAACTGATGGATTCGAGGTGAGATTTCCCACAACGATCGCAGCGCAATGCGTAAATCGGGGTAGGTATGGCGAACGTTTTCCAACCCACAGCGCAGGGGTGCCCAATTGGTGACATGCCCGTTGAGCAACAGCAAGCGATGGAATCCAGCACTGTAAACCCATTCGGCAATTTCTACCACAAGTTTTGCCAACGTTTCAGGTCGGAGGGAAAGCGTACCTGCCCACTTTTTAGAATGCCCTAAAGAGCACCCATAGGGCAGTGCGGGCAGCACAGGAATGCCCGTTTGAGCGGAGACTCCATGTGCAACCGCGATCGCCGAAAAGGTATCCACCCCCACGGGCAAATGAAGTCCATGTTGTTCAGTTGCACCAATGGGTAGAATGACCAGATTCGTGCCCTGGTTCCGCAAAGCCGTTAACTGCTCCCAGGTAAGTTCTTCCCACAGTACGGGCTGATTCATCATGCCTGTTTACGATGCTTTCACGATCGAATCATCATAAAGCGATTCAACCTTGAGAGGTTTATCGACAATCTTGAAATCGTAAGCTCCTTTAGCTGTTAATTCCAGATTACCAATCAAGCTATTGGGATTGTTTTTGTCAAACGCGATCGATTTGTTGCCTTCTAAGTCAAAGAGCTTTGCCCCCAAAAGCTGCTGTTTAACGTCATCGCCAGTGATGCCTAACTTCTTGCCTGCAATTTTGAGCGCTTCGGCATCGCTAGCATTCACTAAATCAACCGCTTTATCGATCGCCTTAAAATACGCCTTGATGTCTGCCTGATGCGCTTTGATAAAGCTATCCTTTGCGACAACAACATCGGCAATCAAATTGGTGTCTTTTGTGGAGAAAATGACTTCGCCGCCACCTTGCTTCGCCGCATTGGTCAAGTAAGGCTCATAGGTCACGGCAACATCCACCTGCTTGGCAGCAAACGCGGTAGCGGCATCAGCGGCTGCCATATCTTTAACCACAACATCTTTCTCAGTTAAACTTGCTTTTTTCAAGTAAGCTTCCAGCAGAATTTTTTCAAATAAGACGTTCTCTCGCCCAACCGTTTTCCCTTTCACATCTTGTGGGGACTTAATTCCACGCCCCAAAATGCCATCAGAGCCATTGGAGTAATCCACCAGATAAATCATGCGAATGGATGGGTCTTTGGCTGCCATTTGCACCGCATCGCCTGAAGTGAACCAGGCCAGATCAATTTTGCCTGCTAGAAAGGCTGTAATTTCTTCACTCACGCTTTGGAAAAACTGGTCTTGAACAGTCAGTCCTTGTTCAGAAAAAAAGTTTTTGCCCACAGCAACATGATGCCCAGCATAACCAACCCAGTTGTTAGTGGCAGAAACGATGGGCTGAGAGGCAGACGGGCTAGAACTCGTCGATGAGGTCGGATTGGGTTGTTGCGCGCAAGCAATCGTTAAGGTTAAGGATACAAGCGCCAAGCAAAACAGACGGACGAGGTGAGGCAATTTCAGCATAGAATAATTCTTCAATCAAGCAATAGAACCATAAAACAATGAAACAATGAAATAAGCAAACGCATTAAATGCCCCATTGCATTGAGCTAAGCAGGCTACGTTTTGCTATGCAATGCATGAATGATTTGCCGCTTAATACCGACAAATTCTGGAGACATTTTAATATCCAATTCGCGGTGTTCTGGTAATGGAATCGGCACCTCTAGCTGAATGCGACCGGGGTTTGCAGCCATTACATACACTCGTTGAGAAAGGTAAATTGCCTCCTCGATATCATGAGTAATCATCAGCACAGTAACATGGGTTTTTTCCCACAACTCCAGTAAAAACTGCTGCATCTGCTCTTTGGTTTGAGCATCCAACGCTCCAAACGGTTCATCCATCAATAGCACAGCCGGTTCGTTGGCTAGGGCACGCGCGATCGCCACCCGTTGCTTCATCCCACCAGAGAGCTGCTTTGGATAGCTTTTAGCAAACTTCGTCAGCCCCACAACGTCCAAAAAGTAGCGCACCCGATCGCGCTGCTCGGCGTTTGGCATGTTTTGGAACTGCAAACCAAAGGCCACATTCTGCGCTACCGTTAGCCACGGATACAGGGTATAGCCTTGAAACACCATGCCGCGATCGGAGCCAGGGCGGCCCGTCACAGGTTTACCATCAACTAAAACATCACCAGCAGACGGTGGAACTAAACCAGCAATAATATTGAGCAAGGTCGATTTGCCACAACCCGACGAACCGACCAGACAAACCAATTCTCTAGGAAAAATCTTGAAGTTAATCTCTTGGAGAACGGTTAGCATTTGCTTACCCCGGAGGGGATAAGTTTTGTAAAGATTTTGTACCTGGAGTTTTGCCACGGGTTCTTGGGACAATTCACTAGAGTGATTAACACTCAGAACTTGCTCTAGCATAGGGTGAGAGGAGGATGAACACGCAAGATTAAAATTATTTTCAGGTACAATTAAAGAGGGCTTGATAGAACGGTCAAAAAAAATGAGGAAGCAGCTAAAAACCCGGAAGAGAAGCAGCGATCGCTACAGAACTCTCCCGGGTTTTTATCCCGCCGTGTAATCTATTAAAAGCCTCAGACGCAAGCCTTTCAATGGATCGACCTCTCTCGAACCAGTCGCTACCAGGTTGATAAGCCGGAACCCTAGAAGTCTTTATTCATCAGGACTTACGCAAATTCTCTAAAACTAGCCCCACAGCCCCCAAATTTGGGGGAGCAAGCACTCAAATTCCCCCAGAGTTGGGGGCTTAAAGCCCTTTGGGCATACAAGAAAAGGGGGCGACTGCGTAAGTTCTATTCATAAAGTTTTTCACTCCCAGAAAGCAACTTCCTGGAATGGTGCTAGTTATAACGGCTTAATGTACGCATGATTGTATCAAAAGAAACAAAAGTGCTCAAGCATCATCATAAAACCAGGCAAATCCACTGCAATAAATACGCTGCCATTTGACCCGTTGTAGCTGCCTTTACCCTTAATCAAACTCCCCAGGCAAGATTCGAACTTGCGACCAATCGATTAACAGTCGATCGCTCTACCACTGAGCTACTGAGGAATGCTTTAACGTCGCGGATCTCATAGTATCGATAATTTAGCCCTTTTGACAAGCATCCTGGCACAAAATTTTGATCAATCTAGTGAACGATTCTCCAAACACGCCTTAGAGACCCAGTTCCACTACGCGATCAATTTCATCACAAAGCGGAAGCAAGCCCTGCTCCTACCGTTCTCCCTTCAGGAAAGGTCGCATCAGCGCTTTGGGGTATCCGGCTCGCCTGGACATGATGGTGAGTGCCAGGATGCTAAAAAGATAGGGCAGCATCAAAAACACCTGGTAGGGAATGGTCGCGCCAATTTCCTGCTGTAACCGGAGCTGGATAGCGTCGAACCCGGCGAACAACAAAGCACCAAGCAACGCCTTGAAGGGTTGCCATGAGGCAAAAATGACAAGGGCAATGCAAATCCAGCCACGCCCGTTGATTAAGTTGATAAAGAAGGAATCAAAGGCAGAAAGGGTCAGAAAGGCACCCGCGATCGCCATTAGCCCGCTGCCAGCCATCACTGCACCTGTTCGCACCGTATACACATTGATGCCTTGTGCTTCTGCCGCCTGTGGATTCTCCCCCACCATTCGCACGGCCAACCCCAACGGTGTGAAGTACAGCGCATAGGAGATTATACCGACCGCAAGCAGTGCCAGGTAGGTGAGCGGCGTCTGGGTAAACATGGCTTGACCAATCAGCGGTAGCTGCGAGAGTAGTGGAATCGGGTAGGGCTGAAACGGTGTAATTTTGGGCGGTGTAGTGGCTTGAGGCAGCAACACTCGGTAGAAGAAATACGCCAAGTTTGAGGCCAGTAAGGTGATGCCAATACCCGTGACGTGTTGTGACAGACCCAACCAAACTGTAAACAGGCTGTGCAGCAAGCCAAACGCACAACCGATTCCTGCTGCGAGCAGTACACCAATCCACAGATCGGCTCCCTGATAGACGGCAGCCCAGCCAACCAGTGCACCGATCGTCATGATGCCCTCAATGCCCAGGTTTAAGACACCTGCTCGCTCGCAGAGCAATTCTCCTAAGGTGCCAAAGAGCAGCGGTGTCGCTATCCGGATCGTGGCAGTCCAAAATTCGACACCAAAGAGCAGGTTGAGACTATCCATAGACGTGGCATTACTTCATTTTGTGAGCGATGTTTGTTGGTTCAAGTCTGTCAGCTCAGCACAGTCTATCGCCATCGCAAACGATAACGGGTCAGCAGAATGCTGATGAGCATGCACAGCAGGGAGGCCGATACAATGACATCTGCCAGGTAAGACGGTAAGTTCGCCGATCGACTCATGGCATCAGCACCGACATAGATTGCCGCAATGAAAATGGCCGATCCAAGTACACCGATTGGGTGCAATTGCGCCAGCATCGCTACGATGATGCCGGTGTACCCAAAACCGGGCGACAAATCGAGGCTGAGGTAGCCTTTGAGTCCAGCCACTTCGCTGACGCCACCAAGACCCGCTAACCCGCCACTCAAAAGCGCTGTGGCGAGAATGACACGGTTAATGGGAATGCCCGCAAATTTGGAGGCATGGATGTTTGCCCCGATCGCCTTCATGCGATAGCCCAATACGGAACGACTGTTGAGTACCCACACGACGATCGCGCTTAAAATTGCCACGATTAACCCTAAATGAGTCCGACCCGAAAGCCTGGGTAAGGTGGCCTGATCAATCACTGGCACGGCTTGCGGCCACCCTAAAGCGGAGGGATCTTTCAGCGGGCCTTCTACTAAATAGCTGACAACCAGCAGCACGATGAAGTTGAGTAACAGCGTTGTGACGACCTCATCGACTTGAATCTGCGTTTTGAGGATAGCAGGCAGCAGTAGCAGTATTCCGCCGAAAAGAAAGCCTGTGATCAAGATGAGGGGAATCATCAGGAACGATGGCAGGGTAATGAGTCCGCTACCCACGAGCGTTGCGGCGATCGCACCCGCATACAGTTGCCCCTCTGCCCCAATATTCCAAAATCGCGCCCGAAACGCGATCGCCACACTCAAGCCCGTAAACATCAGTGGCGTTGCCCGTGAAAGCGTTTCTGAAAGCGCAAACTGTGAACCCAACGCTCCTTTTAGCATCACACCATAGGAGTGCAACGCGGGTACACCCGTCCAGGAGACCAGCGGAATGCATAATGCCAGCGCTGCACCAATGGCCGCGATCGGTGCCAGCACGGCTAGAAGAGGAGGAATGTGTTCGCGTTGTTCAAGGTGCATGGAGAAGTGGAGATTTGAGTTTTGAGTTGATTAAGCGGTCAGCGGTCAGCCATCAGCCATCTATCTAACAACTAACAACGCCTTCCGCCCCCGCCTCCCCTGCCCCCTCTGCTTTTGCCTTTTGCCTTCTACTTTTCACCCCTTCCCCTCTTTCCCCGCCATCATGAGTCCAATCTCGCTGATCACCACGTTTTCGATGGCGATCGAAGGTGATAGGCGACCTTTGTAGAGCACGTAGAGGCGATCGGAGAGCGTCAGCAGTTCGTCCAAATCTTCAGAGATGAGTAGAACCCCGGCTCCGTTGGCGCGAGCCTCCAGCAAGCGTTGGTGGACAGTGGTAACGGCACCAAGATCAAGTCCGCGTGTCGGTTGGCTTGCCAGGATGAGTTTGGGATCACGCGATAGTTCACGACCCAGGATCAGCTTTTGCATATTGCCACCAGACAGTAACCGCACCGTTGCCTTGGGCGATGGGCACCGTACGTCAAAGGCGGCAATGAGGCCGGCAGCATGGCGAGTGGCAGCCTCTCGCTTGAGCAACCCTATTTGAGAGAATGCTTGATCCTGGTGCGTTTCCAAAATCAAGTTCTCCCAAATGGTCATGTCTGTCACAAGCCCGGTGGTGTGACGGTCTTCAGGAATGCGTGCCACGCCAGCCTGCACCATATCAGCGGGAGAAAACTGCTGTAGCTTTTGCCCATAGAGCTGTACGATGCCCTGTGTGGGTGCCATCAGTCCGCTCAGCAGATCAAACAAGGCGGCTTGTCCATTGCCAGAAACGCCTGCAATGCCAACAATTTCTTGCTGACGTACCAGCAGATTGATGGCATCAAGTGAGGTAAGATGGCCTGCTTTCAGCGTCACGCGATCGAGCTGTAGGACTGGTTCACCAGGTGTGAGCGGCTGACGAATGGTTTTAGGCAGGGGTCTACCTACCATGTGTTCCGCGAGTTGGGCAGGTGTGGTGTCTGCGGTAGTGACAGCCGCGACAACTTTGCCAGCACGGAGGACGATGACACGATCGCTCACGGCCATCACTTCCTGCAACTTGTGAGAAATGAAGACGATCGAGAGCCCCGCTGACGTCAACTGGCGCAAGGTGGCAAACAGCGATGCGGCTTCGGGTGGCGTGAGCACCGCTGTGGGTTCATCGAGAATCAAAATCTTGACATCCCGATACAGCGCTTTGAGGATCTCAACCCGCTGACGTTCACCCACAGACAAGGCACCGATTTTGGCATCTGAATTCACTGCCAGTCCAAAGCGGTCTGATAGGGCGGTTAAGCGCTGACGTGCAGCTTGCAGGTTTTGCCAGGGTCGCCACAGGGGTTCGGTGCCCAGCGTGATATTGTCTAACACTGAAAGATTGTCTGCCAGCGTAAAGTGCTGATGCACCATGCCGACACCCGCTTCGATCGCGGCTCGAGGCGAACTTGTTTTCAGCGGTTTGCCAAAGACGGCGATCGATCCCTGATCCGCCACGTAATGACCAAACAGGATATTCATCAGCGTGGTCTTGCCTGCGCCATTTTCACCTAACAGCGCCAGCACTTCGCCGCGATGCAACTCCAGACTGACAGCATCATTTGCCAGCAGGCTCCCAAACCGCTTGCTGATGTTAGTGAGTTGAAGGACAACGTCGGCTTCTGGCTGCAGTAGTTGGTTCACGAATCTTGCAGCCTCTTGATGGACGATCGCATCAATATTTTCCAGAGTTGCGGATGGATAACTGTAGGGAAACTCGCCTGCATAGAGGCTATCCAGGGCATCGTCAAGTTCAAGCCAGATGACGTAATCAGGATCATGATCGGTATCCAACCAGATTTGATACAACGGCTGTATCGCTTGTCGAAGTGATATGAACTGACCATTGATGATTTGCTGTGCTATTTCGCACGCATACGCCCGAATAGCCGCTTTTGGCTCTGGTTCCTCTATATCTAATTCTTTGATCGCATGAATGAAATACGTTTCTATATCAAAAACGCTGCTGCGTCGATCGAGTCCAGCCAAAATTCGCAGGTTGGGCGAGTCGTAACCCTTCACGAGCAGTTCGGTTGCCCAATCAATGTAGTCATCCGCAAAGATCTGATGCAGCGCTCGCTTCCCGAATATGGCGTTGGTTGAATGACTCATCACGTTTGCACACCAAAGAGACAGGTCGTTGATCGCAGAAGGCTCAAGACGGTGTGGCTATCTCTAACTGTTTGCATATTTGCATTGCTGTAAAGTTGGGGATCTCTCGATGACGCGGTACAGAAGTCCGGCGATGGTTAGCAGGATTCTCCCAGATTGAGTGTTCGCCACCCTCCCGCACTAAACGACAGCCTTGAGCGCTGAGATGGCGGATTAAATCTCGCCGCTTCATGACGCTGCTAAATCGGGCACAATCTGAATGCGGGAAGCGGCAGTGAGAATGAGGTGAATCGGTTCTTCTAAATCACTGTCAGCATCCGTCAATTGAGCATTCGGCGAGGGCAATGGTTCGCCCAGCAGCAAATTGGTTTCTGCCATCTCAACCAGGGCACTTGCCAGTGATCGTCGCGCTGTTTCCAAATTCTCGGCAAAGGTGATGGTGCCTGGAAAGTCCAGCACTTCTCCATGTACACCTTCATCTAGAAACCGATAGGTTGCCTTATAGGTCAGCATGATAATCTCTTTGTTTGGATTTTAAGGATGAAGGATAAACGTTTTAATCTTTAGCCTTCATCCTTCATCCCTTATCCTTTCTACCTTACGCGGTCGCCTTCGGTTGCGTATCGTCAATTTTGACGGTAAATTTGCCTGCTTTGATGTCATCCTGTCTGGCAGTCACTTTTTGCTTCAGGTCGGCGGGAATTTTGCTGTCAAAGGTGCCCAGTGGTGAAAGACTGCTGCCACCGTACTTGATGTAGCTGTACTCGCCGTAGTCTTCCGCTTTGAAGGTGCCGTCTTTGACCGCTTTGATGGCGCGATCGATCGTCGGTTCCATGTGCCACAGTGCACTGGCGACGACGGTGTTGGGGTAATCTTTTTGGGTGTCGATGACGTTGCCGATCGCCAATACTTTCTTTTCTTTCGCGGCATCAGACACGCCAAACCGCTCGGCGTACATCACATCCGCACCTTTGCTGATCTGGGCGAAGGCGGCTTCCTTCGCCTTAGGTGGGTCAAACCAGCTCCCAATAAACGTCACCAGGAATTTCACATCTGGCTGGGTCTCTTTTGCGCCTGCCATAAACGCGTGCATCAGGCGATTGACCTCTGGGATCGGGTAGCCGCCGACCATCCCAATCACCTTAGATTTGGTCATACCGCCTGCAATCATGCCTGTAAGATAAGACGGCTCGTGAATGTAGTTGTCAAAAACGGCGAAATTGGTGCCGTCTGGTTTGCCGCTCGACCCCATCAAAAACGCGACTTTGGGGTATTCCTTGGCGACCGATCGACAGGCTTTTTCCACCGCAAACGCTTCACCAACGATCAGTTGATTGCCGCCTTCTGCATATTGCCGCAACACCCGCTCGTAGTCAGTGTTGGTCGTATTTTCAGAATAAACGTACTCAATGTCGCCTCGCTCTTTGGCGGCTGACAGCGCTTTGTGAATACGGCTCACCCACTGTTGCTCGATCGGTACCGTGTATACACTCGCCACTTTGATTTTGCCTGCTGGTGAGGCTGAAGGCGATCCTTGTACTGCTGGAGAACCTTCTGGCGCAGGCGATGAGGCACAGGCTTTGAGCAAAAGGCTAGAGCCAAAGGCAGCGGAGCCATAAACAAGGAACTTCCGACGATTAAAGTTGTCTGTCATGCGTTTCAATGCCTAAAACTATCAGTCAAGGAATATTTTGTCCTTGACTCGTATTACTAAACCATTTGTTGAAGCATGGATAGTATAAGGCATTACATGTAAGCGATCGTTCAGGCAGAAGCCGCATGTTCGTGTAGCAGGCTGTGTTTGATCTAATTAGCGGTCAGTGGTCAGCCTGGAATTTAAAGCTGAAGGCTGATAGCTAATCCCTGGTTGACTGACCAATCTTTTAGTGATCGCCTGACCCGCTCTGCACTAAAAGTACAGGCTAATGGAAGGAAGTCCTCTATAGGCTCTTCCCAAAGGGTAGAGGACTGCAAGCCTCTAGCAACCCGTTTTAACGGGTTTTTACACCGTTAGCCCAGATTTGAATCACGGGCGGGTGAGCAACGGAGCGATTAGCCTTTCAAGACTTTTGTTAGTCAGTAGCTAACCCAGAATCATGTTCACAAAACAAAGAGGAGCGCTATATTCAGGCACAAGGGCATAAGTGCGCTTCATAGAGCGTTAAGCAGATTGATAGCGAATGGTTGGCGGCTGATCACTCGGTTCCATCACCCGCTTTTCGGCCTGTTTGATTGGAATTTTGACGCGAAAGGTCGTTCCTTGTCCAATAGTAGAGGTGCATTCCAACTGTCCACCGTGCTTTTCGACGACAATTTGATAGCTAATAGATAAGCCTAAACCTGTGCCTTTACCCACTGCTTTAGTGGTGAAGAAGGGTTTGAAAATGGACTGTCTCACCGCCTCAGGCATACCCGGCCCATTATCAGAAATCTCAATTAGAACCCAATCTTGCTCAAGCCGTGCTGTCCGGATGTGGATCGTGGGTGAGAGTTGAGTGGCATTACTTTCTACAGACTGTTGGCCTTTAGGCGCAGCTTCTAACGCGTCAATGGCATTGCTGAGCAGGTTCATAAACACCTGGTTTAGTTGTCCAGCGTAGCACTCAACTGGAGGCAACTGTTCGTATGTTTTCTGCAACTGAATGCCCGATCGATCCGCTTTTGCTTTCAAATGGTTCTGCAAGATCAGCAGCGTACTGTCGATACCCTCATGAATGTCAACTGGTTTCATGGCTGCCTCATCTAACCGGGCAAAGTTACGGAGCGAGAGCACCAACTGACGAATGCGCTCGGTGCCAACTTTCATCGACGACAGCATTTTCGGTAAGTCTTCGTTCAAAAATTCCAGATCACTCTGCTCAATCGCTGTTTGCACAGCGATCGTTGGCTGAGGATACGACTGTTGGTAAACGCTCAATACCTCTAGTAAAGCCTGTACGTAACCACTGGTGTGAAGCAGGTTGCCATGAATGAAGTTAACAGGGTTATTAATTTCATGCGCCACTCCGGCTACGAGTTGCCCTAAGCTGGACATTTTTTCAGTTTGAACGAGCTGAATCTGGGCTTCCTGAAGCTTGCGAAGAGTTTCTTCTAGCCCCTGATTGGCGGCTTCTAACTGAGCCGGGCTTGGTAATGCCAGCACTTTAGGCACCAGTGGAATCAGTTCTACAGCCGTGATGACTGAAATTAAAGCGGTGAGTGCTTTGATCGTTCCAGCTAACCAATAGGTCGGGTGCCAGAGCGTCCAAATGTCCATCAGGTGACCAATACCACACGCAATGATGAAGAGGCCAAACATCCAAAAAATCCAGTTAAAGGGGATATCTTTACGTTTGGAAACGAAATAAATAAGCGTGAGGGGAATAGAGAAATAGGCAAGCGCGATCGCGCCATCAGAGATGACATGCAACCAAACTAATGTCGGCTTCCAAAGGTAACAATGGCCGTGAGCAATAAACCCTTGTGGATTCAAAAAAGTCCTAAATGCTTCCAACATGAAAACCTCTCAGAAGGTATAGAAAGCAGGCATTGACATCAGCAGTAAACCAGAGTGGCGCATGCTTTTAGATCTAAAAGGTAGAGTGCCCTGATTTGCCGTATGATCAGCACATTGGCTGAAGGAAAATGGATGCGTTCTAGCTTGCTTCTGTAAGGGCGATCGTGCAGTTTCAAATGTTACTGGAGCATCGTGCAGTTTCAAATGTTACTGGAGCAAGCCACTCTACCCTGAGACGCTTTCCCTGATTGCCTGGCAAAGCTTTCCGTAATCGCCTGCCTCGCCTTGCCTCAAAGTGCGGACTAACAGCAGAAAGTCCTCTCTAGGTGCTGCCTTCCCGAAGGGTAGAGGCCTACAAGCGTCTTTCACCCCGTTTTAACGGGTTTCGCACCGTTAGCCCGGCTTCTAATCACGGGCGAATGAGCCACGAAGCCATCAGCCTTTCAAGACTTTTGTCAGTTGGTCAGGATATCTTCCTGGAATGCTTCCAATACCTGTAGGATTGGTCTGTCACAGGTACCACTGCGGCATTTCTCAAAAACGGTTAAAAAGCAACAGGCGCGGCGATTTTATTAGGACAGGCTTTTTTAGGGCAGGGATTGACCGCAACCAAAACTACGATCGCGGCTCCCACGTTGCTGAATCACAGCCGATTTCGTTTGGATTCACCATATCCGCTACCCACCCCTCTGCATCCGTTTTAAATTAGACTGTGGCTTACTCGATTAAGAGCGGCTGTAAGTAACAGCTGCTCAATGTCCTTACTGGAAACATCAACCAACGGGTGAAGAGATGGTTAAACCCATTTTGCTGCTGATTAATCTTCAATCTAAACAAGGGCTTTTACGGTTTGGAGAAGCGCTTGCTAGTTTCAATGACTTGGGCGTTCAATACATCATTGGTCAGATCAAAGAGGCTGAAGATTTTGCCCGTTGCATCCGCCGCTACCAAGAGCGGGTATCTGCGGTAATCATTGGTGGAGGCGATGGTACATTAAATGTTGCCGTTGATGCACTCGTTGAGACAGGTTTGCCGTTGGGCATTTTACCGTTGGGAACGGCGAATGATCTGGTTCGCACGCTCAACCTACCCCGGACACTGCCAGAAGCCTGTCAGGTGATTGCTCAAGGTCACCGACAGACCATTGATTTAGGGCGAGTTAATGGCAAATACTTTTTTAACGTCGCCAGTTGTGGTCTCAGTATCAAAATTACGCAGAAACTTTCAGGCAGACTGAAAAAACGCTGGGGCGTTGTGGCATACGCGATCGCGGCGCTACGAACGATGGTGACAATACGACGGTTTACGGCTGTGATCCAGGTCGATGACGGGGTAGAAATGACCCGAAGGTCTTTGCAAATTGCGGTCGGCAACGGACGCTACTATGGCGGCGGTTTAACCATTGCCAAGGATGCGGCGATCGACGATCAGAGACTTGATCTGTACAGCCTGGAGATGCCCCAATGGTGGCACCTCCTCTTCTTATTGCCTGCTTTGAGAACAGGGCAATTCAGCAATCGTATTGGTATTGAACGCTGGGAGGGCAAACAAATCAAAGTTTGGACGCATGAACCGAAGCGAGTGAACACGGATGGCGAAATTACAACCAAAACGCCCGCCCTGTTCGAGCTTTGCCCCAAAGCGTTGGAGGTCTTTGTTCCGCCACCAGCAGACTCGTCGTCAGTCGATCGGTCAAGCTAGCCCAGTCAACGTTGGCATTCACAAACTAGGCACCAATCATCCGCACACTGACAACTGTACTTCTAGAACGATCGCATCTCAGCGAGACTTAGAGCCGTCTTGAGAGCGAAGCAGCCTGATACTCTCTACAATGATTGGAGAGAACGAGTTTATCAAAGTTTTAAGTTTTTCGCAGAACAAATGTACTTTAATAGAGTAGATCTAGCGCTTGCTCAATCTCAACGGCTAGAGGGCATACTAAGTGTGGTTCGGCATTTGCCCTTACAGCTAAATAAAGTACATCTCGAACTCTGAGAACCTGATCGATGGGTTTTTTCACGTCTGACTTCTAACGCCTGAATTCTGCTGCATGTTCTATATTCTGCTCCGTTTCGTATGAATGCCCATCCATCTGCGTTGCCGACGAGTCATCAGAGCATTGTCGAACAGCTTGATTTAATGCTGCGGGCGCGGTATCCGCTGATCTACATCGTGGGTGCAGAAGAAGACCCGATCGAGGCAGTTTTAACGCAAGTGGCAGCTCGTTCAACGCCTCAGCGCGATCTGTACCTGTGGGATATTGCGCGAGGCTGGAATGACAATGGCTCCGATAAGGGGTCAGCGATCGCGGCTCTGGGGCGCATTGCCAAAGCGGCAGGTGAAAAACCGGCCATCTATGTGCTGAAAGATTTGCATCCCGTCCTCAAAGCGCCTCTACAGCCGGGCAATGTACCCATCATTCGTGAAATTAAAACCTTAGCCCGCGAACTCAAGCGCACTCGTAAAACCTTAATTTTGACGAGCTATTCGCTTGATGTGCCGCCCGAATTCATCGAAGAGATGACGGTCATTGATTTTCCGCTACCGGATGCTGATGAAATCAACACCTTGCTTTCCTTTCTAGTCGTTCCAGAAAACCTGAAACTATCGCAGTTCTCAAGAGAGCAACTGGTGAAGGCATGCCAGGGATTGAGCCGAGCACGCATTCAACGGGTGCTGGCAAACGCAATTGCGGCAAAACAGCAGGTTACAGAACAGGACATTGATAGCGTTTTAGAAGCGAAGCGGCAAGCCATTCGGCAAACGGGGATTTTGGAGTTTGTCACCACTCACGCCTCCCTTAAAAGCGTGGGTGGACTGGATCAGCTTAAGCGGTGGGTGCAAATGCGGCAGGATAGCTTCACTGAAGAAGCACGGCGTTACGGTATCCCCAACCCCAAAGGTGTTCTCCTGGCAGGCATTCAGGGCACAGGCAAATCACTGTCTGCCAAAACGATCGCGCACGAATGGCGGCTCCCCTTATTGCGACTGGATGCTGGGCGGTTGTTTGGCGGATTGGTGGGTGAAAGCGAAAGCCGAGTGCGTCAGATGATCCAAATTGTCGAAGCGATCGCGCCTTGCGTGTTGTGGATGGATGAAATTGACAAGGCGTTTGGCAACATCAATGCAGGCTTTGATGGAGATTCGGGCACCAGTCGGCGGGTGTTTGGCAATTTAATTACCTGGATGCAGGAAAAAACAAGCCCGGTATTTATCGTTGCCACGGCTAATAATGTGCAAATTCTGCCCGCTGAACTGCTTCGTAAAGGTCGCTTTGATGAAATCTTTTTCTTGAACTTACCCACGGAGCAAGAACGACGAGAAATCTTTCGGGTGCATTTACAGCGCCTACGCCCCAGCCGTTTACGGGAGTTTGATCTCGATCTATTAGCTCGTCAGTCGAAAAACTTTAGTGGCGCTGAGATCGAGCAAACCATTATTGATGGGATGCAGCGCGCCTTTAGTCGGGGTACTCCTGGCAATCGGCAAGACTTTAGCAGCGAAGATATTGTGCAGGCGATCGAGGAAACGGTTCCCTTAGCCGCGATCGCCCGTGACCAGATCGACGCGCTCAAGCAGTGGGCAGCTATTACGGGTGCCCGTCCCGCTTCTCAAGATGTACAGTTGGTTGAAGAGTTGCGTCAGTTAACCCACGATCGGGGCATTGGGCCCTTGGAGGTCGATTAAATGTCTCATTTCACTCAAATCAAAACCGAGATTAAAGATCCTGATGCGCTTGTGAAGGCGTTGACTGAAATGAAGTTTAAAGCCATTGAAGTGCATGAAACGGCACAACCGTTGTACGGCTATCAAGGAGATAAGCGCTCAGACACGGCGGAAATCATTATTCGTCGTCAATATATTGGCAGAATGAGCAACGATATTGGCTTTAAGCGTCAAGAGAACGGTAGCTTTACCGCCATTATTTCTGAGTACGATCGCCACAAATATTCTCAACAGTGGCTAAACCAGATGACGCAGCGCTATGCCTATCATGCGCTCATGACCCAAGTGCCGCTACAAGGATTTGCGATCGAGCAAGATGAAATTTTAGACGATGGCACAATTCGCGTTGTGCTTGCAAAATGGGTTTAAGGCTTAGCTTGATGTCAACGGTAGTTTTTTTATTGAAACGGGAGAGTATAAATGTCTCACTTTAGCCGCATTAAAGTTCAGATCAAAAACGGCGAAATTTTACATCAGGTGCTGCAAGAGCTAGGCTACAGCGTCGATTGTAGTGCCCAGGTTCGTGGTTATCAGGGTGACAAAACTCAGGCGGAGTATGTGATCCGTCGATCGAATGGATACGACCTGGGTTTTCGTTGCAGTCATAGCGATGGAAATGATGGCGATGACCATTACGAACTGGTCGCCGACTTCTGGGGCGCGCGCATCAATCAACAAGATTTTCTCAATCCCATCTTGCAAAACTATGCCCACAAAACGCTGATGGCAAATGTGCAGGCACAGGGATTTGATGTTGAGGCTCAAGAAACGTTAGAAGACGGCACTCTACGCGTGGTCGTTGGCAGGTGGGTGTGATTCCTAAAAGCGAAGCATGACCGTGCTTGCGGTAGACTAATATCAAGACATTTTGACTAACTGTATTGAGTCTTATTCTCTTTTCCACACTTCAGCAGTCATGTCATGTCCATTTCCACCAATACCCACTAGTGGGTCACTTGGCATGAATACTGCCATTATTTGCTGGGTCTGGCAAGATAGAGAAGTCCCCGATGCTAGAGTGTGATGACTCGCCGACAGAAAGACCCGTTACGTGCACTCACCGATGAAGAACAGCAGGAATTAGAACGCCTCAGTCGTGCAACGAGTGAATCTGCCACTCGTGTGGCTCGTGCCAAAGCCCTGCTAGCGGTTGCCCAAAGACTGAGCTATACCGCTGCTGCCCAAGTTTGTGGGAGGCGTTCTGGGGATGCGGTTGCACAATTAGTCGAACGGTTGGTAGTGCATTAGATTAATGTGGGATAGGTGGCAATGTCATGCCAATGCCACG
>NZ_JCACKR010000102.1:0-21800 GCF_059505485.1 Stenomitos rutilans
GCTGATGCTGAAGCGGCTTGCTGCCTCCCCTTGAGATCTCAAATGGGTTCTATAGGCGGCACCGATCAACAGCTGACCATTCGCTTGCACCGCGATCCGATAACTCGCACGGCGTCCAGCCCGACCTCCCTCAGCCGCTGGTTGGTCCAGCGCAATACCTTCCGCTTCCACCAGCGCATGCAGGAACTGCAACAGGTTGACGCGTTCCCCACCACTCTTGGTAACCGTGTAATAACCGCAGGCTTTCGCTTTCTGGGTCTTGCTCAGGGTGGCTAGCGTCTTGACCTTCTGTAATAGCGCTGTGCCTGTCAGCGGTTCGCTCGTCTTCTGTTTCGCCATGCTGCTGCTGTATTGCCAAGAATCTACACTTTTATCATGCTGGATCGCCGGTCACAATGATGGAGATCTGAGCGCGATCGCCGAGTCAAAGCGGTGCAATAAATGGTCGCGACACCAGCGGTTTTGCAGGGTGTACTAGTGGCGTTGGACTAGAATTGGCCTTTTTGGACGCCGAAAGCGGTAGTACAGAGGCCTTTTTGTCCGTTTTCAGAGGCTGAAAGCCCCATTCTGCGTGGCACTTCTGCTCCAGGGGGCAGTTAACCCAGGCGATCACCCCGTCTATTTTGGTTGTC
The DNA here is from genome assembly GCF_059505485.1 of Stenomitos rutilans. Taxonomy (NCBI): domain Bacteria; kingdom Bacillati; phylum Cyanobacteriota; class Cyanophyceae; order Leptolyngbyales; family Leptolyngbyaceae; genus Stenomitos; species Stenomitos rutilans. The sequence goes on from NZ_JCACKR010000102.1 coordinate 633, forward strand.
TTTGCAAACCTTTTTGCTATCCTGCCTCCTTTCGACATCGCTGAAGCATCTTGGGTTTTCTCAGGATCTCAAATAAAATAGTCTAGACACGGAATATTAAGCTCAGTTGAACCTCTTTAGATTAATCACGCCCGGATGCATTACTCCTAAAAGTAGGTTGCTTGAGTAGTAGAGACACCCTGAAATCCTACTTCCAGCAATGGTGATTGCGGCTGGCAACTAAAACCTAGCAAGGTAAGGACATGAGAGTATGACGACTGTAATCTTCGTACATGGGACTGGTGGCAGGAAAGAAGCGTATGCTGAAACATTGCAGCAAATGGAGCAAGCGCTTCAAAAGCTTAGACCAGATGCCAAGTTAGTGCCCTGCCTCTGGGGCGACCTTTTGGGGGCAAAGCTTAATGCTGGCGGTGCTTCTATCCCTACTTACAAGGAAGCACAAGGTGGACATGAGCTAACGCCTGAAGAGGAAAGCGTTCGCCTCTGGTCCTCCCTGTATCAGGATCCATTCTACGAGTTACGGCTATTGGGTTTGAGGCCACTGCAAGCTCAAAGGGCTGTCCCTGGTCAACCGACACCAGCCCAAGAACTTAAGGGCAGAGTTGAAACACTCTTCACGGCGATTGCATTGCAGTCAAGGCTGGATGCTCTAGGAATTGGCAGCGTTTTCAAGCAGGCTTGTGAAGTGGTCACTGGTGCGGACTCTAAACCATTCGGGAGGCTGCTTGAAACAACCTCTAGACCACTGGATGGTGATTATGCTGCAATCGCCAGAGCAATTGTCTCTGCGTCTCGCCTTCTTTGCGAAGAACAGGGACTCTACCCCTGGCTATTGGAGAATGACCAACTAAGAGATGAAGCCGTTGATGCCATTCAAAAGACGTTGACTCGTGACGAAACGGCGAGAGGCATACTTCTAAACTGGACTAAAAGCCAGTTAACGGGCTTGGCCTTCAGCTTTGGTACGAACAAAATCAAACGTAAACGGGGGGCTGTGATGGATGGAGCCCATCCCTTTGCGGGTGACATTATGGTCTATCAAGCCAAAGGTAAAAAGATTCGCGAGTTTATCCGTAGCCAGATCGAGCACGAGCAAATCGAGCCACCGGTAATCCTCCTTGCTCACAGTTTGGGCGGTATTGCTTGCGTGGATCTGTTGATTGAGCACGATCTACGAGCTAATGTAGCGTGTCTCATCACCGTTGGCTCACAAGCACCCTTTTTCTACGAGATTGATGCCTTGCAGACGTTAGCCTATGGCGAACCGTTACCGGAGCACTTTCCGCAATGGCTTAACCTCTATGATTTGAGGGATTTCTTGAGCTATGTTGGCAATTGCGAGGGGATCTTCCCCGGAAAACTTACTGATGTTCAGGTAGATAATAGACAGCCCTTCCCAGAGGCGCATGGCGCTTACTGGGCGAATGAGCAAACCTGGAATGCGATCGAGAAAGTATTGCCATGACCGCCACCGCTATTCAACCTGCTAAGGTCTATGCTTTGGTCGTAGGCATTGAAAAGTACCAAGCAGGTTCTGCGTATGACTTAAACGGTCCCGCTAACGATGCCCTTAATTTCTCTAGCTGGCTGTTGGATCAAGGAGTTGAGCCAGAGCATATTTATTTGTTTCTGTCTCCCCTGGAGCAGAATCAGGGGGTGCGAACGGCAGCAGAGGCAAGGGGGTTGACCCCAGCACCTGCAACCCATGACCGCATTACCAGTACCATTCGATCTCGGTTAACCAATGAAAGTAGTCGAGGGGAACTGCTCTATGTTTTCTGGGGGGGGCATGGCATCATCACAAAAACGGACGCGACCGTCCGACGGTTGTTCTTTGCGGATACCGATGACGACACAAAATGGAATTTGAACGTTAATTCCTTGGTAGAAGCCCTCAGTACAGCTGCCCATGGGGCTGGGTTTCCCCAGCAGATTTTTCTGATTGATGCCTGTGCCAATGGGTTTTACCAGAGCTTGGCTCAGACAATTCAAGGGGAAGTGGCTGAGGTTAAATTTGCCGCTAGTGGCGAGTTTGGGCCGAGTGAGCAATTTGTCTTCTTTGCGTCGCCTGATTATGGAGTCGCGACCAACGATGCGAATGCAGGCACAGGTCAATTTTCTCAAGCAGTGCTGGAGGAGTTGAAAGGACAGTCTCTTTTGCCTGACATGAAAGCGATCGCCGAGCGAATTCAAGCAGATTTCTTGAAGAATCAAAAGATACGGCCTGTCTACTGGTTAAAGCTTGGAGATGATCAGATAGACGTGAGTGCCCGTATGTCTCCAAAGAATCTTGCCGTTAATTCATCCCAGATACGCAAGCTGCAATGGTTGCAAAGAAAACGGACAAACCTTGAGCAACAGCTTGACGACGTTCAATCAGAAATTGAAGCGACTCCTGACGTGACGATCAGAGGGACGTATGAAAACCGTTTGAATCTTCTGTTCAAGCAGATTGAGCAGGTTGACCACGACATTCAAGTGATTCAAGGAGGGAAATGATAATTAGTTCCCCTCAACTAGAATTCTTGGAATCACAACTCGCTAAGTTTAACGAAGATCGTAAGAACACTGAATCAGAAATTGCAGCGACTCCTGATGTGACGATCAGAAGGACGTATGAGAATCGGTTGAATCTTCTGTTCGAGCAAATTGAGCAGAAAGAGCAGGAGATCAAGGACTTGCAAGCAAAACTCCAAGGTAGGTCGATTGATCATCTGATTAAGATTTTACAACCTAGTGGTAGTCCATTGCCGATAGACGGTATGCGGGCTGCTTATCTGAACGTGTTGAGGCATCGGGGCTGGAAGAATCAGCATAATCCAGCAATGCTAGATGAAATTATCACTCAGTTATTCAAAATTCCCAAAGGTCAATTTGACTACGCCCCACTAGAAGAGTTCATAGCTCATCTAATCATTAATCTTCAAGATGTGGGCTTGATCGCAGAGCTCCAACATTGGGGCGAGGAACAGTTAGGTCAGGGGTGGACTGACTTGTTAGAACAAGTAGAACAGCAACAGAGCCAGCATGGGCAACAAGCTCAATCTGCTTTACTCATTGCAATCAGCCGTGGTGATGAGGCCTCAACTCAATCTCAGGCTGAAACTTACTATCAAATTAAAGCTTGGTTGATTCATGACACTCAAGACTATCAGACTCATCGGCAAGGTATTAGCCCTATCATTGTTGCTGGGATGACTGGTGATGAAACCTATGCACAGGAAGCTTTACCAGATGAACTGCCGAAGCTCATTTCTCAGTTTTTGGTAGAAAGTAGCCATCTATTTGATAGTGATCCTGAGCTACATATCTGTTTGCCAGTGGAACTTATGAATCATGCTATTGATCTCTGGAAACTAGACGATGACGGGCCTGTGAAACCAATGCTAGGTCGTCGGTACAAGGTAGTTTTGCGATGTACTGAGCGCTGGAGTCGGAGCTATAGGCAAGAAAAGATATGGAAGCAAAAGTGGGATCGGCAAAAGTCTTTCTTAGAGAATTTCGCTTGTGATGCTTTCATTGCAGGAGATGATAATAATTTGGAAGATCTTTACTACGATCTACTCGAGGAGACAGTGGTTGGTTTGAAGGTTAAACAAGCTCCGACCTGTGTTGGAACAAATAGCCTCTTTGGGGTACTTTTACAAACAGGTACACCGATCGCTATCTGGGGTCGTACAAACCTCAAGAGCACAACTAACGATACTGAGTTGACTCGGATACTGAACGCGTGTTGCTTAAAAAATTTACTTCACACGGTTCAAGAGGAGCGTCAACGCGCTCGTAAAGTCTCACCCGAGGCTCACATAGGTCATCATCTATCTCTTTTATGGGATGACCCCTATTTAGTCCCCCCCAAGTCCGCCTGAGTTAAGCACTCCATGAGTAAACCACCCGAAGACTGGAAGCTGTTTCAGGGGGATAACCGAGCACCCCATGACGCGATCGATGCTCTCCCCGAGGCTCCGCCCTGGCGGCCCTTTGGCAAAGACCCCAATCCTGGTGTCAGTCGTCGGAAGCGTCGGGGGGAAACTTTCCAGTCTCAGCCCGAAGAGGTTGAAATGGTCAACGCGGCACTGTATCTCCGGCGACCGCTGTTGATTACGGGCAAACCAGGGACGGGAAAATCTTCCCTGGCCTATGCAGTGGCTCATGAGTTAAAGCTGGGGGAAGTACTCTACTGGCCGATTACGACACGTACGACGCTGAAAGATGGTCTTTATACCTACGATGCCATTGGTCGTTTACAAGAGGTCAAGCAATCGGAAGTGAGAGGGGACTATACCGAAGACCCGCAAAAAATCGCGAATTACATTACTCTGGGCCCCTTGGGGACGGCCCTATTGGAGTCCTCGCGCCCCCGTGCGTTGATTATTGATGAGATTGATAAGAGTGACATCGACCTGCCCAACGATCTGCTGACGATTTTTGAGGAAGGGCGGTTTGAAATTCCGGAGCTGGCACGGTTGGAAAAAGAGAGTGACGACCCCGATCAGAAAGTAGCCCCTATCACAGTCAGGGTGCGTACAGCGTATACCGATGAAGCTGAGCACACCTACGCTGAGAAGAAGGTCACAATTAAGGGAGGCCGGATTACCTGTCAAGAGTTTCCCCTTGTGATTCTGACTAGCAATGGGGAACGAGATTTCCCACCTGCTTTTCTGCGTCGGTGTTTGCGCCTGAATATGCGCGATCCTGATCGCGTCCAGTTAGAACGCATTATCCAAGCCCATCTCGAACATTGCAATCTCTCAGAAAGCCAAGTGAGCGATTTAATTGACCGTTTTCTGAAGAGTCGTGATAAAAGTCGGGAGCAGCTTTCGACCGATCAACTGCTGAATGCCCTATTTATGATTATCCGCCAGCGCGACTGGGTGGGTGACGAAAAAGAGAGCCTACTGGATCATCTGTTAGCGCCGTTGGATCGGCCCCTGGAGGTTAAATCCAAAGACCGTTCATCTAAGCCTCAGACCCAATGATTAGCCGCCTGATCACCATTTTGCAGGAATCAGATTTGCTGCTGAGCAATCAGGAGATTGAGTCTTTTAGTGAGGCGCAACCTTTACTAAACGACGAAGATATTGCAGATGCGCTCTGGTTAGCGTCTAAAATTGGCGGTGCCTACGAGGTCAGCGAGCCAGCCGCGATCGACGAGTCCAGCGAGTCAGACGATGCGATCACGATTGAGGTGATTGATGACAGCACTGTTTTAACCGTCTCCCCACCCACGGTTTCGGTCTATATGCCCCCAGCGGCGAAGCCTGACACCGGATCGGTAGAAACTCCAGAAGCGGGCTTACCAATCCAGGTGCAAGCTGCTCCGGCGTTGGCTCATCCTCGTGAGATTAGTCGATCGCTGCGTCCTTTGATGCGAAAGGTGCCATCCTTGACACGATCGGAGCTAGACGAAAGCGCTACCGTAAATCGCATTGCTGAACGGGATATTTGGTTGCCCATTCTCAAGCCCTCGCCAGAACGCTGGTTTGACCTGGAACTGGTAATTGAAGCCTCTCAGTTTAGCTTTATTTGGCAAGAGACTCTGGATGAATTTCAACAGTTGTTGAGAGGACAGGGAGCCTTCCGTAATGTACGTACCTGGTTTGTCAAAGAGGCGGCTACGGGGCAGCCGCAGTTGGTAGCCAAGCAACCGCAGGATTCAGACACTGATCAAGACTTGCCTTTACGAAGTCATAAAGAACTGGTCGATGTCTCTGGGCGGCGATTAGTGTTGTTCATTAGTGATTGCCGTTCTCGCCTCTGGCGGCAGGGGCAAATCCATAATTGGTTAACCCTTTGGAGCCAGCATGGACCAGCCGCGATCGTTCAATTATTGCCCGAACGACTGTGGAGCGAAAGCGAGTTAGATGTTGGGTTTGCGGTACAAGTAGGCTCCTTGCTTCCAGGTGCACCAAACCCAAAGCTGCAAGTCAGAGAACTGCCTGCTCGTACCGAAATTGCACCGGCAGATACATTGCTGGTACCGATCGTCACTCTGACGGCAAAAGCTTTGAAGCAGTGGGCGTTAGTGGTTGCGGCGGCAGGGCGACAGCGATCTCCAGCGCGGCTGTTTGATCTGTCCTGGGTAAAAGATCCAGAACGCGATCAATCAGTGGCTGTCATTCAACCACAATCTGCTAAAGAGCGGGTGGAGCTTTTTATGGCGACTGCCTCTCCGGTGGCTCAGCGTTTAGCCCGCATGATGGCAGCCGTGCCTGTAGAGTTACCCGTGGTGCATCTGATTCAACAAGAACTTTTGCCAGAGGTACAGTCGGTTCATATTGCTGAAGTCTATACCAGTAGTCTGTTAAAAGACGTGAAACCAAACCTGGCAAAGCCAGACGCTCCAGCGCGATACGACTTTGTCAAAGAGGTGCGAGGGTTGTTGAACGAAATCACGCCCCTCGACGAAACCCTTGGAGTACTTGAAGCCCTGTCTAGGCGCATTGCCAGAACATTGGGCTTTGAGATTAAGAGCTTTACGGCGTTGTTGTCTCCCAAGTCTGATTGGAGCCAGGAAACCAAGGATGCCATTCTGCCGTTTGCTCAAATTGCGACGGAGGTACTTCATCGCCTAGGGGGAGACTATGCTGAACTGGCTCAGTTGGTTGAACATGATGCGCAGCGATATCCTAATTGGATTCAGCCCTTAGAATCTGATACTCCTTTTCCGGACTTAGAAGTTCTCGAATTTATTACAGCTCAATTAGATTACGATCCCTATATACAATCTCAACCACAGACCCAGGAAGTAGAAGTTGTTGGAATTGTCTTGGATCAGGAAGCAGAGAACGTTCTACCCCAAAAAGAACTTCAAGATCTAAGAAGTTTCACAGTTCAAATCCGTCACATCGAGACTCAAACAATTCTGGGAACTGGATTTGTCGTTTCAGAAGCCGGACGAATTGTTACTTGTAAGCATGTTGTTATGAATGCAGGCGTAAATCCTCAAGTTGAAGATGAATTAGCAGAAGTCATTGTTTATTTTCCCCAAGCAAGCAACCCACAAGCAAGAATTCAGAGAGCGATTGCTTTTCAGTATCTCAATGATTTTGACGACGATATTGCGGTACTAAAAATCAACGCTGAAGTCTTACCAGAAGGTGTTGGAGTAGCCACCTTGGATACAGCTCAAGACCCAACAGGTTACCTAGAAGCTCGTCGTTTTCGAAGTTTTGGCTATAGGCGTGGGGAAAGCAATTTTTCGGGAATGTGGGTGGAGGGAAGAATCTTAGGTTTTGTAGAATCACCACATAATCAACAATTACAAAATGATTTGCTACAGCTCGAATCAGATCAAATTGCCCCTGGTATAAGTGGGGCGGCAGTGTTAGAGCTTGAACGCAATCGCGTAATTGGGGTAATTACGGCAACATCTGGCACAGTCCGGGGTCGTGTATTTGCGACAGACTTAGCTATTCTTAGCAAATCACCATTTAACTTACAAATACCTAAAGTACAAGTTAGATTAAGGCTCCTACGAAAGCGGCAAACTGTAGGGTTTTTCGTCGAGTCCTTGAATCAAGACCTTGGCCTCGAGATGATGCAGATCCCTGTAGGCACATTCTTAATGGGGTCGCCTGAGGATGAACTGGAGCGAAGCAACTCCGAAGGACCGCAGCATGAGGTCAATATCGCCACATTTTTTATGGGGAAATACCCCGTGACCCAGGCGCAGTGGAGAGCGGTGGCGGCACTGCCACAAGTCAACCGAGAACTAGAACCAGATCCTTCCAGTTTCAAAGGCGATCAGCGTCCTGTTGAGCAAGTGTCCTGGCATGACGCGGTAGAGTTCTGCGATCGACTCTCTGTCTACACTGGGCGCGCCTATCGCCTCTCGACTGAAGCGGAGTGGGAATATGCTTGCCGAGCAGGAACCGCAACTCCCTTCCACTTTGGTGAAACCATCACCACTGACTTAGCAAATTATCGAGGCACTGATGATGAAGAGCTCAGTTGGTCAGGCTCTTATGGGCGAGGACCGAAAGGTGAGTTTAGAAAGGAAACCACTCCTGTAGACCACTTTGGGATTGCAAACGCTTTTGGACTGTGCGACATGCACGGGAATGTTTGGGAATGGTGTCAGGATCAATGGCATGAAAGCTACGAAGGTGCAACGACCGATGGCAGTGCCTGGTTAAGTGAGGATGAGAACGCTTCTCGTGTAATACGCGGCGGTTCCTGGCACGGCCAACCCTCGAATTGCCGTTCTGCCTATCGCGTCGACGCTCCGCCCGCCCTCCGCGACGACCTTGTCGGTTTTCGAGTTGTTTGTGCTGCCCCGAGAACTCTGTAGCACTCTTTCCTTCTGCCCTTTTGCCCTCTTGCCCTCTTTGCGCGTAGCGCTGAGCGATTTTTGCAACCTTTTACAGACATCAAGCTGCGCAGCGATCGCAGAGCCTTAATCTTTTTTGAAAGTTCAGCAAGTCATCCTGGACGGCTGTTACAAGTAGCGGCTTCAACCCATCCAAAAGACCGTGAACGAGCTGCCCATCATCCAAAAGACCCACGATCTGATCAAAGGTACGTGCCGAGCCTGAATCGGCTGCTGAGGGACCACAAATTTATGCTGGGCGATTCTTTACGGGAGAGGCTTCGCCAATGCAGGAGGGATAGGCGCTTTTAAAAGACAAACCAATGATGTAGCCAGTTTCCCCCGTAATGCTTTTGGTCCTGGACAAATGCATAGCAACGTTTGGGAGGGATGTTTAGCCTACTGGCACAAGAACTACGAGGGAGCACTTAACTGACGGAAGTACTTGGTTATAAGGTGGTAACGTCGAGCTTTGATCGTTACGTGGTGGACCACGAGTAGCCGCTCCCCCACCTTGTCGCCTCTTACCACAACGTTTAAGCTGAACTGGAGGGAAATGGGATAGAGCCACGTCTTGGGTCAGCATGAAAGACTTCTTCATCAGCTATAATCGCCACGACAAACAGTGGGCCGAGTGGATTGCCTGGACTTTGGAGGAAGCAGGCTATACAGTTGTGATTGAGGTATGGGATTTCCAACCGGGTGGGAACTTTGCCCTGTTCATGGACAGAGCTGTTACTGAAGCGCAGATCACGATCGTGGTACTGTCTGAGAGGTTTCTGCAATCAACCTACACAGAACCAGAGTGGAGAGCTGCCTTTGCCCGTGACCCACAAAGCATAGTACGCAAGCTGATTCCCGTCAGGGTGGAAGAGTGTAAACCTACAGGGCTGCTGGCACAAATTGTTTATGTCGATTTAGTGGGTATAACTGAACCCGCCGCAAAAGCATTGTTGTTGAGTGTGTTGCAGGAGAGGACTAAACCCGCACAGGCACCAAGGTTTCCGAGTGCGGTGCCCCCCAAGGTAGAGCGGGTGGCGCCAGAACCGGCGGGGTTTCCAGAAGTGGTGCACCCTTCCCAAGCTGCTCAAACAACCCCCTTCCGCTCTGCCTATGGCAATGTGAGGCCGTCTGGCATGGCAGGTCTCATTCTGCGTAAGGAACGCAAACAAGCCCGCTACTTTACCGAAAAGTTGGGAGAGGCAATCGGGCTGGACATGATTCTGGTTCCATCGGGCACACTCTTGATGGGTTCGCCAGTCGATGAGCCAGAGCGCTACGAAGGTGAAGGACCGCAGCATGACGTGAGTATCTCCAGCTTTTTTATGGGGCGCTATCCTGTCACTCAAGCACAGTGGCGGTTTGTGGCGGCGTTGCCCCAAGTGCGGCATGCACTGGAACCAGACCCATCGAACTTTAAGGGAGACAACCGTCCCGTTGAGCAGGTGTCCTGGTATGACGCGGTAGAGTTCTGCGATCGGCTGGCGAAGTACACCGGTAGACCGTATTGCTTACCGTCCGAAGCCGAGTGGGAATATGCGTGTCGGGCAGGAATGACCACTCCCTTCTACTTTGGCAAAACCCTGACCACAGAGATCGCCAACTATGACGGCAAATCCACCTACAATGACGGTCCTCAAGGCGAGTATCGAGAAGAGACCACCCGTGTAGACCAGTTTGAAATCGCGAATGCCTTCGGATTATGCGACATGCACGGGAATGTTTGGGAGTGGTGTCAGGATCACTGGCACGAGAACTATACAGCCGCTCCAATAGATGGAAATATATGGCTTGTAAGGTCAGGTCAAGATGTAATTCGAGGAGGTTCTCGTCGTTCTTATATGTGGGAATCTCCTGGTGATGCTAATCAACGTGTACTACGCGGCGGTTCCTGGCTCGACCTTCCGTGGACTTGCCGTTCTGCCTCTCGCCACCACCGTCCGCCCGTCAACCGCGACGACAATATCGGTTTTCGAGTTATTTGTGCTGCCCCGAGGACTCTGTAGCCCTTTTCCGCTTTTGCCCTCTTGCCCTCTTTGTCGCTTCACGCCTCGAAAATTTCTTCATGCTAAGGTCAGCCATCACCCAGTTCGTTTTATTCCAGCAAGTTCGCTTTCCTGTTGTAAATTGATGTAGCGGTAGTAAGTCGGACGACTGATGCCTAAATGTTTACAGATTGAGGGCACACTCCGTTTTGGATCCGCTGCTAGCGACCTCCCAATTTCAATTTGATGTGGCGTTAGTTTCGGCCTTCGCCCCCCTTTTCGTCCCCTTACTCTCGCAGCTTGTAAACCAGCTTGGCTTAGTTTTAGCAACGGACAAAAAATGGTCGTTAAGGCTGAAAAGCCTTCCCTGTCTAGTTTTTAGAGGACACTTTGATTGGATGCCTATTAGTTCACACTGTCCCATTTTCGCCTATAAATGGGACAGTCCGAATCACAAGCAACGATTTTGCGCCATTACAGGCTTCTCAGCAATAATCGACCAGACATCGTAAATGGGACAGTTTACTCCAACGGCTCACTAACGACCAAAAATTTTCCGCTGCTAAAACTAAGCCAGCTTGAGTACGCTCCCGAATCAGATTCCGTTCAAACTCAGCCAACGCACCAAACATGTGGAAGATTAACTTGCCGCCGCTGCTGGTGGTGTCAATACTTTCTTGTAGCGATCGCAACCCAATCTGGCGACTCTCCAACTCTTCCACTAAGGCGATCAAGTCTTTGAGTGATCGACCCAAGCGGTCTAATCTCCAGACCACTAGCGTATCTCCTTCCCGGCAAAACTCAAACGCTTGCTTCAATCCGGGGCGATCAGCTTTGGCACCACTCATCTTGTCAGAGAAGATGCGATCGCACCTTGCTTCGGTGAGTGCATCATGTTGCAAGTTCAGATTCTGGTCATCCGTTGAAACCCGTTTGTACCCGATCAGCATAATAAAGCGTTCGAATGTATTGCAACTGTATCAGAACTCGTTAACGCTAGTCATTTTTGAGACATAGATTTATTGACCTGATTTATTTACAGTCTGAATACTCCGGTGGATCAACGCGAAACGGTGCAAAAGCATTGCTGCCAAGGGATTCGACAAAGTGCGACTAAATGCAACTGTTTCTGTTCGTACAAAGTGTTAATTAAAGGACCGTTTGTGAGACGGCCCCAACTGGCACAAGATGGCTTTTATCACAATTAGAGGTAGTCAATAACGTCTCAAGAACTGAACTTGGCAGGCAAGGGCTCTGTTTAATTCCCCAAAATAGGGTGTTGGACCACAGATGTGATCGATAATGCTGAGGAAGGTTGGGACGTAGCCAGCCGTTGTGACGCTCAATACTATAGCGAGGCATTACAGGAGGACACATGCTAAGACACATCGCTGGCTTGGCTGAAATCGTTGAAGATGTCAATGAGGCTCTCGTATTCTACCGGGATGTGTTGGGCTTAACCGTTGAGAAGCATGACAGTGACGATTACGCTATGCTCTCCGTACCCGGTGTTTTGCACTTTGGGCTTTGGAATCGTGGCCATGCTGCAGAGAGTGTCTTTGGCAGTCGTGAATACGCTGAGCGTATTCCGCTTGGCTTCACGCTGGAATTCGAGGTTGACGACGTGAAGCACGCTGCTCTTCACATCGAAGGCGCTGGTCAAACAATCACGCAAGTCCCGCGTGAAGAACCTTGGGGACAGCAAACCTTTCGCATGGTGTCTCCCAGTGGCAGCCTCTTGGGCTTTGCTGAGACTCCTTGGGCACGCAGAATTACACAGCAGATAGAGACGACAGAGAACGAGGTCTAACATATTCCTTGAGCCAAACTAGGGCGAGCGTTAATTGAGAGTTCTGCTTGAGAGGGCTAGAATTCAGCCATTCGGCATGTAGTTTACTAAGCGAAATATTCAATGGAGTGAAGGCAAACTCACCCATTAGTTTTTAAGAAGGGTTTCTCAAGCGTTTAGAAAATAGCGGTTCTCATTGGTAGCGAAGCCTGTATCGTTTACTTAAAGACATTGATGTGGGTTATACATGACGCAACATCGGGTTGCAGTGGCGGCAAGAAAAGGAGGAGTTGGCAAGACCACGATCGCCTGTGGAGTTGCCTCAGTTCTGGCTAAGCAGGGCAAACAAGTTTTAGTTGTTGATCTAGATCCTCAGTCGAATGCGGCTTACGCATTGGGAGTAGACCCGACGGCACCTGGCACGGCTGAACTTTTAACGTGCAATCAACCAAGCCCTCTGGAAGCAGCTTCAGGGTTATATGTTCTTCCGGGCGGACCCAATTTAACGAACCAGACGATTCAGTCGCTCCATCCTGAAGACTTGGCAGATTTGGTGAAGGTCATGCCCTATGATGCCGTTATTTTGGACTGCCCTCCAGGGAATGAAAGCTTAGAGCGTTTAGGATTGGTGGCGGCGCTGATAACGCTTGTTGTAACCAATGCTCATCCCTTCGCCATCATGGGGGCAAACCGAGTGATGGGTATTTTGGAGAGCTATCGAACTAGAGAGCGCAGAGGACCAAAGCAATGGGCGTTGGTTTTATCCCAGGTTGATGAGCGACGAGCATTGGATAAAGAGCTTCCGGCTCAGTTGGTTCAACGCTACTCTGATATTAAGCACTTCACGGTTCACCAAGACACGAACCTTTCACAGTCTGGAGCACAGCAGATACCGTTGATGGACTTTGCACCACGATCGCGCTCTGCGGATGAGTTAACCGCGATCGCACAGTGGGTGATGGCAATAGCTAAGGATTAGGCAACAGAAATGGCAAGACGACGCAGTGCAGCAGAATTGTTGGATGCAGCCGATTCCGCAGGAACGGCTATCCAGGTGAAGGATCGGGAGGCGGAAGCTAGAGCTGAGTTAGAACAGTCCCGCTCGTCGGTTTTGCCGTTGGGAAAGATTCTCGATCGTACCAGTGACACCCGAGGGTTGAGCAGTCAGCATGTAACCGATCTGGCAGAGTCGATCGCGGTGCTGGGTCTTCTGGAACCGTTAGTGGTTGATAGGCGGGGAAGGTTGTTAGCGGGTGGGCACCGTAAGGCGGCCGTGTTTGGGCTCAAAGAGGCGAATCCTACTGCCTATGCAAAACACTTTTCCAATGACCTCGTTCCAGTCAGAGTGGTTGATTTTGATGCTGAGGAAAACCCAGACCTGGCGCTACAAGTGGAGGTTACAGAGAACGAGAAGCGGCGGGATTACACCCCCGTGGAAGTCCGAGCGTTGGCTGAACGCTTACGCAATGCAGGCTACGCAGAGGTGAAGGGAAGACCAGCAAAGAGTGAAAAAGCTCTGCGGCCCGCGCTGGAAGTGATCATCGGCAAGAGTATTCGGACGGTTCGACGCTACTTAAATACAGCGATCGAGGAAAGTGTGACAGATGTCCGGCTTTCTGGAAAGGATGACAGCAATACTGTTGCAACATCGCTTCGTCGCTTACAGACGGAGCTAACCCGCTGGCAGAAAGCCTATGCTGAACCGGGGACGCCTGAACTTGAAAGCATCACCAAGGATGTGGCTCGGTTACTGAAGCGCGTTGACACGGCTCTGAAAAAAGAAAAGGGTTAAGCGCCGAGCGTATAGCGTTTTGCGTCAGTGAGTCTGCCGAGGCTATTCAAGCTCTTCCAGTAGTTCTTGAATTACTGCTTCGTCGTCGAAGACTTCTCCTCGTTCGCTATCCTCAATGCCAATCTCAACCTCCTTTTGAAGCGTTGCCAGTCGTATCTCCCGTAAGCGATCGCGCTCTTCCAGCAAGCGCAAGGCTTCCCGTACCACCTCACTAGCAGAGAGATAGCGCCCACTTTTGACCTTGCTGTGGACGTATTGCTCAAGCTCTGGGGTGAGGGAAACGTTCATGAGCAAAGCCTTCAAAGAGGACACCGAGAGGAACGATCTCAATGATGCTGTGAATGGCAAAGAATGTCAAAGTTTGTCATTCACCCTTCTCAGTTATGCCGCCTGATGGCAAGATAGGGTTGGTCTTGCTATCTGTTTGATGGCATTACAAGTCAGCTCTATGCCTTATACCCCCTTCTCTGAAACTCCTTTAGAAAAGCTAGATGTTCGAGCAAACTTTCAACAGCACTGATAACGTTCTCTGGAAGGAAGCGGGTCACACCACTGAGTTGGACTATACGAAACAAACGTCCTGGCTGCTGTTTCTGAAGTATCGGGATGTTCTAGAGCAATGAGCAATGACCTGTCTCAACCGAGCGATCTCCTTTTTCAGGAAATCAGGCAACTAATTGATGCCGCCAAACAACGTGCTGCTGTTGCTATCAATGCCGAAATCACCCTGCTCTATTGGCAAGTCGGCAAACGTATTCAGACTGAAATCTTGCAAGGCCAACGTGCTGAATACGGCAAACAGGTGCTTCTGAACCTCTCTCAATACCTTACTCAGGCTTACGGTAAAGGCTGGGGTGAGCGACAATTGCACTACTGTGTCGTGCTTGCAGATGCGTTCCCTGATCGAGAGATTTTGCAGACAGTGTGTGCAAAATTGAGTTGGTCGCATCTCAAACTACTTATTGGCATCGAAGATACTTTGAAACGCGACTTCTACATCGAACTGGCACAACTTGAACAGTGGAGCGTACGTCAACTACAAGAACGGCTTAACTCCATGCTTTTCGAGCGCACCGCTCTCTCCCGCAAACCCGAAGACACCATTCGTCACGACCTCGACCAACTGCGTCAAGACCAGCAACTTTCCCCAGACTTACTTCTCAAAGACCCCTATATCCTGGACTTTCTGGATTTAAGCGATCGCTATCTCGAAACCGACCTCGAAGATGCCATCCTGCGAGAGATTGAGCAATTCTTGCTAGAACTGGGTGCAGGCTTCACTTTTGTTGCTCGTCAAAAACGCCTGCAAATCGACAACGACGATTTTTACATTGATCTGTTGTTCTATAACCGTAAACTCAAACGCCTCGTCGCGATCGAGCTGAAGCTGGGCAACTTCCGTCCCGAGTACAAAAGTCAAATGGAGCTTTATCTGCGCTGGCTCGCCAAATACGACCAGGAGAGTGATGAACAACCGCCGCTAGGCATCATCTTATGTGCAGGCAAAAAGCAAGAGCAGATCGAGCTACTAGAACTTGATAAGAGCGGTATCCATGTTGCCGAGTACCTCACTGTGCTGCCTTCCAAAGAAGTGCTTCAAAACAAGCTGCATGATGCGATCGTCTCCGCTCGCCATCGGTTGCAAGCTTCAAAAGATGAGCCATTGTGAGCACAGTTTAGGTATTCTCATTTTTAGCCTCTTGTAAGATGTCAGCCACCCAGCATAGATAAATTAAAAACGTTAATTGCTGAATGGACTC
Source organism: Stenomitos rutilans (assembly GCF_059505485.1). NCBI lineage: Bacteria > Bacillati > Cyanobacteriota > Cyanophyceae > Leptolyngbyales > Leptolyngbyaceae > Stenomitos > Stenomitos rutilans. Next base: position 16,270 of record NZ_JCACKR010000102.1, read on the forward strand.
TAAGCGATTAGCCCACTCAGTGAATTCTGCGAGACTCATGGACAGCTCAAGCTTACTGTCGGTCTGGCGATCAGTAATTGGCTTAATGTGCTCGTGCAATTCTGTAACGCTTTGAATGGCTAGCATCAAATACGGGTGACTTGCCAAATCTTGAGGCGAAAGCTGATTGTAATAGCTAAGCAGTTCTGCAACTGTATCTAACACAGCTTGAAAACAGGCGCTTAGTTGAGTGGCGCACTCGTGAATATAGGGTTGCAAGATACCATGCCCTTGGTCATCCAGTTCGGGGAGACGTTCAAAATCTTGTAGGTGTGAAGCTAGGAGCGACAATCCTGAAACTGATCCCATGAGTTGCTGAGCTATGTCAAGGCGTGGGTGCATCCAGGTTGAGAGTCCTAGTTGGGAAAGAGCATCTGCTGGAATGGGAACGGGTACAAAGTGCCAACGCCCCAAATCGCTACTGGGATCGACTGAAAACATGATCGAGGAAAACCGCCAAGTTTGTGATGCTATAGATTTCCCCTGTACCAAAGGCACAACTAGAATGGTTGACCAGGTGAAATCAATAGCGTATCGCCGTAACTCACTCTGAGGTACAGCTATAATCGCTTGACGAATGGCTCCAACGATCGCTTCGATAGCGGTGTGCACCTCGATTGCATTTTCTCCATCTACCTGCAACCAGAGGGCTGATTCGGATTCCCACGGTGTGTCTTCTGAGAGAATACGGGCCCTTAGACCATTTTGAGAAATCCGACGGAGCTCTCTTTGAATGCTAATTCTGATAGCTCTGACTTGTTTGCTGAATTCCTGCTTTGCCCCCCAAGTAGCGTTTTGGAATTGCTGCGTGGGATGAAAGACAAAGAAGTACCAGGAACACCAGAGTTGATCGAACGCTGCTTGTTCTTGGCGTTCTAAATCGTTTAGCGTGTCTGCACCAACAAATGAGGACAGAAGCTCTTTGAATTCTTTTTGTAGTTTAGATAGGGCTCTCCAAGCATCTCCCAGGTTTATGACAGATAGATGAGCTTTTTGACTCACATCAATATTCAGTTGTTGGGCAAGTTCTTGAACTTGAGCATTTTCTCCGTTTCTAAAATAGGGCTGGAAGTTTAAGACCCATTCAGCTTGCTCAAAGAAGTTACTACATCCACGAACGTATGAATTGAGAGCTTTGAGATAGGAGCTGTACACTTCCAGGGCCAAATTTTGACGCTGATAGGGAACGCTCCCATCCGATTCATCAACACGATCGCGACTATCGGAAACAAAGCCCCAAGCATCAAAGGCACACCGTGGCAGTAGGGGGGACGAGGCTAGCAGTTGACGGCTGCGAGTCCACCCGTCGGAGTCTATATGTTGACCCAAGATTTGGGTTGTTTGTCTGCTTCTAAAGTAAACCTCTAGACCCCGCTTCAATTGTTGTAGGGATTGAATAATAGACCGCCGTAGATCTGAAACATTGCGAGTGTATTCTTCCCAATTACTGGGTCTAAACGCCTGTTCTGCCAGACCTCTGAATGTGGCATTGAGAGAGACTAGCTGCTGAAGGGGAAAATTAGCGCGGGGAATATTCTTTTCGGTTTCGTCATGGAATTCAATCAGTGGGTTCCGATGACCGTACCCTCGGCTGCTAAACACTTCACGGTCAGGAAACAACTTTCTGCATAGTTCCAACCGCTCCATTGCCAAATCAATGAAACCTCTTTGAGCCTGGTTTTGAATAGCCTGCGCTGCTTCTGAGGGCTGTTCAGGGCGAAACAATTCAATTACAAAGTGCGATCGCACGGTTTGCCCATCATCTTCCCATGCCACGGTTTGAGTTTCTTGTCGAAACCGACTAATCAACCTTACTTGATGTTGAGTAAGCCAAGCACGATAGCCTGCTTCGTCAGCGTAAAACAGCCCAAGTGCTAGATCTGTCAAAGTTGCAAGAGGTAAGGTTTCGACTACATTCTCTAAATCAGTGAGGGAGAGCCAATCTGAAATTGGCAGGGGAACTTGTAGCCATCCCATCCAGAATAAAACTTCTGCCATCCCTGTCCATTCGGATTCAGAGTGCGGTGGTGAGGGTGCTTGAGTTAAGCGAGAGAGCCAACTGAAAGCGGGAACAAATACCTCCCATTTATCGGTTTGGCGACTTCGCAGAGCTTCGATCTGTTGTTGTCGCTCCTCATCAAACAATGGTGTCAGGGTCGAGAGTAATCCTTCTAATACTCCCGGACTCGCATTTGCCACGTCACCATCGAGAATCATTCCCCATCCCTGTTGGCAATCCGCGTATACATCCGAAATAAGTTGCTGATTGGTTGCGACGTAATCCTTGATGCCCAGCCAGAGGAGGGCACGCACTACACCTGCGATCGCACTCCATTGAGTGGGCTGATAAGTGTTGAGAGCTGTGAATAAGGGTTGTAGCTCCGTTTGGGTACGGAGAAAGGCATACAGCAAGAAACCGCCAATGTCTTGCTCGATGATGAATGGCAAGCAGTCAATGGCGCTATCTACCCAAGGGTGAAAGGTTGAATCGGTGAGAAGACTGACTAGAATGGCTGACCGGACAGGATGTAGCCCTCCGACCAGTGTTCCGTTCTCCAGGGTACGCAGTAGATAATATTCTTTCTCCATCACCTCCAGAGTGCGTTTGGCAGCAGGCAATTGGAGGAACCGCACCAATTCTTTCACCTGCAAACGAGCTTCAAACGCGGCGGCTACAGAAACCAGTCGTAGAAGTTGAAGTTCGGCTTCAGAACGGTTTCCAGCTCTGATTTCATCTTCAATGCGTTGAATCTGTTGGCGCAATTTTTCTTTCAGGGAGTCGCCTTGCGTCACGAGGTAGACAAATTCCAGCAGAGGACCTCCGTCGCCAAACCGTTTCCAGGCATCCTCAAAATCCAGGATATGTGGCGGCCGTTCCGTCTGGGTCAGAAAGTGATAGATCTCTTCTGCTTCTGAGCGATTGAAAGCAAGTTCCACAGGAGCAAACTGTAGCTCTGTTCCAGAGATGCTGGCACGACGAAAATCTTCTTCGCGAATCGTGACCAAGGTCTGGATGGTGAGATGGTGAGATAGCTGTTTCACCAGGTCTTCCCACCCCACATCGTTAGGGGCAACATCGACATAGACCGAAATTAAACTGGCGCTCTCATTCGCTTGTGCGATCAGGGCCTTCGCCAGATTTGTAGCATGTTGCCGTCCTTCAATGACCTGTACCTGGAATCGGCGATGGTGGGGAACGCAATCATGCAGATAACGGTAGGCGAGAGTCGTTTTTCCCTGCCCAGAAGCACCATACACAATCACCACCCGATGTTCTCGGAATTTTTGGGCAATTTCGTTGAGTTTATCTGGTCGAGGTTGATCAACTGCGGCAAGAATGTGTTCATATCGAGCTGAGATCCCCCGATAGAACTCATGGGAGAGGGTTTCGCGCTCCTGAGCGGCAACCTCTTTGTCTTCAATTGGCATGATTGAGGTGAGGCGTTCACCATGAAAGTGGATGCCACCAAAGAAGTTGGTGTTGTCGGTTCCAGTTTGAACGTTAAAGCGATCGCCACTGTGGCTCATCTGGGTCACGGAAAAACTCGCTTAGGAATGACTACTTGCCATGATTATGGGAACCGCCAAAGAAGTTGGTGTTGTTGTCTCCGGTTTTGGTTTGATAGTTGGTGCCGCCGTAGTTGGTTTGGGTCATGCTACTGTTATCCTGCTTTTGCTCCAGGGTAATTTCGTGAGCGAACGCCCGAATTTCAGCGGCGAAGTCGGGGTGATCTACCATTGCCACATCTAGGTATTTGGCAACGGTATCAATGGCGGCGTGATCGCCCTGTTCTGCTTTGGTCAGCGCTTCGTCAATAGCAGGAGACTTACCCCGCAGTTTTGTCCAGATGCTTTTGCGGAGATCATCCATTTTAGCGATCGCGGTTTCGGTGAATTTCTTAGCCGCCTCACCTGCACTCGATTCGATGAATTTTTGGAAGGCGAGTTCGGTAATTTTGGCGGCGGTGAGGGCGGTGGCAGCAGTGGCAGGGTCAACCATAATTCGGTTTTGTAGAGGGTGTTGATTCTGTTGTAACGTGCTTTATAGGGAGGACTATAGCCTGGGTAAGAGAGTTGGGGTTGCGGTTAACGCCATTGCTGACACACTTCACGCACTCCTACGACAACACCCTCTAACGCTGCCTTTCCCCCCAACCCCAGAATTGCTGAACTGAGTTTTGGTAAATCATTAACAAACTCCTTACGACTTAGACAGGCCAGGGAATGAAGAATATTACGCCACAATTCAAAACTGGTGAGATCTAGGTAATCGAGTAAGTCACTCAGCGCCTTGGCTCGGTAGTAATCATTCTCGATTTGATGCGTCACCTCTAATGCTTCGGAAATCGCTTCCGGCAAATATGGAACCAATCCGCTCAGTGCTAAAGCTCGGCAGTAATCATCCTGAGTTTGGCGTGCCACTTCCAACGCTTTGGGCAATAACGCTTTCGGTAAATGCGGAGCTAATCTACTTAATGCCTCCGCTCGGTAATCTTCAAAATAAATTTGGCATGTCACCTCTACTGCTTCGGGAGCTACTTCTGGCAAATATGGGACTAGTCTGGTCAGCGCCTCAGCTCGGCTTTCCTCATCCTGAATTTGGCGAACCGTTGCTAAGGTCTCCGGAATCACTTCTGGCAAATATGGGACTAGTCTGGTCAGCGCCTCAGCTCGGCTTTCCTTATCCTGAATTTGGTGCGCCACGGTCAATGCTTCGGGAATCACTTCCGGTAAATATGAGACTAAGGCACTCAATGCTTCAGCTCGGTAGTCTTCAAACTCAATTTGGCGTGCCACTATCACTGCTTCGGACAGTAACGCTTTCGGTAAATATGGGACTAGGACACTGAGTGCCTCGGCTCGATATTGCTCATACTCAATTTGGTGCAACGCCGCTGTTGCTTCAGGAATCACTTCCGGTAAATATTGAGCTAAATTGCTCAGCACAAAAGCTTGGAGACTCTCATCCTGAATCTGGTGCGCCACTGCCACAGCCTCAGGAATGACTTCGGGTAAATATGAGGCTAATTTACTTAAGGCAGAAGCTCGGTCTTTTTTGATCTGAATCTGGTGCGCCACTGCCACAGCCTCAGGAATGACTTCGGGTAAATATGAGGCTAATTTACTTAAGGCAGAAGCTCGTTCGTAATTATCCTGAATTTGGTGAGCCACCGCTACCGCTTCGGGCAATAATGCTTTTGGCAAATAGGGGGCTAGTTCGGTTAGCACATAAGCTCGGTCATTGTAATAATCATCCTGAATTTGGCGCGCCACTGCCAACACTTCGGGAATCACTTCCGGCAAATATGGGACTAGTCTGGTCAGCGCAAAAGCTTGAGAGACCTCACCCTGAAGTTGACGTGCCGCCGCCAATGCTTCAGGAATCACTTCTGGCAAATATGGGACTAGTCTGGTCAGCGCCTCAGCTTGGCTTTCCTCATCCTGAATTTGATGCGCCGCCGCCAATGCTTCAGGAATCACTTCTGGTAAGT
>NZ_JCACKR010000102.1:21900-48692 GCF_059505485.1 Stenomitos rutilans
AGCTAATTCACTCAGTGCCTTGGCTCGGTTGTTGTCATCCTGAATTTGATGCGCCGCCGCCAATGCTTCAGGAATCACTTCTGGTAAGTATGGAGCTAATTCACTCAGTGCCTTGGCTCGGTTGTTGTCATCCTGAATTTGATGCGCCACTGCCAACGCTCTGGACAATAACGCTTTCGGCAAATGTGGGGCTAATTTACTTAGCACCTTGGCTCGCTCGTAATTATCCTGAATTTGATGCGCCACTGCCAATGCTTCAGGAATCACTTCCGGCAAATATTGAGCTAATCCACTCAGCGCATCAGCTCGGTTGTTGTCACCCTGAATTTGGCGCACCATCTGCAACGCTATTGGCAACAAGGTGTTTGGTAAGTGACCCGCTAATTCCCGAAGAATGGCAGCACACTGATCTGATGTCTGGGCTTGTTGAGCATAGACAAGCCCCTGGGCAGGAGTCCAAAAGCCCTTTTCAACCAATACTGCTATGAGTTTAGAAGGAATGTTGCTGGCAAGGCTATTAAGGGTAGTAGTAATCAGAGCATAGCGAAGTTGTAAGGCAATCGACTGGGCAGAACTGTTGGCATATTGGGTTTCAGCGTGTTCCCATGATCGTGCTACATCCGTGACAAAATTGGCGGTTTGCCCCAATTTTTCACAGGCTTCGTACCAACCATTCCGCCCCTCTGAGGTAGTTTCCTGCAAAAGTTGGTGCAGCGCATTGGGTTGCTGTGCCTGCTGAAAATGCCAGGTGAGATAAGCATGGATGTACCCATCATCAGGAAGGGTGTACCACTGTCCTTGCTGAGTCTTGGCATAATACTTGGACAATATGGCTTGATGCGCTTCTATCAGAGTTAGTCCTAAACCCGCAAGAGCCGGAGCTTCGCCGTTGGGCACACAAGGAGCGATGATCAACCCTTTTGCCAGGTCATGCATCAAGTCATGCAGTCGATAGGTGAGCCTTAGATTTGATTGCTTAACTCCCGGCAATAGCAGAGCCTTTGACCACAATGTCCGCAAAATGGCTCCTGCCTGTCGAGGGGTGACATCCCATAACGTGGCTGCCATATCTTGGGTCAGACTTGTATCCTCCGGCAACACCCCCAACCAGGCAAACTGGCGCAACTGCTTTGGGGAAAGCTGGCGCAAACTGAGGTTCAACGAAGCCACCAGACTCAGACGTTTGCGGTTCTTCTCAGAACTGACGCTCGGCGCATTTGAGTCGTCCAAGACTTCCAAACAGGTAATCTCTGCCTGAAGGTCTTCCAGCAACTCTGACCATAACACCCCGTCGGCAATTTGGGCACCTGCTAGCTCTAGCGCCAAGGGAAGGTAGCCCACTTCTCTAGCAAGGGTTTCCGCCTGTTGCCATTCGGTTGATCTGGGGTTTGGACACTGGGCTTTTTGCAGCAACAACTCCAACGATTGCTCCGCAGTCATGGTATCCATGTCGTAGCGATCGCTGTCGGGAATTTTGGCTTCGCGGGTAGTGACTAGAACTTGACACTGGGAACCACCGACGCGAAAAGGTTCCATATGGTCTGGGTTCCAGACATCGTCGACCACTAGCAAGACTTTTTTGTTGTAAAGCAGGGTGCGAAGGTGCAGCGAGGCGGAGTCGATCGTGGTGGGTTTGTAGTCGTAATCTCTGAGGGCTTGAATCCAATTGCTCAGAAAAGGAAGGACATCGGGCTGTTGACCCAGGGTTGCCCAGAGAATGCCATCGGGGAAATGGGCTTGCACCTCCGGATCGTGGGCAAGGACAGCCGTCAACACGGATTTACCAATGCCTCCCAAGCCAAAAATCGCGCTGACTACAAGCGTTCCCGGCGTGGCGGATTCCTCTGCCAGGAGTTTGGCTTTAACGGCGGCATGGGGTTCGGGGCGATCAATGTAGGGGCGGGGGAGGGGGGGAGCTTGGAACGGAGCACCTGAATGAGCATAGGGTCTGCTGTAATAATGGTGGTGCTCTCCCCCCAGAAAGTTAGTATTATCTTGCCCAGTTTGGGTTTGATAATTAGTGCCACCGTGGTTGGTCTGAGTCATGGTGCCCGATTTAAGAAGCTGGCTATAATTTCAGGTTTGCCTTGAATTGAACAATTCTAATTTTTTCTGTTATAGCTTGCTTTATAGGGAGACTTATATAGTTGGTGATGAGAGGCTTACCCATGCTGCATGAAGCACGATACATCTAAACGCTATGATGTACCCCATAAACTGGACAAAGCAATAAGAGAGACCCGCTGCACAGTAGGTCAGGGCAAATACCGAGAGACAAAGAACTATGCAGCGAAAACAATACAGTGCTGAATTCAAAACCAAGGCAGCGCTCGAAGCGATCAAAGGACTGAGGACAGTGAATGAAATTGCGAGTGATTTAGGAGTGCATCCGAGCCAAATTGCTCTGTGGAAGAAACAAGCCATTGAGGCGATACCAGAAGCGTTTTCGAGCCAACGAGGACAAAATCAGAAAGCTCAGGAGGCTTTAACGGCACAACTGTATCAGCAGATTGGACAACTGAAAGTAGAGTTGGACTGGCTGAAAAAAAAATCTGGACTTGTCGGTGGGCGATAAACGCACTTGGATTGAGCCAGAGCATGGTCAAATCAGTGTGCAACGGCAGTGTGAGTTAATCGGACTGGCGCGTTCAAGTTGGTATTACGAAGCAGCCCAAGAGACTCCCGACAACGAACATCTGATGCAATTGATTGACCAGCAATTCACCGAAACCCCATTTTATGGGATTCGCCGCATGACCGCTTGGTTGAAGACGCAAGGGGAAACGGTCAACCACAAACGGGTGGCACGCTTGATGCGGAAAATGGGATGAGAGGCAATTTACCCAAAGCCAAATCTCAGTCTGCCAGGCGACGAGAACAGACGCTACCCTTACCTGCTGAAGGACATGGCGATTACGGCGACAAACGAAGTTTGGAGTACCGACATCACCTACATCCGATTGTCTCAAGGGTTTATCTATCTGGTGGCGGTGATTGATTGGTTCAGCCGCTATGTGCTCTCCTGGCAGGTGTCCAACACGATGGATGTGGGGTTTTGTTTAGAGGCGTTGGAGCAGGCGTTGCACCAAGGACAACCCTTGATCTTCAACACCGACCAGGGGTCTCAATTTACCAGTGCCGTCTTTACGGGGCGATTGGAGCGTCAAGGCATTCAAATCAGTCAGGATGGGCGGGGCAGAGCCTTGGACAATATCTTTGTCGAACGCTTGTGGCGTTCAGTGAAATATGAGGAGGTGTATCTCAAGTCCTATACTTCAGTCCTTGATGCCGTCACCAATCTGAATGCCTATTTCAGCTTCTACAATCACAAGCGTTTACATCAGTCGTTGAATGACCGCACCCCCGCGATCGTCCATTTTGGTTGAAACAGGAGAAAGGTATGAATTAGTACAACCCAATCAGAATCAAGCTTTGCAGTAGACTCTCTTCAATTTGTTGTTTTCCTGTCTAGACAATGGGGTACACCTTACGCCTCTTAACCCTAAAAAGGCTTTGAGAAAGACAGAGGGGGAAATTTTGCTTAGGGATGTTTAGTGCGATCGCCCACTCGCGAATAAGATCACCAACTTCCGCATCATCACTTTCTGAGTTCTCATTAACAGGGAGGTGAGCCGACATACGACCCAAAAAGTGCAACATAGGTTAGAAAACCTTATTTATATGGAGTTTCAGAGAAACTATCGAAGCGAGTCTCAGAATCAGCCCTTCTGCAGCACTTGGCAATAGACCAAAAAGCACCAGAGTCTGAAGACCTGTGATGAGAAGCCTGACCAGCGATCGTTGCCGGCTTCTCACTACGTACTGTGCCACTTCTTCTCTCCCCCACCCAGCTCAAGACTGTGCCGCGCCAACTGTAAATCGTCTGTTATGGTTTCAGCCTCATTGGGCATTCTAGGGCAGAAAAACATCTCGGTAGTCGGTTAGATACTGAGGTGCTGGAACCAAGATAACTTACGTAAAACCAGTATGATGAAGCTTGTGAAATTGGTAGTTGCTTTGCTGCTCTCCTTGACCCTTTTTTATACGCAACCTGCACTAGCAAAATCCACTCACCATAGTAGTGCACATAGTGCCAGTAAGCCTCACAGCTCTAGTTCTACCTCCCACAAAAGTTCCACAAGCCACTCTAGCAGTAAAAGTCCCAGTAGCTCTACGAGCCATAAACACGGAAATTGTGATTATCCGGAGCAAACAGACTCCGCTGGACGAAGTTGTGGAGATAGAGCAGCTAGTGTTCGGGCAGGTGGTCGTTTAGGTGGGTACAAATAGACTTGTCGGGTAATAACAAGAGCAGTGGCTGAAAGTCCACTGGATCAGCGTTACAGCAATTTTCGTAAAATTGCTGGATTACTCTTTGGACAATACTTTCAAGAATTTTCTGCCTTATTTCCAAATAACCAGCAAAATTTCACGAACTTGGGATTGCGTTAAATTCGACGGAGCAGTTAGTCACTCCGTTGAATTTAACTGAATTTCTACAACACCTTCTCTCAAAGCCGCTTCGCTTAACTCGTAATCGAGCGCCACCAACTCCAATTGATTGTGTATAACTCGATCACAGAGGAGATTGTGAAATGGATAAACTAGTCCACTATCACCCCTGTGAAGGCAGCAAACTCGGCTCTACCGTCCGCGTCAGGGACGTTAACGCGTCGGCTGGTAAGGTGAGTAGCAGCGCGGCAAGGACACGGATCTGTGTCTCCAGCGGCAGTCGATGCCAAACGGTAGACCATTGCTCTGGCTGGAGCCAGGTCAAGAAGGCTTCCCCCACCGACTCAAGCAAAGCCACTCCGGTCGACGATGCGGCTACCAGCGTCAACACGTGACTTACAGATGCCAGCACCGCCGCTGTTTCAGGGTCAGGGGGTGCCGCTGCCTGCTTATGACTATTGCTATCAGAGAGTGCTAATAGCGTTTGTAATAAGTGCCAGTACCGGCTGATATAGCTTTGGCTGTACCCAGACAGCTTAGCCAGTGCGGTTTGCGTCACCATGACCCCTGTGACCTTGAGATCGGCCCCGGCTTGCTGAACCGCCAGCAGAAAGCCTTCAAACTTACCCGCCGCTGCCAGCGTGATGGTTGAAGCCTTTACTGGCTGCGTCGGGATATCCAAGGCAAAGTCACTCAACAAAACCACCTGCAGGGGTTCCTCCGGTCGCCGATGTGCTCTGAGCCTGCCAAGCGCCTGGTGGATGTCGGCGCGAATCGCCCGGTCCACAAACGCCGTGAAACCCGCATCCGTCTCCTCCTGACAGCCGGTGAGCAGGGCATACTCCGCCTGTAAGTCCGCCAGATTGCGGCAGGGCGTGCCCACCAGCAGCAACGTCCGTGTCGCAGTGAAGTCATTCACCCCTCGACTGTCCCGCCACCAGGCCCCCATCCCCTCCGGGGTAAAACGCTTAAAATCAATCACTTTGGTGTCTGGGTCCAGCGCCTGATAGTGCGCCACAAGCGCCGCCACCCGCCGTTGCTGGTCTGCCCCCCGCTGTAGTCCGAGACGACCCAAATCCGTCACCTGCACCAGCGTCAAATTGTCGGGCGTCGGCACCTGCTGGCGACAGACATAAATTGCCTTGGGGTCACAACCCAGCTTCAGCGCCAGGTCCTGCCGACTCAGCGTGGCATCCAGAAAGATCACCACCCCAGCGGCCTGAGCGATCGCTTGATGGCGTGTGTCCGCCAGCGACAGCGTCAATACCCCTGGCTCCAACCGTACCGACCCGCGCACTTGCCCTGTCAGCACGCGCACCAGGTCCGGTAACCACTGTTTCAGTACCCGCTGCTGGGCCTGGGTCGCCACTTCCGCGTCGCGCTCGGAAAAACGCTTCCGCAAGGTCGCTGGTAAGTCGGCTAAATCGACCCCATGCACCGCTGTGGGATTGAGAAAAGCGAGATCGGGCTGTAACACCTGCTCCAGCTCGGACACGTTCACTGTTGGCACCGCTAACGTGGCGACCACGTCGGTGTGCGACAGCCCAAAGCGTCCTAAGCGCTGCTGCCCCTTGAGGTACGGCAGTAGCGTCGTGGCCAGCGGCTGGATGGCTGCAAACAAAGCGGGGTAGGACAGCAGCGCCGTCAGCGTCTGCTCTAAGTCCGTCAGTGTGATGGGAATGTCGTGTTTCGTGACGAAGCTTTGACCGGGTTCATCCCAGACGAGGGCCACGGCATCATAAACATAGTCTTCGGGGATCGGCAGACTAGCCGGATGGGCGCGCAGCTTGGGTGAGGCCAGTGCTGCCTGGCGTTGGTTTAAGAAGCCATAGCCTGGTCCTGTGGCATGCGTACACGCCTCTTTAAGTGGACAGGTGCCACAGATCAGAGCGGCGGTATCGGCCCCCGCCACGTGCTTGGCGCGCAGCGCTCCCAGCAAGCGTGTGCGGGCACAGCTCGCGGGCGTCTGGGGTGTCTCACCACTAGCGGCCCGTTTCACGCGCCGTCCGCCACCCGGTGTGGTCTCCTGGATGAGGCCCGCATGCCGTGCTTCGAGATCCACCCAGCCCTGGGCGGCGGTCAGGGTCTCTACAGTCGGATTGCGGTGCTGGTCTGAGACATAGAACACTTGTTGCGCCTGCAGTGGGGCTGACTCCACCAGACCCGCATCAAAACTCTTGCCGGTGCCGGTGGGCGATTGATCCAGCACAAACTGATAGCCCTGCGCCACCGCCTGCTGCCAGGTGGCCAGGCGATCGCCCGCTGCGTACGCCACCAGGTTTGGGTCTGGTCCCTCCAACGTCCGTCGCAGCGCGGCAGCGGCGACTTGGGGTGACAGTGACCGTTGCAGCCGTGCCTGGATGCGTGCCAGCCAATCGAGACGAGGATGCGCCATGACCTCCAGTTGCGCGGTGGTTAACCATGTCAGTGGCGTCCGTTCATCCAGCGCCTCCAGTTCATCAATGTCGGGTGCCGCTTTAGTGTCTTGACCCCACCAGGCAACGCGCACCTGATACCCCCACTGACGCAGTAACGTCCAGGTCCGACGATACTGTCGCATCACCTGCCGATTGCTGATCGCGCCCGCATCAGGAAAGAACTCAACGGTTTGCGTGTCCAGTTCCGCCGCCAGCACCGCCAGCGTGTGCTGCAGGGTTTGGGGACTGCTCGCAAACTGACCACCGGCGGCTCCGACCACCACCTGACTCCGGCGCTGAGAGAGAATAAAGGGTTTCGGTCCCGTGCCTTCCACCAGCGCGATCGCCGTATGTTGCACCTGAGGTGGACGATGCACCGCCAGTGGTAACTCACCGTGCGGTAGGTGCGGGGTCGGTCCGTGCGGCCGCTTCTTTGTGGCTGAGGTGAGCCAGCGGTAGCGACCGCCGGTCTCAGCCACCCGTAAGCGGAGCTGAAACCCGACCAGCAAGCCGTTGACATCGCGGATGGGGCAGAGGAACCCAGCACCCGCAACATTCAAACGTTCACCGCTCAGACTCACCCCTGGCAGCGTGTGTGGTAGGGACGGCTCTAACCGCTGCCATTGCTCTACAGACTTGACGCCCCAGGTCTGCAGCTGCGCCGCACTCAGGCCACGGGCGCTTAAGGCGTTCTGGTCAGCCGGATGCAGGCTGAGCTGGTCGAGCAATTGCTGGTAGTACCGGTCGCGTTCGAGGGCTGACAGTGCCGTTGCCTGCCGCTGCGCTTCCGCGCGTTCCCGCTCGACCTGGCGTTGTTGGCGCTCCCGTTGCCACAAGACGCGTTGGTCGTCGCTCCAGTCTTGCCGCTGGCCAACGACCCATTTGCCCCAGAGATGGTCTTTTGTCCGACCGATAAAGGTGAAGCCGGGGGGTGTGTCTAGTGCATCGGTTAAGGTCATGCACAGGAGGGTGCTCGTCGTTTGACGGCACTTACCGGTGGTGTCGTCGCACAACTGGCAGGGGTTGCTCTGCCGGGTGGGGGTAAAGGTTTTTGCCATGGTGTGGTCCCTGATGAGTGTATCGAATGGGACAACACGCCATGCCGCAGCCAGGGGTAAATGACCGAAAAAGTTGCACAACTCGGTCATTTACCTCTAAAATTGACACAGCAAAACCTGTCGTACGTCGTAAACGTCCGTGAAGGTTCTGTCCCTGATCGGGTGAGCTAACTTTCTGCCGCCAAGCTTCTGGTTAGCAGCCCCAGACCTTTATGAAAGTGAATATTGAAGCCTTTTGACCCTCGCTGTTTCCGCAGTGGGGGTTTTTGGCTTCTAGGGGTCCTAGAACATAACCACGCTCCTTTTGAGTGCAAAAGGACAAACCTGGACCGCTGAGACCGCTCCCGAGCGTAAAGCCGCCCTGGTGATGAGTTGGGAGTGTGCCATCAGCTTCATAACGTCATCCTTTTCGACTAGAGCATGGTAGACCGAATGTCCTGCCAAGATCGCATGATCTTTTGTATCAAAGCGCTGCCCTTGTCCGGGGGTGTCTCAGGGGCGCTTAACCATCCCTCAGATTGAAAGTTGATGCGGAGCAAAAACAACAAACGACAGAACAGTCTTAGCTTTGGTGCTAGATCGTTCTGCCGCTCCCCCTGCCAGGTACGGATATTCTTTGAGTCGATCAATAATCTACCGCCACTTGTCCATAAGTGCAAGCGTACTGCTAAGCTCTCTAAACTTTGAGCTGAGACTGTCACCGCGCTTGATCCACCCTTATTAAAAGTTGTCTGACCGCAAAGCGTTGCCTGAGGTCTTGAAAGCGTGCCATCGCGATCGCCCTCACTTACTTTCTTGTGTTGGAGGTTGCCAAGCCTCCATTTCACGTTCCAGCAAATAACTAATGAGATTGGATAGAGAGCGCCCTTCAATCTGCGCTCTTTTTTCCAGCTTGTCCGCTAGCTGGTCACTCACACTTGCAAAAACACGCTTGGCCACTTCTGTCATTTACTCGCTCCAATGATAGTAGCTCTAACTCACAAAAATCAAGACGTTTGCATCTCATAATTGCATATATTCACGCTTGTGCTACTATTCGTTCCATTGGCACATCAATAGCGTGTTAACGGAGCGCCAACAGAGGTTTCCTAAATGCCTGCTGTACAAGTCATTGAGGCACAAGGGTTCACCCAACCAGAATTGCGCTGGCATCTGTCAAGAGTTCGCGGTAAACGGGTACCACCCAGTACCCTGCGGCACTGGTTAAGGGAGCTATGCATCCAACCAGATGCATTTGGGCTGTATGCCGTAGATGACCTCAAAGTGCTAACTCGTCTGGTGCTCTGGCTCAAAAGGAAACGCACAATTCAACAATTCAAAATCCTACTGATACAGGAGATGGAAACTCATGCCCATTAATACTGATGCTCTGAAAGATTCCGTCAACGGGCACAAGCCCAAAGCCAAACGCCCCAACCCCAATGCTGAGCAGCAACAGCAGCGGCTGTCTGAACTGGATCACCAGAGCGCCCATGCCATTTCCGCACTAGCCCAAACGGGTGTGAACACTATCAACGCGCAAGTGTTTGCCTTCGATGCCAAGCTGACCCAGTTTGAGCGCAGCACTGCCAAAGTGATGGCCGAGCGTCTGCGGCAATCTCAACTCCGCATTCAGCAATATCTGGTCGCCGAACTGAGCGAGCACCCCCACCAGTGCGCTGACTTTGCGGTCCTGCTAGACGACGCGCTTGATGTCCCTGACCTGACCAGCAGCTTTCTGGCGATCGCCCCCTATACGGCAGCCGGTGCGTTGCCGTTGTAAGCCCCTGTGCCCAGTCAGCCTAGACCCCCTTCACGGTGCTAAAGCCATGCCACAGCCTCCAAATCCGACCGAGGGACAATTCTTCACCCTGCAGCCAGTGCCACCACCCGAACCCAAAGCCACGACTCACTGGGGCTTACCCTTGGCTCTGGGCTTGCTGGCCATTCCACTGCTCATGTTCGGTTTCGGCTTCTCACAACAGCAGCAACCAGCTCTAACCGCCGCCAGTCCCACTGCTATACCTTCTGTCTCGCCGCTGCCGACCCCGTCACTAGCATCCCAGCAGGATGCTACCACACAACCGCCAGAAACCACTGCTACAGCGCTCGTAGAGCCTTCATTGGTCGCAGCACCGTCTAGTGATCCAGCCACGTTCCCGATCGCTCACATCCAGAGCCCCAACATGGCCGCTAACTTCCGCGCGGCACCCAGTTTGCACAGTCAGGTTTTAGGCGTGCTGATGCATGGCGATTTAGTGGAATTGACCCCCGATCGCCGCGTGCAGCAGGACGGTGTCGTGTGGGTGCCCGTGCGGTGGCGGGGTCAGACCGGCTGGCTAGCGAGCAACTTTCTTGGAGACTCCACCCATGCCCGACCCTAAAGCGCTACCGCCTGCCGCGCCCGCCAAACTGGCCGTCTGGGCTGACCAGACCGGCACGCCTTATCTGGTGCAACAGCAACCGGATGGCCGCACCACCTTTACCCCCTTGGAAACAGCACTGGCGCGAGCACAAACGCCCACAACTTCTGAGCGCGTGACCACGTATCGTGAACCACTCAACACCCTGCTGCTCGGCATTGCCGTCGTGCTGGGGTTTGTCCTGGGTGGTTATGTGCTGGGTTTTCTCGCCGGTGCCGCCGGTCAGCGAGTCGTGATTGTCCCCCGCTCGCCCCTCTGCGACACCCATCGCAGCAGTTTCCTGTTCTGGTCTTCTGAAACCAAGGAGTGCAACTAATGTCAGCCCCAAGAGCCAAAGGCTATAGCAGCAGACCCAAGGGCATCCAATCCCACATCCTGCCCCATGCCGGCGCACTGACTGAACGCGCCACTCGCTACTTCGGCATCGACCTGGCACGTTTACCCCAAATGGACGATCGGGAACTCGCTTTGTTTGCCGATCGCGCTACTGCGATGACCCGACTGAAAGAGATTCTGCCGATCCTGGAAAAACACTTCACCACGCTGATTGAAGGGCAAGTGGAATATGAGCAGTTTGTCCAGCGCGTCTTAAAGCAAGTCGAGAAAGGCTCCAAGCAAATCGACAAAAGCTTCTTAGATGCCTGGCTCTTGAGTAAAGGCTACGACAAGCATCTGCAACTGCTGAACCAGAAAGCCGGACACGGTATCCAGAAGCTGGAAGCCGAATACCGCTCGGAGTATGACCTGAATCGCTTAGACTTCCAGAGCGCGATTAAACTCATTCACCTGCGACACCAGAATCGCGCCAAAGCGATCGGCGAGAAAGTCCCCCAGGCGCAACGGCAGCTGCAAGTGCAGGAAGCGTTGCGGCGGCAAGCGGAGACCCGTAAAGAACTGCTGACTTATGGCACTGCTGGCAAGCCTGGGAAAGGCTTCTGGCATGGTGTCAAAGACTTCTTTCGGGTGTGAGGTGAGCCATGTTTGACCCCTACGATTCACCCCTGATGTTGCCACCGTCCGATGGCTACTACGAACCAGAGGCAACGCCCGAACCGGATCGCATCGATTACGTGCTAGAGGGCATCAGTCGCTTTACCGGGCTGTTTGCACTGGGTATTACCGTCACCTTGCTCGCCCGGTGGGTGACAGCGCTCCTGCCGGTCTACTGGATGGGTGCGATCGCCTGCCTGCTGGCTCTGGTGCTCCCGGCTTACCTGTCTCGCAGCGCCCGGTTGTTAGCGATTGCGATCGCTCTGGTCGTGGCCATCTTCACGGGCTGGTTTGACCAACTTGCCCATACCAGTCAACAGGTGCAGCAGCACGTCCAGCAACAGGTGCAGGAGGTTTGGAAGTGAAAGACCCCTATCTGCCAAAGATTCTGGGGCTACTGTCGGCTGGCATGACTAGTACAGCGCTCGCAGTCAGTGGCTACCTGCACCAGCCCGAAACAGTGCGGTTCCTGGGCACGCAGCTCACCTATCAAGCGGCCTATCGCAAAATTCCCTTGTCTTTGGTGGGCACGGGGTTATGCGTTTCCGCTTGGCTACTCACCCAGACCCGCCGCGATTACCGTCGCCAGTACCAGGAGTGGGAGCGCCAAGCGCGGTTGCAGCAAGGACAACTGCAAGCGATCGCCCATCACGCTGAACTGGAAGGCTATCAGCAGGTGGCTCAGTTGCAGGCAGCCGAACGACTTTACCCACAGATGGCACCCTATCTGTCAGAGGTCCAAGATGCCGACTATCAGGACGTGTCGGCACCAAAACCGCAGACTAACTCGCAGCCACAGACAGAAACCGCTGCACCTGGGCAAGCAACCATGCCTGTAACACCCACGGCTGATCCAATCGGTGACCCGACGGCTTACCTGCAAAACTTCTTAGAGTACCCTGGGCTGCTGTTTGGCGGCATGGGTGCCGGAAAAAGCTGGACGGCACGGTACCTGGTGATGCAGAAAGTGCGCGCCGGGCATCAGGTGATTTTGCTCGATCCACACGCGGCCAATCATGAGTGGAAGGGCATCCGGCATATCGGTGCCGGGATGGACTACGGTGCGATCGCGGCGTTCCTCCAGTGGTATCTCGACGAAATCGAGCGCCGCTACCAGGAGTTCAACCGCTCGGGTTTAACTGAAGAAGACTGGCAGCAGTCGTTACGGCAGCAGCAGCGCATTACCAGCGTGGTGTCGGAAGAGATGACAAACTGGGCGGACCGCCTGCCGGGTGACATCGGTAGTAAGTTCTTTAAGTCCGCAATGAGTGATAGTCGCAAAGTGCTGATGCCACCGTTGTTTGTCGCGCACGATCGAACGTTGTCGGCGCTGGGGGATGCGAAAGGCGTTGCCCGCTTACGGGATGCGGCCCTGCTGGAATTGGAACTGATTCCCACGATTCACCCCATCACGCGCAAGCCAGTCTCCAGTGGGAAGGGCAAGTTAAAACTGCCAGGTCACGTTGAGTGGTTGCTGGTGGAGCTACCCCAGATTGAGCGCAAACTGACTGACTTCACGCCGTGGACGCAACCGCAAGTACAAACTCAACCAAAACCACCCAAAACACCACAGACCCAAGCACCACCACCTGATTTTCGGACTCAAGTGGTGGACTGGTTGCAGGACTGCTGGCAAGCTGAACCACCCCAGGACGAACCACAGGCTACCCGTCATCGCCTTGAGGCTTTACCCGCTAGTGACCTCAAAGACTTAGGCGTCTACCTGCGTAAAAAGAAGGAGCTTGCTGTGCGCACAGTCAAACAAAACTGGGGTCAAAGCAAGTCCTTAAACTCTGAGCAAGTGGACGAACTTTTGTTGGAGCTAATCAAACTCAACCTGATTGAAACTTTCTCACCCGTCAGTTCCCGTGCGGAGTGGGTACGGTGGTTGGAAATCTAGACGGAGTGGACTTCCCAACACTTATCAAGTGAAAGCCGTCACCGTACCCGTCACGGAGACAACGGTTTACTCGTCACTCACCCGTCACCGTACCCGTCACTTTTGTAGAGGCACTCGCTCATAGTATGTTTAGCCAAACTAATCCTGTGATCGTCCAAATTCGTCGTGAGCTGAGAGGCAAGCTGCCAGACGAGTGGCTCGAAGAAGTGGTCTCCATTTTGGAGTACCAGTTGACCTACCAAACGCTTGACGAATTGAGCACGAATGACCTGCTAAAGCTCAGATTGGGAGCAAGCTTGAGTCCGGCGCTGAGGCAGGTGCTGTCGCAGGCGATCGCACCTGGAGTACCAGGTGTTGATGTGACGTTAGCACCACCTCAAACCTTGTGGCTCCCCTGGCAATGACCCGTCTGAGCGCAAGCTGACCACGGTCAGCTTAACGACGCTGTTGCAGACTCGCCAAGTCCGCTGGCATCACCAAGCCGCCTTTCAGCTTCAGCAGATCGCTGCATGGTGCACTCAAGACCGCGATGCCGCCATCACCTGCCCGCTTCCCATGACCCGTTTTTGACACACGCACTGGTGCCGACGTAGGGCTCACAGTCCTTGATGGTTAGTACCGCTAGCGCCTGTCACACCCTAACGCCAGACCGTTGAAAGGAAGGAAACCAATGATGATTGAAACGCTTGAAAAGCAAGACGGTAGACCGCACGTTGTTCTAGACCCTTTAATGGCATCTGAACTAGCCAGCGCGATTCAAGCCCCTCTTCTCTTACCAGCGACTGCCCAAGTAGGCGTTGGTGGGGCTAACTGCAAGAGCCACGCGATGGTAACAGAGAAGACTCTGTTGCTCCAACGTATGGAGAGGCTCGAAGCCATCACCACTAAATTGGCGCAGCGCTTAGCCGTCTTAGAGCAAGGGTCGCTGCCTCCCCGTGCGCCACCCCTCCAGCCGTACCCAACCAACCCCCACCAGCCATGTCCAGAGCCTTCTCAAGGCGTGCATCAGGCTGATACGCGCCCACTGGCGCGATCGCCAGCAGAGAGCAACAAGGCTCAGAGTGTCGCCGTAGCCAGCGCCTCGTCTCCCAACCAACCGTTGGTCACGCTTGCCCCAAAAGACTGGACAAGAGGACTTGTCACCAGGCAATTGGTAGAGCGCTTGCAGACCAATCCCACCACGCTCAAAAAGTATCTGAGGGAGCTGAAGCAGCCTCAATGGGCGGTCGAACGGGATCCAGAAGGCTTCGGGTGGGTATACAATCCACCCTTACAG
Organism: Stenomitos rutilans; assembly: GCF_059505485.1. Taxonomy (NCBI): domain Bacteria; kingdom Bacillati; phylum Cyanobacteriota; class Cyanophyceae; order Leptolyngbyales; family Leptolyngbyaceae; genus Stenomitos; species Stenomitos rutilans. The sequence goes on from NZ_JCACKR010000102.1 coordinate 36,396, forward strand.
TGTTACTACCCGCTCCGCCTAGAGTCAGACGCACACCCGCCGCTCAAGTCAGTGCTGACTGTAGCGGCAGACATTGAGGCACTGTGCGAGCCCCTACGATCCCGTCCCCTCGAACAGCCGCATGCTAGCGACTTGGTGGAGCAGCAAACAGAGGTTGGGACCGGTGGGCTGTCCCAATCGGCACTGTCCAGGCTAACGGGTATCCCCATCACGACATTGCAACAGTGGAAGCAGCTACCCGATTGTGCCGAACGGATGCGTTGTCGCACTGAAGGACGGTACTGCTACTGGTATGCCAGGCAAACGAAACGGTTTTACCCCCTCAATAGCCCCACCGGTCATGCCTTTGGTGTCGTGACTGCCACTGAGATCTAGCCAAAGCGTCAAGGTGAACCGCGTCTTGGCCTTTTTTAGGCATCGATCGCCTCACGCTCCACGGGTGATAGCGATGCAAGCACCTCATTTTGTTTACGCTGGGTCAAAGCATACCAGAGCTTGCGTACGAGCTTTTGGAGCATGGCTACGAGTGCCGACAGGCTCATTTCGGACATAGAAGTGGCGGCCTTGGCCCTGCCCAAGTCCTTAGAATCCTGCATCCGCTCCTCTCTTGCGGCAATCTCGTCATAAGCAAACGGGGACTGACGTGCTAGGTCTCCAGGGTGCCTTTTGTTGTAAATCTTGACCAACATGTCCATGGAGTGGCCCAAAAGTTCAGCGAAAATGGGCAGATGCTTCGGCTCGCCATAGGTACAGACCCAAGTCGCGATAATTCGCCGAAAATCATGCGGGGTCGTCCATTTAGCCTGCTCAATTCCATACAGATGAGCGGTGACGCAGGCGATGAGCTTAGAAACTAGATTAGAGAGATACGAGTCTGCTCGAATGGGATCGCCTCGACGAATCCGTCCATACGGCCTAGCCTGATTTAGGCGTAGGAAGAAGAGAAAATCATGGTCCAGGTTTTGTGGGCGAATGTGCTCAAGATAGTACTGTAAGTCAGTGGTTAAGGAGAGCTGCATCGGTCCCACAAAAAGCGGATACTCTCTGCCCCTCCCGGTCTTATTGCCATTTTTGTGCCCTTCCGGTGGCAACTTGACAAAGATGACATTGCCTTCAAGCGCTAAGTATTGCCGCTGCAGTTCTCGAAGCTCGCGCTGTCGCGCACCCGTTGTGACCAAGAACGCAATCATCAAGTAATCCATCCACGCGTCAATCACTTGGCGCGTCATACCGTGCTGTTTTTCTAAGTCTTTACAGCGCCAGCTCAGATAGTCCAGGATTTCCCAGCATTGCTGCCTGGTTAGTTCCCTCTCGGCACAAGCCTCATCTGAAACGCGCGGGCGATCACGGTGGTCAATGAGAATCGTTTTCAGATAGCTGCGAATTGCTTTGACTGGTTCAGGATTGCTGTAATTTTCATTCGGCGTAGACAAGTGAAATTGCCATTGAGCAATGGGAATGACAACTGCCATATCACTCTTAATCGTGTTTGAGGACAGGCCCCGCTTTTGACTGGACTCCACATAAGCTTGCAGTAAAGTTTGGTCTAAGAGATCAGTGATCGCTAACGCTTCAAGGGCAATCCCTTGTTCCCTGGTTTTGTACCCCAACACTCGTGCGATACTTCGATGGCACTGCTTTAGTGTTGCGATAGTGACAGCCTTTCTGCGCCATCGCGTGACTGTTTGCAGGAAGAAATCAAAGCTTTGCCTATCGGTTATGAGGTCTGCTGTCCAATCTCGTTCCAGCAAGGCGATCGGCCCTTTGGTTTTCTCCCGCTTTTTTTTCAGCGCCATGACTGCTTTGAGCGTACCTTTGGGGATATGGCTGTAGGCAGGTTGTACCGCCTCTGAAACAGACACAAGCGGAGCCGGATCAGGAACATACTGCTCGTGTGCTTGTAACCAAGTACAGAACCGTTTCCATTGGCTTTTCTCAACTTTCAAAGTGTTAGAGCGAGCCAGTTGTAGTATCTGACTTTGAAAGATCGGATTTGCTAGAGCGACAAAACCAGCGAGTGGCATGTGCTCAAGCATGTAATCTAATTTTTTGCCTTGAAGCTGTTGCAAGCCATCAAGCTTGAGCAGATCAGGAAATATGCGCCTCTTCAGAATGGAGCGGAGGTTACTAAACTCTCGGTTATTAGAGAATAGTTGATATTCCAAAAGGAGATCAGACAACATTTTAGCCATAGTGAGTTAGTTATGAAAATACTAGTTTTACTGTGAGACAAAGATCCACATGGTTCACCGTGACTAACGAGAGAATGCGGGTTTTAGCCTTGTAAAATTCCTAACTACCTAACACTTTCTACCGCTTTCATAACTGCTATTTGAGTGGTTTCTTATTGCTTGAGATTGAGTTTTTCGCTTTTTGAACACATTGCTAGCGAGTAGTTTTAAGAAATTCAAGCAAGCAGTCATGCTAATGCACATATTTGATAATTCGACCTGTTCAAAACAAGCGGTTACAACGAAACTTGCTGTTAAGACATGGCAAAATAAGCTCCTTTTCAAGAACTTTCTAGGCGTAATGATGCTACTTTGCTAAAAACCTTTTTACAGGTTGATGAAGCGACAACTCACTACTGTCGTCGTCCTAAAACTGTGGCGGTTGAAAGGGCCTTACTCAAGCAGAGCAAAGGCATCCTTCATGCCAACACACGGTCTAGAAGACACGTCCAGGCAACATCGTCAATCGCTTGCTGTCGGTGAGTAGAAAGTTGCGTTAAGGGGTGTACCGGTTAAACCGACTAGAACGGAGGAGCCTGAACCTCCTGTGTTCATCAGCCTGCGTGCTGTTTTTGCCACACCTGCTAAGTCAGCCTTCCAGCCTGAGCGTGAGTGCCTCTACGGCGACTCACTTAACCCCATACCCCATGCAACTTCCCTTTCTGGCTGGCTTTGATCCTCGTTAAACACGCTTGTAAAGCGGTCACATTCAGTATCGCAAGTCGTTTTAAGAGTTTTCTGCCAAAGTTGAGGCTGACTTTGCCTGACTTCGCCTGACTTGGAGAAATTTATGGTTAACTAACGCTAGTTACTAGTCCCGGACAATGCAGGCGTTCCCACGCGAGTTCCTAGCTCAATTAGCCCACCAGCGCGACCTTTCACCCGAACAAGCAGAAGCCTTTACAGCTACTGTCAATAGCAGCGGCAATAAGCTTGAAATTGCCCAAGCCCTCGGGATCTCTGAATCTGCTTTGGCGTCCCGCATGAGCGAGGTGTATAGAAAGTTCTCTTTTACCGGTAAAGGACCTAATAAGTACCGAAAGCTACATGATTGGTTGTTGGAGCGCTATCAAGCCTTGGAGGCTTCTGCACCGCCAGTGTCTGGGAAGCAGGAAAACAACCTTGATGCCTTGGTAGGGCAGGTGCGCCAAGCCATCCAACCGCTGATTCAGTCACGGTGTAGCGTCATACGGGTGCTGGGCATGAACCAGCCAATGGCGCTGGGCATCCTTTACACCCACGTCAAGATCTTGGCAAAGATTCCTGGACGCAGACGGGTAGGAGTCGCTGCCTTGCTGCGAGACGCAGCAGCACCAACCATGGAACGCTTGAGCTTGGGGACGGTCAAAGAAACGGTGCCTGGCTTGGAAGCGGTGCAGCAATATGGCAAGCTGATGCTTCTGGGGCAACCGGGGTCAGGAAAAACCACCTTTCTCAAGCATTTAGCGCTCCAATGTGTAGAAGGGACGTTTTACCCACATTGTGTGCCTTGGTTTATCACCCTGAAAGCTTTTGCCGAAACCGAGGGTCCACTCGATTTGTTGGCATACCTGCAGACCTTGATCCCGCCAGTGATCGGGGTGAACGGTCAGGCTGCTGCGCCCAGTCAGACGAACATTCAAACAATCTTGTCTCACGGACGTGCCCTGCTTTTACTGGACGGCTTAGATGAAGTCCGCGAAACCGACGCCAGCCGAGTGGTGCGGCATCTCCAAGCGTTTGCTGAACGCTATGGCCGCAATGCTTTTGTCATCACCTGCCGCCTCGCTGTCCGTGAGTATACCCTTGAGGCGTTCACCGAAGTCGAAGTTGCCGCTTTCAATAAGGAGCAAATTGCCCACTTTGTGGAGCAATGGTTTTGTCGTCAGCAGCAAGCAGGTCAAGCAGCAGCATTCCTGCAAGCACTGAGGGAGCAACCGCCGCTCCACGACTTAGCGACCCGTCCGCTGCTCCTCACCTTGCTATGCCTCGTCTTTGAAGGCACGGGTGCTTTTCCCACCCAACGTTGGAAGCTCTACCGGGATAGCTTTAAGGCACTGTTGCAAGCTCGCGCTCAACTTGCAGACACTGGTTGGGAACCGTTTTATCAGGCCCTTTCCCCTAGCGGCAGAGAAGCCTTCTTTCGCCAGATGGCGCTCCCGACGTTTACCGAAGGCAGCTACTTCTTTGATCTGGATACAGCCGCACGGTTAATCAAACAGGTCTTGCCCCACTGCCTCCACTCCACAAACGACGCTCTGACCCCAGAGGCTTTAGACATCGAGGCGTTCTTGGCCACGATCGAACGTCAGCATGGCATTTTGATCGAACGTGCCCACGAGATTTACTCCTTTGCTCACCTCACCTTCCACGAGTATTTCACGGCCCGGCAGCTTGTCGAAACTGCTGATCAACAATCGCTGGTCACACTCGCCCACCAGCTCACCAATCCCCGCTGGCGTGAAGTACTGTGCTTGACGCTGGAAATGCTCCCAACCGCTGATGAGTTGCTAGGCCTGATGAAGCGGCGCATCGATGGACTCTTGGCAGGCGATGCAAAACTGCAACAGTTTCTCACCTGGGTAGACGCTAAAGCAACTTCGATCGAGTCCAGCGACCAGCCTGTCGCCCTACGCGCCCTCTACTTTGGGCTGGCTTTCCACCTCAACCTCCAGCTCACCCTCGCTCTTGACACCGATCCTGTCATTCACAACCTCGAAACCTGCACGCGCGATCTCAAGCTCTCCCTCACTCCTGCTCTCTACTACGTCCTTGGACGTGCTTGCGAGCTCAACCTCACCCTCGCCCCTACCAACGATCTTACCCTCAAGGTTACCCTCGACCTCGCTCTTGACCTCGCCCTCGACCTCGCCCTCGACCTTGCCCTCGATTTCGCGTTCGAGCTTGAGAGCGCCCTCTTTTTTGGACGTACCTATGAGCTTGACGACACCCTCAACCTTGCCTGCGCCTGTGCCCGCTTGCCCGCCTTGCAGCGCCAGTTGCAACAGGTCAAAGACCAGTTACCGGCGATGTCCCACGAGCATGGGGAGTCTTTTCGACAGTGGTGGACAGTGAATGGGCAAGCCTGGATCGAGCAGCTCCGGACCGTGATGTGCCAGTACCGCAATCTTGGGCATGATTGGCAATTTAGTGAGGCTCAAAAAGAGCAATTGCAGCAATACTACGAGGCCAACAAACTGCTAGCAGATTGCCTGGAAAGTACGAATAGCAGCGCTCAGTTGAGACAGGAAATTGCAGCAACCCTACTGCTACCGCTTGCCGAGCGCCAGTGACCCGAACCAACTGGGTAGCCGCAGAGCGATCGCCTTTGTGCCATTAGGTCAGGCTGCACCCTGCAACCGCATGTCGCCAGCGAACCGACCGCTGGGAGCATCGAGCAACCGCTGTTTGCTTAGCTTTGCACAACTCTAAATTGTTACGCGCCCTACTGCGGGCCCGGCAGTAGAGCGGAAGGTAAAAAGGGGAGTGACTTCTGCCCCTCCAGTCAAACGACGTAGTCCTCCTCTTGCATTCCGAGCGCATAAGCTTTGGAGTGCTTCAGCTTTGCCGATACTCGCTAAGCAATTGATTTTGACCCGCTGCCCAGGTAGCTTTAGCAGCAGGCATCCAAACAGCGCTTCGGCATACTAATGGGCAGAAAGTGCTTAGGCAATAGCTGCAGTTGCGATTGCAGAACTAGCAGAACAGGCCGAGATTGCAAAGCCTGAAGTTTTGGTTTCGCCATAGAGAAAACAGGTAGAACTAGAAGGGTGAAACAGTCCTCTGGGGTGAGTGAATATGCGGCAACAATTACCTGCCTCTCCAAAGCGTCCTCTGACTGAATCAGGACATTTAGGGCGAAAGCTGCTCAAACTACTTCAGAGACTGTTAATCCATCTCTTTAAGATACTCCGCTGGGTAACTCCTGTGGTTATTGGTCTGCTGGCAATCTGGGTCATTGGTGGAAATTTGCTTGCGGCTCAACAAGAGAAGAGGGTTGATCAGGCGGTCGAACAGTATATTCAACAGTTTCCTACCACTGAAACGAATAACTCAGCCCTCAAGCTAGAAGAGTTAAGTACTGGTTTGGGCTTTGGCAAAATTTTGGGAACCAAAGTGACTCCAACTCGCTATTTGCATCTTCCAACGCCCAAAGCTGATCAAAAATCGTTTGTGGAGACGCTCGGAAAAGACTTGAGTCGCTATCTGGATAGCCAATTTAAGCAGCCCAATGACAAGATTGATGCTCCACCAGAAAATATTCACCAATACCTGGTTGAACATGCAATAGAACTGGAGGCAGTTCGCACTCATATCTTAAGTAGCGAGTTGCCACGATGGGAAATGTCATATATAAGAGCAGTCGGAGATATTGGTATTGCACTGCCTAGCTTTCTTAGTGTTGCTAATCTCCAAAAGATTCTTGTGGTTGATATTTTGGACAAGACTCGTCAGGGGCAACTGCAAGCAGCGCTTGAGACCCTGGAAGTGTCCTGGAAGTTGAATCAGGCTTTACAGGAACAACCGACTTTAATTGCTCAACTCGTTGTTATTATCAACTCCAGCTGGCAGGCTTCAGTGATGCGGAAGATGCAGGAACTTCCGACTGCATGGCAAGAGCGACTGAACCGCTTTAACAAATACGATTTACCTCAGTCTTTTCTCAAAGGGCTTTACAGTGAGGCTTTTTTATTTGTATCGGCGAGAAAGTATCCTGCACTTTCCTTCTTCAAATCTCTCCCAGTGTTCGAGTTGTCTGATAGTTCTTCTAATCCTTACCCCCAATGGTTCATTTCACTCTCCGATCTGGTCTTTAAACCCTATTTACGCCTTGCAGCCGTTGATTACTTCGATCGCATGAGACAACTCGTGCTGAAACTGCCGGAACAAGATTTCTGTGCTTTTGATCCGGATACATTTTCCAAACAACCTGGAATTGCTTCTGCTTGGTGGAATCCATATCTGGGTCCAGCTTGGGTGAATCAGTGGCATAAGGTGGGCAAAGCCGCGCTGCGCTTTGAACTCACTCAAAAAGTTTTACAAGTGAAGGAAGCTGCCCGCAGACAGAGCAGCTTACCCAAACAGATTCCCGGCATTGAGTCCTCTATTTGCCGAGATGCTCAGTGGCTTTATCAGCTTGCTCCTGATGGTACAGCCTCGATTTCATTTGGCAAAGAATTAGATTGGATGAAATTTAGGAATGATCCCCATAGCCCTCTTCAATATGCTCCTGGCGATCGCCTGCAGTACAGCTTCAAGCCGAAGCAGTCAAACCCAACTCCCGTGCCTTAAGTCGAAGCATGATTCCATGCCATGCTCGTTCCACAAAATTCTAAATTTGATTGACTACTAATGGGGGCTACGGTGAAGCAGATGAGGCGACGATTGATCCAAATATTCAGGTTCGTCTGTGTAGGGTTCTTGCTAGCTGTGCTGCTAGCTCCCAGTGGTTGTGGGTCTGCTCCACAAAGCTCCGAAGCTTCTCTTTACACACAACAACTTCGAGACAAGAATGCAGCAACTCGCCGCATTGCTGCAGCCAATCTGGGCAAAACTGAACCGTCAGCTAGGGATAGCGTCCCTGAGTTGGTGGAGGCGTTGAAAGATGAAGATGCACTGGTGCGTTTCAGTGCTGTCAGCGCGTTAGGCAAGGTGCAGGCAAAGCCAGAAATTACGGTTCCGGCTCTGGTCGGGGTTCTGAGAGGAAAGGACGATGGGCTTCGGCGTGAGGCTGCAATCGCCCTGAGTCAAATCGGTTCTCCTGCTGTCCCTGCACTGACGGAGGCACTAAAAGATCGCAATGCAGAGGTTCGGCTGAATGCGGCCTTGGCGCTTGGGCTCATCGGCTCGACTGCAAAAGCAGCCGTTCCAGCATTGATTCAGGTATCGCAAGAGAGTAATTTAGCAGTCCAGCAACAAGTGATCGAAGCCTTAGGGCAAATCGGGGTAGATGCACAAACCGCCGTTCCAATAATGGTGCAGGCGCTTCAGCATCCCAACTGGCAAATTCGGGCAAGCTCAGCTCATGCTCTCGGTGAGATTGGGAAATCAGCGAATTCCGCCATTCCTGCTTTGATTATGGCTCTCAACGATCGTGATGCCGTGGTACGTCAAAGAACCACCTTCGCCTTGAGCAAAGTCGGTTCAGCGGCGATCCCTAACTTGCTCAAGACATTGAATGACAAGAGCCAGGATGTAAAAGTACGCAGTGAGAGTGCCTATGCCCTGGGTGAGATGGGTGCTATAGCAAAAATTTCCATTCCAAACTTGATCGAGTCCTTTCAGGATGACAATAAGCCTGTCCGTGAAGGCGCAATTTTTGCCCTGTCACAGATGGGATTATCAAGTGCCCCAGCCTTAACTGCATCGCTCAAAAGCAATGATGAACGAGTTCGCAATAGTGCCGCTGCTACGCTTGGAAAAATCTCTGGAGAGATCCAGGATCAAGTTAATCCTGATCCCATTGGGAATGGAATTAATTTTGATAGTCGGCTCTCTTTGTCGGAGATGAATCAGGCATTAGATGCCTTAACCCAGGCTAGAAGCATCATGGAAGCCTCTGACCCCTTGAATCCACTGGCTGGGGGAAGATCGCGGTTTCCCGCAGAAATGATGACACCAATCCGGCGCACGATCGATACCATCCAGGCACAGAAAAGCGCACTTTTCTTGGGGATTGCCGTCCAGATTCTTTTGATTGGTCTAGCTTTGCTGGTGGTGGGAGCCTTTGTCTTATTCTGGCTACGTCCAGTGGTATTGCTGCGGTTTAGTCGGGCGATCGTCACTGCCCGACAAGAGCGGGACGTGTTCAACCAGTGGCTTCTGATTGCCAAGCAATTTCTGGAACAAGCAGGTGCAACGGCTAAGCAAGACGGTAAGCGCAGTCTGCGGGTTATCAGTGCAGTGGGTCGGCTGAAAGCTCTAGCTCCTTTTCCCGTTTTACTGGCGATCGACACACCCACTGCTCAAGATGTCACAGAGCTAATGCAAGCTGGAGAGAAAATGGGTGGCGGACTCCAAAAACAAGCCGGAGTTTTACTCTACCAGGAAGCTCCAGACACGCTGTTTCGAGTGCGGATGGCGGAAGTACGCTTACGCGATCAATTTGTGTTAATTCCAATCCCTCTGGCTGCGGTGGAAAAAGCCGTTACCGACCCTGCTGCCTGTGCAGGCTTGCTAGCGCAGTACGCTGATCGCTACTTGCCCGGTGCTGACTTGTTTGACGATCGCAACGCCATTGGCGATACCCTTTCCTTTTTTGGGCGCACAGACCTCCTGCACCGTCTCGAAGAAGAGTTACTCCGCAAGCAGGGAGTGGGTTTGTTTGGACTCCGAAAATCCGGTAAAACCTCCATCCTGCTGCAACTCGGCTTTTCTCTGCGGCAGCATCCAGTGGTGCACCTGGATCTGCAACCCTATGGCGGCAAGCCTCGCTATGGGGCCGAGTTATTCAATGAAATTCTGCGGCAGCTTTCATTGCTACTACGAGAGCGTGACAAAACAACCACGCTCAACCTTGAACCATTCTCACTGGAAATGCCGGCGACTGCCTTAACGACTGAATTTATCCAGCGCATTGGCAAGATGATCCAAGCACTCACCCAAGTAGGCTACGAACCACCGCTCCTGCTGTTCCTGGATGAAATTGAGCGCATTCTGCCAACGCCAACCGACCCTACAGCAAAAGTTGAAGAATTTAATGCGTTCTTTGGGAGTTTACGGGCACTGAGTCAGGACCAACGCCAACTCGGATTGCTAGTGGCAGATGTTCACCCAGACTGCAATCGTATCAACCAGTGGCAACAGGAGGGCGTTCCCACCAATCCAGTCTTTAGTTTCTTTAAGGAAGTCTTTCTCTCTCCCTTTTCAACCGAAGAGACCCAGACAATGCTGATGGATATTAGCCGCTTAATGGGGCGATCGTTTGATCCAGAGACCCTTACCCTAATCCATCAAGATAGTGGTGGACATCCATTCATTTCCCGGCAACTCGCCAGCCTTCTCTGCGCCAAAGTGGTAGAGCAAGACGGCGGACAAATTTCTGAGGTGAACGCTCAACGCTATATCAAACGGCCCTTTGCTTATTCCAGCATCCTCAAAGATTACTTTAGTCAAAATATCTGGGCAGATCTGAAAAAACGCAACTTTGAAGCTGCAATGGCAGTGCTAAAGCTACTTGCCTGTAACTTAGATCTGGATAATGGTGTTACAGAACAAGACCTGCAAGCTCGTCTCAACAACCTGTTGACTGAGAGCCAATCTCTGGATGCGTTACTTTGGCTAGAAAAAGTAGGTTTGGTGCTGCGTGTGGAAACAAAAGACAATGACTATTACCGCAGCCATGTGCCCTTACTATCTCGTTGGTTGCAAATGGAAATGGGAGAGGAGGAAATCCGCAAATGGCAGATTCACTAGAACAACGTCCGTTTGACAACTTTCGAGTCACCATTACCGACCCACCTTATTTTTTTGGACGCAATCACCTGCTGGCAGCTGTGCAGCGCTCGCCATTCCAGGTCAGAATCCTGTTGGGGGGACGACGGGTTGGCAAAACCAGTCTTTTAAGAGCAGTAGAGTGGAATCTGCTGAAGCTGGACACTAATAAAGCGGCGCACTCCGCTGAGCCAGCTAATCAGCTAGCAGCAGCCAAAGCCCGCACTGGCTGGGTACAAAAGCTCTTTCCAACCTTCGCCAAGTTGGCTCCCCAGTCCACATCGGAGCAAACCAGTTCTCCTCAAAAGCAGGCAAGGCCAGACGAAACCCGAGCCTTTCCAGTCTTTATGAGCTTGCAAGTTGAGCAACCCAAAGACCTGGACAGTTTTCGTTATCTATTGATTGCCCGTTTGCGAGAGGCCATGAACCGATGGCGATCGGTACCCGTTGCTGCACTACGCGAGCAGTACCGCCAATTCCTAAGCCAGGTTGCAGGTGGGGAAGTGACCGTGGGCTTTCTGAGCACGATCAATCTGAAAGTCAATGTTAAAAATCCGAGCTATGAAAAACGCCTACCTCATGATGACTTTCGCAAGGCCTTACTAGAAACGATTAACGAACTGCGGACATGGCAGTTTGATGGCGTGTGCTTTCTTTTAGATGGGTCAGAATTTGTGGTCAGTCAGAGTTGGGCCAATGATGCCTGGAGCTATTTGCGTGGCTTAAAGGATACGGACACTGCCCTCAAACCCTTTATCGGCTTTCTGTTTTCTGGCTACCGCAACTTGAAAGATTATCAGCAAGCAGTTGGCTCCCCCTTACTCAATATCGCTGAGGTAGACTGGCTGACTGCCTTGACTCCGGCAGAGACTCAGGCGCTCATTGAGCAACGCTGTCAGGAAGAAAGCTTGGAGTTGGCTGAGGCCGATATTAGGACAGTCACCGAGTGGGCAGGCGGGCACCCCTACCTGACGCAACAACTGCTCAATTGTCTTTTCGATGCTTACCAAAAAGATCACCACTCAGTAGAGAGTCTGAAGCATGAACTCCTGAGGCAGCACGATCGCGATTTTTCTGCCTGGTGGCATGACCCACAGCGTCCTTACAGTCTAGGAGATACAGAGCGAGCGGTTTATCGAGCACTGGTTGAATGCCGCCAAGAATCTACCGAGTCCCTAGCACAACAAACTGGGTTTAGTTACGGTGAAGTCGCTGATGCGCTGGAAGTGCTCATCGGCACTGGAGTAATTCAGAAGGTGGCTGATGAGTCATGGGCAATTGGGGCACGTTTGTTTGAAGAATGGGTTGTCCAGCAGAAACCAGAACCGCATCCCGAAGCTTCAATGAGTTAAGAATGAATATAGGTAAATTATGGTGCTTGAGAGCAGTCTGCCTCCTTTTCACGCCGCCTCAGATTGTTCGGCTTTGCCTAGCAGCAATGTCTAAGTTGCAAAAGGGTCAACACGTTGGACCACGGCGTCGCCTGGCAACGAACCAGCGGTCTTGCTTCAATCGCCAGAGTCCAGTTGTTTGAGCTGGATGTGTTTGCGACCCAGCACCAACTCAAACGTATCACCCGGTTGGAGCGCCATTTGCTCAGTATAGAGTTAATTTGACATCTTCATAATTAAAATTAAGGGAGCCGTAACCCTTT
>NZ_JCACKR010000103.1:0-47919 GCF_059505485.1 Stenomitos rutilans
CCTGGACTTGGCATGACCTTTTAACCTATCCCACCCTTGTCTGATGCACAACCCTTTATTTGTCTGCACTCTCCACGGATTGATATCTTTGCTTCAGTTTGAGTGCATTTAGCGTAGCAATTTTGATGAACACTGCAAAACGGATCGCTCATTGGCTAGAAACCCATTGGGTTACCCCTGCTTACAGCGGCTGGTTGTTAGGTAGCTTATCCCTCTTCTTTTTTGTCTCCGCCACCAATACGTTAGCAGGTTGGCTTTACGTCATGAGCGGGATTAGCTTTGCCCTGTTAGCGATCGCCGCGATCTTACCTGAGCGCACGTTGCGTAGCCTTCAAATTCAGCGCCGCTCAATCGCTCCTGTAAGCGTTGGAGACCAGCTTACGGTGGAATTAGCGTTAGAAAATGCTACCAACCATCCCAAAACGTTGATTCAAATACACGATTTACTTCCCTTCGTGTTGGCTCCACCCGCGATCGCCGCCATTGAGACCATTGCACCTCGGAGTATCTATACCTGGCGCTATCAGCAACTCGCCCAACGACGCGGCATCTACCGTTGGCATACGGTGAGCCTACGCACCGCCGCACCTCTGGGTCTTTTTTGGTGTCGGCGTTCGCAGAGAGTCCCTGCAACCGCGATCGTGTACCCTACTGTGTTGCCTCTACCCCAATGTCCGTTGATGGATGATATGGGCCGAGATGCGAGTTGGCAGTTTAACCACGATCGCCGTGCCCAGGCAGCGAACGAAGGACTCACACGATCGCTCCGCCCTTATCGTTGGGGAGATCCCATTCGTCTGGTTCATTGGCGCACCAGTGCCCGCTATGGCGAACTGCGTGTCCGCGAACTGGAAACCTTAGCCAGTGACCAGGCACTTATCATCTGCCTGGATAGCGCCATGCTCTGGCAACCCTACCCAAGAGAAGGTAGTTCCGCTGAGCCGTTTGAGCAAGCCGTTGTTGCAGCAGCTTCTCTGTACTTCTATGCGACTCATCGCAACCTACACGTCAAGCTTTGGACCGCAGGCACTGGGTTAATCCATAGCAGTCAAGCTGTACTCGAAACGCTTGCCGCTGTACAGGCTGGCGAAGAGGTTCATGCCGAAGCTCTACCAGACGCCCCCCTGCTTTGGCTGACACAAAACCCGGTTGGGCTGTCTACCTTGCCGATCGGTAGCCGTTGGTTACTTTGGGCAAGAGAACCGCTGGATCTCTCCACCTCGAACAGTCCTGGTCTTTTGGTACAGCCAGACCAGCCACTACAGCTACAGCTTCAAGGGGGACTGGGAGTGAGGGGTGAGGAGCGAGGGGTGTAAGAGAGGCAGGGGCGGCAAGGGAAGCAGACAGGAGACTAGAAGACAGGAAACCTGTATCGCAGAGGGTCTGCGCTGATTGACTGACAAAACTCCTGAAAGGCTGTGGCTTCGTTGCTCACCCGCCCGTAATTAGAAATCGGGCCAGTCCGTGTGCAAACCCGTTGTAGGCTTTGCCTTCCCAAAGGGTAACGGGTTGCAAGTCTCTTGCAGTCTTCTTCAGAGGACTTCCTGCTGTTAGTTCGCACTTTAATGCAAGACGAGGCAGGTGATTGCTAAAAGATTTGTCAGTCAACCAGGAGGCTGCGTGTGAGGAGAGTCAGGTTATCGTGGTATGGACTCCTTCAGACATAAAGGCAATTTAAGCGATGTATGTCCTTATTGGTGGCGCAGGCTTAGTCGGATTGGGATTGGCCCAGCGATTGATCGATCTGGGGCACACGGTTGCCATGATTGATATTGATCCATCGGCCTGCCGCTACGCGCGAGAACAGTTGGGGGTGATGGCGTTTGAAGGCAGTGCCGTCAATACCAGTGTTTTGCTGGAAGCCGGGATTCGCAAGGCAGATGCATTAGCAGCCGTCCTAAGAAACGATGCGCTGAATTTGGCAATGATTACGCTGGCAAAGCACAATGGCGTGCATCATATTCTGGCTCGCATGCGGCATCGAGATTTTGCAGAACCGTATCGCATTGCTGGGGCTACCCATGTCGTCAACGCGATCGATCTTGCCGTTTCAACGATGGCAAACGCGATCGAATACCCTCAGGTAGAATCGATGATGCACTTTGAGCAAGGACAAATAGAAGTGCTAAAACTTGCTGTTCCTGAGTGCTGCAATGTGGTCGATCGAAGCGTAGCAGAAGTTGCCCACGATCCTCGTTTCCCATCTGGCTCACTCATCATTGGTTATCAGCCGCATCCACAAATGAACCTGTCTATTCCAAATGGCAACACGGTTTTAGAAGCAGGCTCAACCATTTTGGTCGTCACAAAACCAGGCTCAATGCGCGAGATGATTGACTTTATCGAACGTTGCACAAAAGATTAGTTTGCCCACATAAAACTGGCTGTAGGCATTAAGATAGTAGCCCTAAATCAGTGTGAGCAAGATTCAATGTGAGGCTATCAGCGATCAGCTTTTGGTGATGTCGATCGCTCATAGCTGACAACAAAATGATCTTCGTATCAGATTAACCACATTAAATTGAGAATGTGACACATTCTGTCAAGGCAAGGCATTGACTTGCCTTGACTCTTAAAGGCTAAATTCTGTATCCTGAACTCTGCATATGAGCGAAAATTCGAAGCCTGACTAACAAGAATCTGACTAATAAAAGCTTGACTAGTGATAGAGGCGTTCTTCAAGCCAGATGTGGACTTCCGCTTCTGATTCCAAATAGGCCGTCTGCCCAGTGAGGGGATCGTAAACTTTCCACCAGGTTTGCCCGGTCCGATCCAGCGTTTGTTGAATTTCAGGCTCTGATGGCGAGAACGAATGCTCAAAGTTAATTGGCTGGTTCAACCAGTGCCAGAGCTTTCTCAACAGCGAGTGTTTCTCAATGGTTTGAGAGCACGGCAAGCTCAGCCGCCGCTCTAAATATTCCACCTGATACTCATAGTCAAGTAGAGCAGCGCGACGGTTGAGTAGCGATCGCCAACGTTGATCTAAATAAGCGATTAACGGCGAGTAAATTGTTTGTGGTTCTGCTGCCCCTTCAGGCAATAACTCTAGTTCTTTATATCGTTGCCATTGCGTTTTCATATCAACGCTCCATAGATCCTGCTAAGAGAATGAAGCGCGTTCCTTCGGGTCTTTATCCCTACTTCCGTCCCTCCCTGAACGGACAAAGCAATCTACTTTGCGTAGTGGTAACGCTCTCTTAAAAATTGATCTCAGAGAAGCGTCATCACACGATGAATTGGCTATTGCTACATAGCTTAGTTAATAGCTAGATTTAAGCGGTTAAGAGAGAGATGAACGGTTTGATTATGCGATCGAGAAAGTGTGCTTGACAAAGCAAGTGTAGAAACAAGTGTTTTAATTCCCATCCTTATCTAGCAAGCAGTAGCTTAATCTTAACTACCGACCCTTGTAGTTCTCTTCAATCCAAAGACGCAGTTCTGCTTCAGAGTCTGCGTAAACAAATTGCCCTGTCTGCGGATTAGATGCGACCCACCAGCGATCGCGACCGTCCACAATTTCACACACTTGCAGCTCTGAGCCACCAAAAAGTCGATTGGCAACAAACTGGGTCATGGTTGTCCACCAGTTGCGGTGTAATTGGACTGCTCCAGTTGTTTTCTGAGGCGCAACCTGCTGCTCCTCTCGCTCTAGCAGCGCGACTAAATGAGGGTTGTTGTTGGCTCTTGCAACGTCCAGACGGTGAGCTAAAGAAGCCATGATGCTGTCCTGGTGACTGTCCAGTCTATGTCGATCGTTGAGATGAAGTACATTTGTCATATGATAGTGGCCCCAAAGGATACAGTTGACGCGGAGCTTGCACCCCGCCATCTATAAATATAAGATTTTTTCTGTATTGCAAGCTACGTTTTAAACGTTTGTTGACATTTTTGATGAATGTTGAGGTTGCGGTAGCGACAAGTGCGCTGCTCAACGGTTGCCGTAGATCTTTTTCAGGAAGACCGCTAGGCGAACGGATGCAGATCTGATAGGGTTTTGAGGAAAATCTTGGAGAGTGAGACGCAATGGGGGCACTGAAAGGGCGGGATCTACTTAGTTTGGCGGATTTGAAAACAGACGAGCTATACGAGCTTTTGCAGTTAGCCGCCGCCTTAAAAGCGGGAACGCTCAAACCGAAGTGCGAAAAAATCCTGGGACTTCTGTTTTACAAAGCGTCCACCCGCACTCGCGTCAGCTTTTCAGCCGCTATGTACCAGCTTGGTGGGCAGGTGCTAGATTTGAACCCCAATGTCACGCAAGTCGGTCGTGGCGAACCATTATCAGATACAGCGCGAGTGCTTGATCGCTATCTCGATATTTTGGCTATCCGCACATTCGACCAGCACGATCTGGAAGCCTTTGCAAGCTACGCCACCATTCCCATCATCAATGCCCTCACCGACTTAGAACATCCCTGCCAGGTGCTTGCTGATCTGCAAACGATACAAGAGTCATTCAGTGACCTCAATGGACTGACGCTGGCCTACATGGGGGACGGAAACAATATGGCGCATTCGCTGATGCTCGGTTGTGCGATGACGGGGATCCATGTGCGCGTTGCGTCGCCACCAGACTATCGCCCTATGGATGCGATCGTCCAAAAGGCGCAAGCGATCGCCAACGGCAAGACCGAAGTTATTGTCACGCTCGACCCACTGGTTGCTATTAAAGGTGCTCAGGTTGTGTATACCGACGTGTGGGCAAGCATGGGGCAAGAAGCGCTCGCAGAAACGCGCATTCCAATCTTTCAGCCTTATCAGGTCAGCGAATCGTTATTAAGCCATGCCGATAAGTCGGCGATCGTGCTGCACTGTTTGCCTGCCCACCGGGGTGAAGAAATCACCGATGCAGTGATAGAAGGATCTCAATCGCGGGTGTGGGATCAAGCTGAAAACCGGATGCACGCGCAAAAAGCATTGCTGGCTAGCCTACTAGGGATAGTGTGACGTAACAGGTAGTAGTCTTACAGCGGCTTTCGTTGTGATTCATCATAAGCCGCGCCCGCAACACTCGGTACCTGTCATAAACGCTGGTAAAACTTGCCCTAACGCTAAGTTTTGCTCAGGATAACCTTGAGTGCTTGTAATGCCCTACTGTGCTGCAATCACAACCTCTCAGGCGCTGAAATTAAGCGCTGAAAAATATTTTATTTTGTAAAATGCTTGCAGTTTAAAGCGTTAACCGCTATCTATAGTAGTGACGCTGAAAGTGAACGGCTACATATAGCGTTTGACTGAAATTCAATGACGTAGTTTTCGTCGCGTTGAATCCCTGTCTCACCAACAGTTCACTGCTGTGAGCTGCAGCCATCAGCAATAAACCCATTAGCCATAGAACGAAACCAATGAGCTACCAACAACAACTGAGTCCGTGGGTCATTCACAAACTGCTGCCAAACCTAAAGCATCTCACAATTACCCGGTTTCGCCGTCGTCCGGATGCTGAAGCTTACCTTAAGGTTTTGATGCAGTCGCAGCCTCAGGCACAATTTGCGATCACGTTTGACGCCGGTTCGACTGAGTTTGCAACTCAAGCTGAGCTGTAATGGCCTGTTTTACCGCCTTGGGAGTGTGGTGTTGAGACAATTAAATAGATACGATCGACAATCTATGGTGCATTCACTCAGTCACAACGTCTACCTATGCCAAAATAGAGACCGCTATGAGTGGTGGTTATGGCAGCGGAGTTTGACAAGCATGATAATAACTTGGCTCTCAGTAAGCTGATCGCTCGACAGCTTGCTGAGAGCTTTCAGCAGCGTCTGACCTTTGCTGAGTATATGGATTTAGCGTTGTACCACCCACGACACGGATACTACGCGACGAATGCAGCCATCATTGGTGAGCGCGGTGACTTTTTCACGTCACCTCATCTGGGCGCAGACTTCGGTGAATTGCTAGCCGAACAGTTTGTGGAAATGTGGGAAGTCATGCAGCATCCGACCCCATTTACCTTAGTTGAAATGGGGGCCGGACAAGGATTGCTAGCAGTTGATATCCTGCGCTACATCCAGCGCCAGTACCCTGAATTTTTGCGATCGCTTGAATACGTCATTGTAGAGCGGGCTGCTGCACTCATTGCTGAGCAGAAGCGGCAACTCAACGCCTCAGAAGTGCCCGATGTGCCTCTCCACTGGTACAGCCTTGATGAGATCCCGCTTCACTCAGTCACAGGCTGCTTCTTTTCTAATGAATTGGTGGATGCTTTTCCTGTGCATCAAATCACCCTGGCAGCAGGGCAACTACAAGAGCTTTACATCACCCTTGTCGAGGGTGAGGATGGTATGGTGCAGTTTGATGAGGTTAGTGGCGAACTGTCCACACCCAGGTTAGCGGAGTACTTCGAGTTGGTCGGCGTTCAGCTAGATGCTGCGATCTATCTCGATCGCTATCGTAGCGAAGTGAATTTGAACGCGCTGGAGTGGCTGCAAAACGTTGCTGATCGCCTTCAACGTGGCTATGTTCTCACTATTGATTATGGGTATACCAGCGATCGCTACTACAGCCCGACTCGTAATCAGGGAACCTTGCAGTGCTATTACCAGCACACACACCACTCAAATCCCTATCTCCACATTGGGCAGCAGGACATCACAGCTCACGTTGATTTCACGGCTTTAATCCGTCAGGGAGAAGCATCTGGCTTGCAGGCGATCGGCTTTACCCAGCAAAGCCTCTTTCTAATGGCACTGGGTTTAGGCGATCGGATGGTTGCACTCAGCCAATCCACAGCCACCAAGCCTCAAGCGATTCAAACCCTACTGCACCAGCGCAACGCCTTGCATCTTCTTATCAACCCGATGGGCTTGGGCAACTTTGGCGTTCTAATACAGTCCAAGGGGCTTACCAGTTCAGAAAGTGTCCATCCACTCAAAGGGCTAAGCTTGCGATCGGGATACTCTAATTAAACAAGCCTTCTAAAGTAAAGCAAAGGCGACCTCAAGGTAGAGCCGCAGAGAATTGCAGCCACTTTCGGTTACATTAATCACACCCGACACTCCAACCCCCATACCCGTTCTTAAAGAACTGTGGCTTAGCCAAGCAACAACCGTTATAAGCGGATGTGACCGTTGACTCAGATAAAGACGATTGATTTAACCGCAGCGCAGACATCAAGCCTCACCGCTATGGCAGATGAAAAACTGTCTCCGCTGCGGCAGTTAGCAAAATGGCCCATTAGGCCAGCTTGCATTTAAGCGCGAAGACTTCAAAGGCATGCAGCTTGAAAGCCTTATCTTTTGTCATCTGACCAACGTTGCTGGTCTCTTTTATAAGACAGCAAAAACGAGACAGCCGAGATGGCATCAGAAACGATAGCAGCTTGTACCGACGGGCTACGGCATCTCTTAGAAGTGCCGTGTTCTAATTACCAGCAGCCGTGATTGCTCTGGGGCTGTTGTCGATCACATCAAGACGTACAGGGGCAACCCCAGACTGGATTAATCCGAGGACACGAGCTGCTGCTGTAGACAAATCAATAACACGATCGCCCGCGTAGGGACCCCGATCATTAATTCGCACAACAACCGACTGACCGTTAGCCAAATTAGTGACAAGCACCTGAGTGCCAAAAGGCAAGGATCTATGTGCTGCCGTCATGGCGTTTTGGTTGAATGGCTCACCGCTAGCACTGGGGCTACCGTGAAACCCAGGACCATACCACGAAGCCATACCGATCAGTCGCTGTCGAATCGCACCAACCGCAACTTGCGTCCAACCATTCGGCTTACCAGACACGCTGGAAAGTGGGGCTGCATTACCCAATAAGCGTCGCAAACGATTGGTTGCTTGGAGTGCGTCTTTCTCCAAGCTACGGGTAGAGTCAGGCAGCATGGTGTTTGCGTCAACAATAGCAATCAGGGTTTTATTAGCCTTAATTGTGTAACGCTCACCTGTAGGAGCCGCTTTGTTAGCTTGCGTATTCCAGCTAACGGTAATGGCTTTGGCATCGATGCCTTCGCGGTTAAGTTGATTAATTCTGGCTGCGATCGCGGCGGCTCTTAAAACGGGATCGTTTTGGGAAAGGGATGCATCAGCCTCTACCTTGCTCGCTGTTTGGGGCTGTGCTCTAGGGGAAAGGGGCACATCAGATGCGCTGGTATCTTCGAGCGCTTTTGCGGCGGCAATGGTGTTATTAGCCGTTGTCGAAGCCGCCTGTTGAATTCCCATCTTCACTTTCGTTGCTTGCGCTTTGCCAGAACCGACAAAAGTCAGGATGGGAATATTACGAACATAAAGGGTGGCAGCGTTGCGACCTGCCAAGTCATGTGCTTGAACTTTCGCGATCGCCTCAAGGTCAGCAGAGGTATTGGTCATCTGAGACTGTTGCTCACCAAGCTTGACGACAGCGCGTGTAGGCTGCAGATCTGGATGAGCTGTTGCGCTAAAAGCACTTGTCTCAACAACTTTGGCAGCTGCTTGAGCGCTGACAGACGTTTGAGCGAGCTGTTGATCGGGGTTGCTTGCTACGTCACCTTGCGTTGAGTCAGGTATTGTAGACTGGCTCGATACTGGGCTAGAGGTAGCCTCAGACACCTGGTTAACGGCGTTGGCTGGAGTTGCGCTGCTAGCTAGCGGCAGTCCAAGCGTGGTCATAAACAAGGTGGCAGTTAAACCACTAAGAACATTTTGATTCATACATCCACGTGTGAAGGGCATATGCCAAAGGGAGATTTGAACCAGCCAAGAAATCTTGATTAATAGTCAAAAATCTTCACTTGACATTTCTCATAACTCGTAGTCTTTCTGCATTTGCTCCTTTGCTTAAGAACTGCAACAGACTATCACGAACTTTTTGCTTTGGGGATCAGGGATTCAACCGACCTCGCCCAAACTAGTGAGTAACTTGTAGTCAAACAAAGCTAGCAAAGCACCGATTAAAGGGCGTTCCGCTGATTGAAGCTAATTTGTGCTTTTTTAGGCACTTCATCAAAACTTTACGTTAACTTTACATTTTTGTGATGTAGATCACCCTGCTGGAGGATGAGGTATCAGAAAGTAAAAGGCTCTATTCTGGGGATGAAATCACGGTTCACGGTCAACGGGTATGTAAAACGTCTTACGCCACCCTTACTCCACGGTTAGGAGCAGCGTAATCTTTCATCGGCGCTTTCGTTAGATGCTTGTGCCAGATGCCAGACGTGGCGGTTCGCTTTGATAATAGACAGGCAACCAAGCCTGTTGATGTCATTCGTCCCTATGAAATTTGAACCAAAGGCTGCGTCTCAAAATAGAGTATGGATGGCGATGTGTATGCATTCGGTTTGGAGGAAACTACTCGTCTAGCTGCACCATACAGAGCGATCGCTCCGCTGCCAAACTTGAACTGCCATTGTGCGTGTGTTGCCCAAAGCACTAGCCATTAACTACTAGCCATTAATTACAGGTGAAACGTCGCTTGCAGCAGAAGAGTCGATGACCTGGTTGGCACAGATTGACCTGGACGCGATCGAATGCCATTGACCTTCAGCCTGCCCGTATTAAAGTGGGCTTGTGCTTCACTGGCTTTGGCGCGCTGGCAATGGCCTTGCTGTTGCTTTACCTTTCGGCATTGCACCCTGAACTCCACTCAGCGCAGCAACTGCATCATGACAGGTATACGTACATTTGGTTTGTTTGCCTGGGTGTTGCAGGACTGTTTACGCTTTGTCGCGGAGCGCTGCGTCCCCCGCAGTAAGCGAATGCTGTAAGCTAAACGAACAGGTGGCACGCATACAAAGTGAGAAACTCAGTGCTTATGACGATCGCCCGTTCGCTTGCAAGCGGTAATCACGTATGGTCGCCGTACTGGGCGAAATGATAGCCTGGAGAAGTAATGCTGTTGAAGGTGTTAAAGAGTTCTCCTGACACAGGACGCATCTAACGATTTTCACTGATGGCACTGCATCAATTTCCTTTGTCAAATCAAGTTATCAGAGCACCCTTTGCGCTCCCTTACTCCACACTTTTCTATGACAGCGCTGTCTTCTGAGTGGCAACATCATTTTGTTGAAACAAATCGTATCCGCCTGCACTGTGTCACCCAGGGGGACGGCGAACTTGTGTTACTCCTGCACGGTTTTCCTGAATTCTGGTATTCTTGGCGGTTTCAAATTCCTGCGCTCGCCCGCCACTTTAAGGTTGTTGTGCCCGATTTAAGGGGCTATAACGAATCAGATAAACCTTCCAGTGGTTATGACTTAGACACGCTTAGCGCTGATATCCGAGGGTTGATTGAAAGCTTGGGGTACGCCCGTGCACACATCGTAGGGCATGACTGGGGCGGCACGATCGCGTGGCATTTAGCACAGAAGTTTCCTCAGTATCTCAACCGCTTAGCCATTCTAAATGCAGCACCACCGCAACGCTTTGTACAAGAAATGGTCAGCAATCTTGACCAGTTGCGCCGCAGTTGGTATGTGCTTGCCTTCCAGGTGCCTGGCATCCCAGAGTGGTTGATTCAGCAAAATCTGAAAGAATTTGTCAGTAACTTGTTTCAGGGGCAGGCTATTCGCAAAGGTGCGTTTTCCAGAGAAGAAACGAAGCTTTACCAATCGGCTTTGGAGAAGCCAGGGGCGTTGTCTGCTGCGCTCAATTACTATCGCCAAATGCTTTCGCCCTGGAGTTGGCTCAAAGACTTTGGACGCACGCCAAATCTTGTGATGGCACCAACCCTGGTGCTGTGGGGTGAAGAGGATCCACTGCTGAGCCAGAACATGATTAAAGAGCTTGACCAACTTGTCCATGCCCCCTTCAAGCTCACGATGGTGCCGCATTGCGGGCACTGGATTCAACAGGAAGCGCCTCAAACCGTGAACCGAGAGTTATTAGCATTTTTGCGGCAGCAGTAAGATACGAAGGCTTTGTTAAGTATCGAAAATTTTGACCTCTGTAGAATTATGCACAAGAATTATGCACAAGAGTTGCTGGTTTGGACTGTCTGCGGTGTGATGCGATCGGTGCTCTTGCTGAGGGATTCAGGTTAAACTCTGGAAAAAATCACGCACTACTGGGTTATGAATAGCGGAGATGGAAACTCTACAACACAGCATCTACTCACTGTCTTGGTTCAGTCAACGGCTGAACTGAGTCAGTCGAACAAGCAGCAGAATCAGAAGATTGACTTGCTCACTGGCCAGATTGGGCATTTAACAGAGGTCGTGACGACAGGGTTTGCCGAACTCAAAGAATTGGCGCAGCAGCAATCTGACACAGCGAAACGGCAAGAGCAGAATATTACCCGTTTGGTGGGGATTGTAGAGGTTGACCTTAAAGAGTTAGCGCAACAGCAATCTAAAACTAAAGAATTGGCGCAGCAACAATCTGAAACGGCAAAACGGCAGGAGCAAAATATCACTCGTCTTGTGGGGATTGTAAAGGCTTTGGTTCAGCAGCGCCCCTAAGGTCTGATTGTTGCTCCTCAACGAGTGTGACCTGAAAAACTTCAGCGAAGGCGATCGCCACTTGCTTCCGTACCTGTTCAAACGACACACTGGGCACAAATTGCTCTAGACTGCCTACTGCCTTATCAGCAATCCCACACGGCACAATGCGATCAAACCCGCTGAGATCGGGGCAAATATTGAGCGCAAAACCGTGCATCGTGATCCAACGGCCTACTTTAATGCCAATTGCAGCAACTTTGCGATCGCCAATCCATACACCCGTCAAACCTGGCAGTCGTTCCCCTCGCAACCCGTAGCTGGCTAATACGCAGAGCAGCACTTCCTCTAATTGGCGTAAGTACCAGTGCAGATCTTTCTGATAGTAGGTCAGGTTTAAAATGGGGTAGCCCACTAGTTGTCCAGGGCAGTGATATGTGACTTCACCACCGCGCTCGACTCGATGCAGTTCCCATTCAGCCTGCGCTGAGTCGAATTTGAGAAATTTAGGACTGGCTGCCTGTCCCAATGTATACGTGGGGGGATGTTCCAGCAAAAGCAGCACATCATTAAGGTGCGGATTTTGGCGACGATTGTCTACTAGCGATCGCTGCCATTCCCAGGCGGTCGTATACGGGACAATACCCTTTTGATAAAGCTGGCAAAGACGACGTTCTGATTGATCGCCGTGCGGTAGTGACATCTCATCAATGCGTTGTATCACTGGTTCAAACTCATCAAAAAATCAAGGGGGTTCCAACGCAACTTTGCAAAAAATGAAGGGTGTTCTAATCAAGAATTGTCAAGGCTTGCAAAACATTCTAACGTCCCCTGTTGTGCAGAATACAAAGTGCTAGGGTGAATGGATACACCCATTCGTTCAGGGGAGGAAGCTCGTTTATGAAGCTTGTCATCCAGGGCAAAAATATCGAAATTACTGATTCGTTACGTGAGTACGTGACCAGCAAGATCGAAAAGGCGGTGAACCACTACCAAAACTTAACGACTGAAGTTGATGTCCATTTGTCTGTTGCTAAGAACCCCCGCATTAACTCTAAACAGACGGCTGAGGTCACGATTTATGTTAACGGTTCGATCGTCCGCGCTGAAGAAGGTAGCGAGAGCCTCTATGCCAGTATCGATTTAGTTGCCGATAAGATTTGCCGCCAGCTTCGTAAATACAAGGAGAAACGTCACGCTCAGAGCCATGCTTCGGTGAAAACAGCAGAGGTGTTGAGTGATCAGCCAGTAGTGGCTGATCTTTTGCAAGATCGATCGCCAGCCTTGCCTCATCAGGTTGTGCGAACCAAATATTTTGCCATGCCTCCCATGACAACGCAGGAAGCATTGGAGCAGTTAGAACTCGTGGATCATGACTTCTATATGTTCCTGAATAGTGAAACAGGTGAGATTAATGTCATCTATGAACGTAATCATGGTGGCTATGGCGTGATCCAACCTCGTAAGGGCAACGGTCACACCAACGGGAAAAACGGAAAAAATGGTAAAACAGCCCACTATGAAGAGAATGGTAACGGCTATGCACATCAAAGCGTACCTGTTGCTGAGGTGAGCCATGCGTAAGCGGCTGTTTGCGCCAACAGCCGCCCAAAACCCTACCTTCTAACGCTAACCGCCTGGTTTGATCACTGTCTCACTAAAGCAGGGTCAAAAGACAGGCGGTTTTTGCATAAGAGGATGTCTTAAAAGGCATGAATTGTTGCCCGAACTGCCCCCCTGCCCCCCAAGTTTGAGAGGTTCTGAGATGGAAGTCCCCCAGAATTGGGGGATAGAGGGGGCGAAGGCAGCGTCTCAGACACTTCTCAGACATCCTCTAATGTTGAAAAAGTAACTTCTGCCTCCTGCCCTCTGCCTTGCCACTTATTGCCAACCTGGAATCCAGGGCGTACCAGCGAGGGGCAATCGTGCCATTGCAGCGGCTTCTACAGTGAGGGCCACCAGATCTTCGCGCTCCAGATGATGGATGTTTTGTTTCCCGCAGGCGCGAGCGATCGTGGTCAGTTCCATATTCAGCGTTTGCAGATAGTTCTTTACTCGTTGCGCACCCACCTCTGGTTCTAACCGCTTCTCCAAAAGGGGATCCTGGGTGGTGACACCAACAGGACATTTTCCAGTGTGGCAGTGATGGCAATAACCGGGAGCGGTGCCGATGGCCGCGTAATCTTCCACCGCCGAGTGGTGTTCGCCTTGCTGGATGTAGGTTTCGCTATTGCAGCCCAACGCAATGAGAATGCCTTGCCCGATCGAAACAGCATCAGCACCCATCGCGATCGCCTTCGCCACGTCGGCTCCTGTGCGAATGCCACCAGATACGATCAATTGAACTTTGCCTTTCATATCCAGATCTTCGAGGGCATCCACTGCCTGACGCACGGCTGCGAGTGTGGGAATGCCCACATGTTCAATAAAGACCGATTGGGTTGCTGCTGTCCCGCCCTGCATACCATCCACCACAATCACATCCGCACCGGAATGCACGGCAAGTTTCACATCGTTGAACGTGCGCGAGGCTCCCACTTTCACATAGATGGGTTTTTCCCAATCCGTGAGTTCTCGCAGTTCTTGAATTTTGATGGTGAGATCGTCGGGGCCTGTCCAGTCGGGGTGACGGCAGGCAGAGCGTTGATCTACGCCTTCGGGTAAAGTACGCATCTGTGCTACGCGAGGATTGATTTTTTGCCCCAGTAACATCCCACCACCGCCCGGTTTTGCGCCCTGACCAATGACGATTTCGATCGCGTCAGCCTTTCGCACATCATCAGGATTAAACCCATAACGAGACGGTAAACACTGATAGATTAAGGTCTTAGAGGAAAGCCGTTCTTCAAGAGTCATGCCACCGTCGCCTGTAGTCGTCGAGGTGCCGACAGCAGTTGCGGCAAGCCCCAGTGCTTCTTTGACATTGGCAGAGAGGGAGCCGAAACTCATGCCTGCGATCGTGATGGGAATCTCCAATTCAATAGGTTTTGTGGCATATCGCGTGCCCAAGATGGTTTTAGTGGTGCATTTTTCCCGATAGCCTTCCAGGGGATACCGCGAGAGAGATGACCCCAAAAACACCAGGTCATCAAAGTGAGGTAAGCGACGTTTGGCACCCAACCCACGAATTTCATACAGACCATGCGCTGCTGCATTTTGAATGTAGCTAATCATGCGGCTGTCGTAGCCCCAGGAAGCTTCGAGCGAAAGCGGTTGATGGGATTGAGCGTTGTTCATATTCACTAATAGCATAATAGGTTTTCCTGATGACCAAATGTCTTAATTTTGCTCTGCCGTAACTTCTCCAACCTTCGTTTTTATCCAACTGTCCCTATCAAAATCAGTTAGATTTTGTTCAGAAATAGTTGCCCTTATGCGAGAAATATTCTTTTGCATAAAAAAGATTGAACGTTCAGCTTTATATTCTTCTAGCTGACGATCATAAAAAGAGAACTTTTCTTGATTCCACTTAAGTTCATCATCCCAGAAAACTTTTGTGATTCTTTTAGGCTTTCTAGGGTGCTGTGAGATATACATATATTCAGGCGTAAAAACTAAAGAAACATTTTGAGTTCCTTCATTTCTAATTTTATAGTTGGCTGTAAACTTTATTAGATCCCAACCACCAGCGGAATTGCCATATGTTAATGGCTCCGCTGCCACAAGCTGGAACTGACGCTTATTAAAAACGATTATCACTACAATAGTCAGTTCAATTCCCGTACCCCCCGTTTTGAGAGGAGCCAAAATAGATTTCTTACCATCTCCTAACAGATCTTTGTACTGAATTTCCCCTCCAATATAATGTGAACGTAGTATAAGACTATCAGTCCTAATAAATTCACCTCGATTACTCCTATCGTAAATATCAAGAATGAAGTCATGCGAGATAGTATATGTCTGAATAACACAGCTTTCCTGAATTTTACCCTTAAGATGTTGAAGTTTACAGCCATGTTTTAAGGCTTTCTGTTGATTCTCAAATTTTGCAGGTTTTTCACTTTTCGGACGTGTGTATATTGCCTCTTCTTCAACAGAGGTGGCAGACGTATTCAAATCAGTTGTTTTTAATTGCGTAGAACTTTGACTGACTACTTGCTGAACTTGTAACAGTTCTGGACAATACGCTGAACCGTATGATGACAAAACTAAAGCGAAGCCAGTAAATGCCAACACGGAGAAACTGTTGTAATAGCCCATAAGTTTTTTAACAACTGCGAATCTTTTTAATACTCCTGATTAGCATCTGCATTCCAGTGATAAAGCTGCTTGGCTGAGGCGAGGCGTTTGAATTCCTTCGGATCGTGAGAAAAACCTGCTTTGGTAAGTAGCTCACCCACCACTTCGTAATCGGCATCGGTCATGGGTTCCATCTGAGCATCGGCACCGAGCGATTTGATGGCACCACGCACGTAGATGACGGCTTCATAGAGAGAATCGCCGAGGGCATCGCCTGCATTGCCGCAAATCACGATGCGTCCTGCCTGTGCCATGAAGGCGGAGAAACTGCCGACACTGCCGCCTACCACAATATCTGCCCCTTTAAGCGAAATGCCACAACGCAGGCTGGCATCACCATCGATAACGAGTAATCCACCCTGAGCCGACGCTCCGGCGGAAACGGAGGCAAAGCCTTTGACGTGGATTCGTCCTGACATCATATTTTCGGCAACACCGGGACCGACGTTACCCAGAATGGTGACGTTTGCGAGCTTGTTCATACCAGCGGCGTAATAGCCTGCATGACCCACAATTTCGACTTCCATCGGCGCATCTAAACCTACTGCAATGTTGTGAGCACCGTTGGGATTTAGAATACGGATGGATTGGTTGCTGGATGGTTGATGGAGAAAGCGATTGACTTCACGCAGGGGTGTTTGAGCGAGGTCGAAGGTTACACCGTCCATACGTACATTTCCTCTGGTGCGGGTTCGTAGATGTGGGCGTGGTTAATGTGGGGAAGATGGGCGAGCGATCGAAATTCGGACGCGATCGCCACATAATCATCGGTTTCGGCGACTACAGCAGGCTTACAGGCAAAAGCATCACGTACCAACGCCAACTGATCAACAGTGCCCATGAGAAAAGTATAGAAACCATCCAGTGCTTCAAAGCCTTTTTGAATGGCTGCTTTCAAATCATCACCTTCCTGCATTCGCCATTCGAGAAAGCGACAGGCGGCTTCGGTGTCATTGTCGGTTTCAAAGTGGATGCCGTGATGTTCAAGCTTGCGACGAATTTCATAGGGATTGGAAAGGGAACCGTTATGGACAAGGCAGAAGTCTTCGCCTGCGGTAAAAGGGTGAGCGTGGGCAGGCGTAACCGCCGATTCCGTTGCCATGCGGGTATGCCCGACGAGATGAGAGCCTTGTAGATCTTGGAAGTGGTAGCGATCGGCAATGCTAGTCGGACTTCCCGCATCTTTGTACAAATCTATCGCTCGCCCAGTTGAAAGAAGATGGATGTATGGATAGTGCTTTTGTAGCCATTGCTTAACAGTGTTGGGAGTAAGCTCAGCCGTAAGCACGGCTTGATTTCCGTGAATTTGAAGTTCGGGCGTCGCGTTGAAATGGGTTTGAAATGCCTGTGCCAGTTCTGACCAGTTGAAGTTACCATTTGTATGGATACTACCAGAGTAGAGGCTATATTTGCGCTGGTTGTCTGGTAGAGCGTCAGTAAAAACGGCGAGTCCAGCAGAATCGGGGCCGCGTTGACTCATACCGATGAGCATGGGTACCATGAGTTCACCGAGAGACGATCGTAGTGATGGATTTTTGACCAGTAAGCCGACGATGCCGCACATAGAGGGAATAGGTTTGAGTTAAGAGTTCTGAGTTGGAAGAAAGGCTAAAGGCTAAAGGCTAAAAGTTTTGAGTTGCAGGAGAAGACAAAGATGAAGGATAAAGGGCAAAAAATCTGAGCTTTAAATTTAGCTTTGACCACTTCCCACCCACAATCTTCTGCCTCCTCCCTTAGAAAAATTCTAAATACCGCTGCACTTCCCATGCGGAAACGTGGCGCATGTATTCGACCCATTCCATACGCTTAAGGCTGATAAATTCGGCAGCAAGTGGGCCAAGGGCATCGGTAATAACGGTATCTGCTTCGAGGGCGTCAACGGCTTCCTTTAAGCTCTGCGGTAGGGTCTTGATGCCTTTGTCCTTAAGGTCGGCTTCGGAAAGATCATAGAGATTGATGTTGTACGGATCGCCTGGATCGAGTTCTTTTTCGATACCATCAAGCCCAGCGGCGATCGCGGCAGCCGCTGCCAAATAAGGATTACAGGAACCATCAGCTAGACGAAATTCGAGCCGTCCCCCTGGAATGCGAACCATGCTGGAGCGGTTGTTGTCGCCGTAGGTAATGTAAGCAGGTGCCCAAGTTGCACCACTGAGTGCACGTCCTACCACCAATCGCTTATAAGAGTTGATGGAAGGCGCACAGATGGCAGTGAGCGCTGGTGCATGAGCCAGTAAACCACCAAGGAAGTGATAACCCAATTTGGACAGTCCTAACTGGCGAGGATCGCTGTCATCCGCAAAGAGATTGGCATTGCCGTCAGACATGGACATGTGCATGTGCATTCCCGTGCCCGTCCGATTAGAAAAGGGCTTGGGCATGAAGGTCGCAATCAATCCCATTTCTTTGGCGATCTCAGACGCAGCCATTTTGAAAAAGATATAGCGATCGGCGGACGTGAGGCAATCCGTATACGTATAATTGATTTCAAATTGACCATTGGCATCTTCGTGATCAATTTGATACACGTCAAAACCCGCGATTTGTAAACTTTCCACCAGTTTTTCAATGAAGGCACGACTGCGAGAAAGTCCTTTGTAGTCATAACAGGGTTTTTCTAGCGTATCGGTGGTATCAGCCGGAAAAATGTGTCCCTGAGCATCTTTTTGCAGAAGGGCAAATTCAGGTTCCAATCCGGTGTAAAACGTCCAACCCTTTTGCTTCAGCCGTTCTAGCTGCTGCATCAGCACAAATCGTGCATCATAAGGATAAGGCTGTCCATCTACATGACCGACGCAAACCATCCGCGCAAATCCTGGCATCCAGGGGACAAGCGTTAAGGTTGATGGATCGCCGATCGCCATGAAATCGTGGCTATTCGGTTGCTGCGCCAAGCCCCAAACCGCAAACCCTGCAAACCCTGCACCTGGGTCGAGAATGTCATCAAAATGGGATGCAGGCACGGCCTTTGTTTTGGCGGTACCGTGCATATCCACAAACTGCGCTAGGACGAACTTAACGTGGTTATCTGCTAGGAATTTTTTTGCCGTTTCTGGAGACATGAATAGGTTCCTTGAAGTTAGTAGTCAGTGGGCAGGAAGCAGAGGGGAGGGGAGGGGAAGCAAGGAGAGCAGGGGAAGCAAGAGATTCGAGGGCACTTGAATTAACTCAGAACTTTTAGCCTTTATCCTTCATCCTTTATCGTTTAGTTTTTCCCAATTCCAAGCTCAAAATTCAAAACTTTTAGCCTACCCTATGCCTTCGGCAGGCTTCGCCAACGGGAAGCAAGCTACATCCCTCATCCCTCATCCGTTTTGCTAAACCAATCACGCCGCCGCCCAACTCTTGGACGATCGCTTCTAAGGTTTGCCATACATATGTTCCAAACGTACCATCACACCAGATACGGTAGAACGGGTTGCCATTGCGATCGCCAGGAATGATGGTAACAGCGACTCCTACCATTGATGTGAGCATGACGGGATGTTCCAGCAATGATAGAACGCGAAAGTTAACGCTACAGGTTTGCAGTAGGAGTTCGTTGACTGCTGAACCACAAAGGACGATCGCAGCATCCTGACGTAAGACGGGATAAACTTTGGCGGGTGGCTGCTGGCAGAGTTTGGCTAGATTAACTGCAAAATGGCTTTGCAAATCGTCTTCAATCAAAAATTCTGTTAAGCCGAGACGGGCAATGATGCCACCATCAGGAAGGGGATTCCAGGTATTTGGGCGATCAGGCGTTGTGATGCCTTGACTCGATAGCCAAGCGGCTGCATCCGCTCCTTTAACACCAAAACGAGTCAGGCAAGAAACATCAGCGATACCTAAATGAGTGGCTATCCTAACCTCATCAGGAACGGACAGAAGAGTTGGCATTCCATTCAAATCTTGCAACGTTCCATTGATGCATTGGAGTCGGTCATGCATTGGACTCAGGCGAATCATACCGTGACTTCCTCCTGTTTTTGGATAGCTTCTTTCTGGCGGAGGTTTTCGGGATCGTAGAAGGGAGTGGGATGAATGGTTGCGGTGACGAAGGAACCATCGGCGCGGCGAATGGAAAGGCGATCGCCCACTGTCGCCAACTCTGGTTTCACAAATGCTAATCCAATAAATTGTTTTAAGAAAGGACTGAAGGCAATGCTGGTAATGCGACCCGCTATTTCATTGCGATCGATAATGAGATGGCATTCCTGCGGTGGCAATCCTTGAAATGGCTCTAGCACAAAGCCCACCAACGTATGTTTGATCGGATTTGTCATACTTTGTAGACTGCGTTGACCAATGAAAAACGGCTTGTCTAGCTTGACAGCCCATCCCAGACCAGCTTCTCGCGGAGTGGTCAAACCGTCGGTATCCTGCCCGACAATTAGGTGTCCTTTCTCCAGTCGCAGTAGCCGTTGCGCTTCGACACCAAAGGGCTTAATGCCGTATGCTGCACCTGCTTTTAGTAAAGCATCCCAAAGTGCGATCGCCGAGTCTGCGGCGACATGAATTTCGTACCCCCACTCACCGACAAACCCAACGCGCATCAATAAAGCAGGAATGCCAGCAACAGTTGCCTGACGTACGCCAAGGTAGGGGAAAGCGTTATGGGACAAATCCAGATTGGTGAGTTTGGCAAGCACTTCACGAGCATGGGGGCCAGCCAGATTGATGGCCGATCGTGCACCTGTTGTATTCACAATGCCACAGTCCAAGTGCCACATGGTGTTGAGGCGCGACAGCTCACGGTAGATGTTTGTTGCACCAGAGGTCGTGGTAGTGAAGTAGAAATGCTCGGTTCCAAAACGTGCGATTACACCATCATCAATGATGACTCCTGTTTCATCGAGCATCAGGGCATAGCGCGACATTCCCACTTTCAGGCTGTCGTAGCGTCCGGTGTAGACTCGCTCTAGAAACTCTGCCGCATCAGGGCCGCGTATTTCCAATTTGCCTAATGTGCCGACATCAATAATACCGATGCGGGTACGAACGGCGATCGCTTCCTCAGAAATACACTTGTCACGGCTCTTTCCCTCCTGAGTGTAATACTCGGGTCGTCGCCAGTTGCCTGTGAGCATGAATTTGGCGTTTAATGCAGCATGGCGACTGTGTAACGGCGTTTGGCGCTCTGGTGTAAACCCACGTCCTGCCAGATGGGAGAGAAGCACGGGATGGAAAAACGGTCGTGCGGTAGTGGTACCGACTTCACCAGGAGTTTTGCCTGTAATCTGTGCCAAAATTCGCAAAGCGTTCATGTTGGAATGTTTTCCCTGGCTGGGTCCCATCCCAAAGGTGGTGTAGCGTTTGAGGAGTTCTATATTATCAAAGCCTTCCTGGGCAGCGTTGTAGAAGTCTTTAAGTTGCAGGTCTTCATCGAAATCTACGAAGTTTTTATGATGGGGATGAGGGACGATCGGCCAGGGATGAGAAACACTCTCACTTTCACACGAATTGTCGTGTATGGAGATTTGGGCTTCGTTTCTAATCTTGTCCGGGGGACTTCCCCCCGCCCCCCCGCTTTGTGGGGTCCTAACTCCCCCACGCCCCCCGAAAGGTGCTAATTGTTCCAGTTCCAGTCCCTCGTAAATCGGCTCGATTTGGGTAAGCTGAAGGTTGTTACACCTCGAAAGAGAAGAAGAGTCAGGAGCGGTATTGGGAAAGCCTAGAAACGCTGCTGCTAGATTACCAGCCCTATCGCTATCTAATATTTTCTGCTCAAACTCGAAGATACCATTCACTTGACCACAGGCAAAAACACCTGCGGGCAAAACGTCTGGGACAAACTGCTGTAAGTGTTTATTAAAGCGCATCTTGGCACCGACTTGATACAGCAAATTGGCAGCAGGTGCCCAACCTACACTCATGACAATGCCATCACAGGCGATCGACCGTTTTTGTCCTACTTGTGGTTCGTTACCATCAAACGGACAAACTACAGCGCTGGCAATGCCATCACCTGCTGGATTTTGCTTTGCTTCGTAAATGCAATGATTTGTATAGATGGGAATGTTTTGCGATCGCGCCGCCTGCATGAGATCCGTTAATGTGGGAGTAGGACGTAGATCGACGATCGCCATCACGACAATTCCATGTGCTGCCAAATCTAATGCTGCACGGTATCCATCGCTGTTTGCAGCCAAGACAACTGCCCGCTGCATGGGCTTGACCGCATAGCGATAGATGAGCCGTTGAGCAGCAGATGCCAACATCACGCCTGGGAGATCGTTGTTGTGGAAAACGGCAGGTTGATCGTAGGCACCGCTGGCAACAATGACCGACTTGGCACGCATCTTGGAAAGTCGATCGCGATCGACTAAGGGAATCCAGTGATCGGCGTAATAGCCTGCTGCTTGAGTGCCTATATACAACCGAATGTTAGGATGGGAGGCGATCGCATCCAGCAATGCAGCCGTTTTCTCAGCGTGAGATGAATTGCCACCCAGTTGATAGCCGCCGGAACCACCTGCCTTCGCGTTCTCATCGATAATGACTACATCTGCGCCTGCGTTTGCCGCTGACAGTGCGGCTGACAAACCAGAGACCCCAGCACCAATCACCAACACGTCACAAAAGTCGTAGCGCTTGGGCGTGCGGATGTGGGGAGTGGCTGGATTACCTTCACCCAAGCCCGTCATGCGGCGAATCAGGCGTTCCCATATGGGAAAGAGTTTTTTATCTAGAAAGGCTTTGTAGTAAAAACCAACGGGCAGGAAGGGTGAAAAGAAATTGAGAACGCTGGCACGATCGCCCATTACGCCGCCCACCGTATTAATGGCTGTGAGCGTCATCCCTGCTTCTAACGGTGTGACATCTGCCCGAACATTCAGCACCTGACCAGATTGCATCAGCGTGTTGACGTCGTGATTCGCAAAGCTCAGTAGCCCACGTGGACGATGGTATTTGAAGCTGCGTCCCAACACTCGTTGTCCTGATGCCCATAACGCACTGCTGATGGTATCGCCTGCATACCCCCGAAAATGCATTCCTTCAAAGGTGAAGTCGATCGGTCGGGTGCGATCGATCCACTCCCCTGGTACAGGCGGTAGACGTTGGCTCATGCGGCCTCCTCACCATACAAATAGGTACGAAGAATTTCATCGGTTGCGGTATTGCGATCGACCAGAAACCAGGTATTACTCGGCGTATGGCACCACCATTCCTGCTTCACGCCTGCGGCACCGTTGCGGTTAAACACATAATCTGCCCACGCTACATCATCTACGGTCTGTGGATCGGGCATAGGACGCACTTCGCCACCATACACAAATTCCGAAATCGGTCGAGCACCATTCATTGGACACACCATTAATTTCATCGTTTCTTCCCATCCATCAGAGTCCCACCCATCGCAGTCCATCTATTTCAGTGCTAAAAGGTGCCTAACAGCGGCAATACTTTTCTCTCAAGGAGTTCTACCAGAGCCGATTCCATATACTCATACTCGTCATGAATATCCAAACAAACAATCCGTTTACCATTAAGATAAGGCTGAAACTTTTTTGAGAGCTTACTCCGGTGTACATTTTCCATCACAAAGATGACATCTGCCCATTGAATTGTCTCGCTAGATAGCGGCGTATCTGCGTCCCGGTCGATCCCCGCCGATTCGACTTCCAATCCCTCATAGCGCGAGAAGATCGTTTCAGCAGTCGGGCTACGTAAACGATTTTTACCGCACACAAAGAGTAATTTCTTCATAAGCGTCGAACGTTCATTAGAAGATTCACTCTTGCCGCTTGCAGCTAAC
Source organism: Stenomitos rutilans (assembly GCF_059505485.1). NCBI lineage: Bacteria > Bacillati > Cyanobacteriota > Cyanophyceae > Leptolyngbyales > Leptolyngbyaceae > Stenomitos > Stenomitos rutilans. The sequence continues at coordinate 23,335 of NZ_JCACKR010000103.1, forward strand.
GACTTCTATAAAATGTTCAACCACTGGGAACGGATCATAGAAATGGTGCAAAAGCTGTTTCCATGTTTGATAGATAGATGATTGGCGAAAGCCGATCGTATGGTCTTCTAGCGTATTCCATTTCACCAACAGCAAATACTTTCTGGGCACTTCCAGGCATTGATGGAGTTCATGGGATTCATACCCAGGCATAGAGGCAATTAAGAGCGAAGCCTGCCTGAACGAGGTTTCAAATGCTTGCTCTAATTCATTTTTGACCATTAACATCGCCACCTCAAGCACCATAAACTCTCCTCAATTTCGATTCCCTGCTCCCCACTTTTCAACTTAAAACTCTCTAGCTTGTCGGCGCAGAGCACTACTCAAAATTCCCCCCTCCCCATTCCCCACTCCCCACTCCCTAATGTCCCACCGAAGCCGCACCCTTTTCACCCACCAAAGCATAGTTGGCAAAACGATCGAGAGAAAAGTCTTGAATCAGCTCATGGGTGCGATCGTTCGCCACTGTATATGCCATCGTTTTACCTGCTACAGGCGTTGCTTTAAAGCCCCAGGTGCCCCAACCGGAATCCAAATAAAAACCCTCGATCGCGGTTTTTCCCATAATGGGTGCGAAATCTGGAGTCATGTCTGCCATGCCTGCCCATTGCCTCACCACTTTGACATGCGACAGGAAGGGAAAAAGTTCCAGCATATTTGCTGCCAAGCCTTCTACAAAATCGAGGGTCGATCGGGTGGAATGTAGCTCGTAGGGGTCAAGCGACGCACCCATCACCAGTTCTCCCCGTGCCGTTTGGCTGACATACACATGCAAACTACCCGAAACAATGATGGGATCAAGCCATGCTTTCATGGGTTCGCTCACCATTGCTTGTAAAGGATGGATGTGGAGGGGTGATCGCAATCCCACCATAGCCAGCAATCGTGGCGTTGATCCAGCGACCGCACAGAGAACTCGTGATGTGGAAATCTTTCCCCGTGACGTTTCTACACCTGTCACTCGACCTGCTTTAGTCGTAATGCCCAACACTTCCGTTTGTTGATGGATTTCTACGCCGCGCTGATCGGCTCCACGACCGTAACCCCACGCCACGGCATCATGGCGGGCAATGCTTCCCGGTGCATGGTAGAGAGCACCAAGAATAGGAGCGTGTCCACCACAGGTTATATCCACATGTGGGCAGGCATCTTGCACCGCATCAGCATCCACCAGTTCACTAGCAATGCCGAAATGCTTGTTGACCTCCGATCGCCAGCGCATGGTTCGCACCGACGCATCCGTGTGTGCTAGCGTAAAATGCCCGCGTGTGGAATAGAACACATTCAGGTCAAACTCTTGTGACAAGTCCTGCCATAGCCGCACCGATTCATCGTAGAACTTCACGCCTTCAGGCGTAAGGTAGTTAGAACGAATGATTGTGGTGTTGCGTCCCGTATTGCCGCCGCCGAGGTAGCCTTTCTCCAGCACCGCGACATTGTGTATACCGTGATCGCGTGCCAGGTAGTAGGCAGCAGCCAGCCCATGACCACCCCCACCAATAATTACCGCGTCGTAACTCGACTTGAGGCGATCGGGCTGCCGAAACATCCGGGGTTCGGGATGCTTTTGGGAGAAACCAAATTTCAGTAAGCGCAATGGCATGGCAATCTCCTACCGAAACACGACGGTTTTGTTACCATGCACCAGCACCCGGTCTTCCACGTGATAGCGCAAGCCCCTTGCCAGCACCGCTTTCTCAATATCTTTGCCATAACGCACCAGATCTTCTACCGAATCAGAATGGTCAATGCGAATCACATCCTGCTCAATGATGGGGCCTGCATCCAGGTCTGCTGTGACATAGTGACAGGTTGCACCCGTCAATTTCACGCCGCGTTCATACGCCTGATGGTAGGGTTTAGCACCTACAAACGACGGCAGAAACGAATGATGGATGTTAATAATGCGGCCCGTGTAGCGATCGCACATCTTCGGTGAGAGCACCTGCATGTAGCGTGCCAACACCATCACATCTCCCTGTACGCGGTCAAACAAATGCATCACTTTATCAAAGGCATCGGCTTTTGTATCGGGCGTAACAGGCACATGATAGAAGGGAATCTCGTGCCACTCTACGAACTTGCGAAACCCATCATGATTGGAAATCACGCAGGGAATTTCCACATCCAGTTCGCCACTTTGCCACCGTGCCAGCAGGTCATACAGGCAATGCTCTAGCTTAGAGACTAAAATCACCACCCGCTTCTTTTGTGCGGAGTCGGTGACATTCCATTCCATTTGAAAGGACTCGGCGATCGGCGCAAACTGTGCTCGAAACGCTTCAATGCCAAAGGGAAGTGACTCAGCGAGAATTTCTTGCCGCATGAAGAACCGCTCTGCCACGCGATCAGCGTGATGCTGCGCTTCCACAATCCACCCCTGATGACTGGCAACAAACGTGCTTACGGCTGCTACAATGCCCACGCGATCAGGGCACGAGAGGGTTAAGGTGTAGCGTCGTACAGAGGGCATCGAAAAATTCCCGTTCCGTTAAGGAAACTTCAGTGACTATCATGCAGTCTTTGATTCATATATGTCAACTAAATTTCCTGCTATGATGCGATCTAGTCTGGAGTGACGCGATCGCACGTGAGGTGTAACGATGGTAGAGGCTACAACCAGCAATCTAGAACGAAACGTCGCTGAACATGCTCTAGAGCGCTATCTTGGCAATACCATTCGTGAACTGCGGCAAAAGCATGGGTTGACGATCGCCGAGGTTGCCGAACAAATCGGCATTTCGCGCGGGATGTTATCCAAAATTGAGAACGCACAAACGGCTACGAGTCTGGAAACATTGGCAAAACTTGCCAGTGCTCTCGGTGTGTCTTTGGCAACGCTGTTTCGCAACTACAACATCCCTGCGGGAAGTGCTCAACTGGTCAAACAGGGCGAAGGGATGGAAGTGGTGCGCCGAGGCACCAAACGCGGTCATACTTATCACCTATTAGCCTATGACCAGGGACCCACAAAACTCTTTGAGCCGTTCTTGATCACAATGGATGATGCCTCCGAGGTGTTTCCCACGTTTGAACATCCCGGTACAGAGTTTATTTATATGCTGGAAGGCGCGATCGAGTACCGTCACGGGCAATCCACCTATCTGCTAGAACCTGGCGATTCCCTCACCTTTCGCGGCGACATTCCTCACGGTCCCGAAAAGCTGATTACCTTACCCATTCGCTTTCTCGCCATCATTTACTATTCGTTGCTGCCTGTGGATGTGTAGTGATGCTACTCCCGCGATCGCTGAATTGAATACGCATCGAATTGTTCATCGCGGCTAATCAGCGTCAGATCGTGACTCATTGCTTGGGCGATGAGCATGCGATCGAACGGGTCACGGTGATGCAACGGCAGATTGAGATACTGCTCTATATCAGTAAAGGCGAGCGGCAAAACTTCAATCTCAAAGCGATCGAGCAAATCTTGCAAGTCGTGAAATGAGTAGTTAAGCCGCAGCTTGCCGATGCTAATTTTGATTGCAATCTCCCAAAGACTCACAATACTGACAAAGCTAGTATCAGCATTCTCGATTCGTTCTCTCACGACTGATGGCAGTTGCGGGTCGTCGTCAAGGAACCACAACAAGGTATGAGTATCGAGTAACATCTAGCTTCACATATATTCTTTGAAGTCTTCTAGCGGTTCATCAAAATCGTCTGACATCCAGATTCTTCCCTTAAGCGCACCCGCTTCGCGCTTCTTCTGAAGTGGTTCTACCGCGATCGCATCTTGAGGATACTTCTGCACCAGAAATTCGGCGTAATGCAGCACTTCTAGCTGTAGCGACTCAGGTAGTTTCTGTAACGTCTCCAACAAGGCTGCTTGAATCATGACTCCTCCAACGTAGCGTTAGACCGCAAAAGCATCGATCGCGCAATGCCTATACTCATTCTTCCAGAGTAAGCCAGCGTAACGCGATCGCCCACTTTACGATCGCACCCTCATTCCTCATCCCGTTAAACTGTTGATGATCGCCCCTCACACAAGTGCGCGATCGCTAACATTGCCAATGTGATCGTATCGATCACAAATGTATAGCCATCGATCACCAATCGATCGCGATCGAACTCAAATGTATGGCGATCGATGCCAAATGTATGCCCATCGATCTCGAATGTGACTGCATCGATCACGATTTGATCGCGCTGCATTGGCAATGTGGGCTATGTTCTGGGGGAAAACAGGCTTCTGCTACTTGTACAATGCGGGCTAGAACAGCTTGTAGATCGCTCAAAACTTCTTCATTGGTAAACCGCAACACTTGATAACCAAACGATTGGAGCCGTTCTGTTCGAGCATTATCATAGGCTTCTTGCTGGATATGAACCTCCCCATCGACCTCAATGACTAATTTGCAGGATGGGCAGTAGAAGTCAACAATGAACTGCCCGACGGGATGCTGACGGCGAAACCTAAGTCCTGCCAGTTGACGACAACTCAAAGCGTTCCATAATCGGGTTTCGGCAGGAGTTTGATGCTTCCGTAGCTGACGAGCAGCTTGCTCCGTTTGCAGGTTCGTGCCACGAATTCTAGGAGAGTCTTTCGGCATCAGTCTATCGAATCGACAGTTTTTCTTTTCTAGAGTGCCCTGATCAGCCCCCTAATCCCCCAATTCTGGGGGATTAGGGGGCTGAGTAACTTCGGACGTTATCAGTCGAGTCAGGGCGATCGTGTCTCTAGAGTACTCTGATCAGTTCAAAGTCCCCCAAAGTTAGGGGATTAGGAGGCTGAATCGCTTCGGACATTGGCATATAAGTGATGGACAGGACTTACGCCTTTGCCCCCAACCCCCAATTCTGGGGGCTTTAAAGCCCTGATGTCAGACGATCGCTTGAAGGAGAACGATCAAATTTCAGGGTGCTTCCTATTCCCGATCGCCCCTCATCCCCCATCCCTCATCCCACACCTCACACCGACAGCAGGTAAAGTATTGATCAACGTCGATCGCCAAATCGCTCAACCCGTGAGGTTTGCCCATGACAGACGAAGAACTGCTGCAAATCATCAAACAAGCGGCTAGAGAAGGAGCAACCGAACTTGATCTTTCTGGAAAAAGTTTGACAACACTGCCGCCAGAGATCGGTGAACTTACCAATCTGGGCACACTTTTTCTCCGCTTCAATCACCTGACAACAGTACCATCTGAGATCTTTCAACTTACGAATCTTAATACGCTTCAGTTCAGCTTCAATCAGTTGATAGTATTACCTCCTGAGATCGGTCAACTCACCAGTCTCAGTAGGCTTGATCTCAACGGTAATCAATTGACAACATTACCTCCTGAGATCGGTCAACTCACCAGCCTCAATAGGCTTGATCTTTACAGCAATCAATTAACGGCGTTGCCAAGCGAGATTGGGCGGCTTATCAATCTCATTACGCTTATCCTTAGTGATAACCAATTAACGGCAATACCACATGAGATCGGTAAACTTACTAAACTCCACACGCTTCATCTCAATAGCAATCAATTAACGACACTGCCAAGCGAGATTGGGCAACTTACCAGCCTCCTTACACTTGAACTCGACAGCAATCAATTGATAGCGCTACCAAGCGAGATTGGGCAACTTACCAGCCTCACAAAGCTTATTCTTAGTCGTAACCGCTTGACAGCGCTATCGCCAGAACTTATACAGCTCAAGAAGCTTCTACAGTTAGATTTACGAGACAATGCATTGCCGATTCCGCCAGAAATTTTAGGTGATGATTGGTATCCTGCCAGTATTTTCAGCTATTATTTTCAACTTCAGAAGGAACAGAAGAAGCCGCTCAACGAAGCCAAACTATTGGTGGTTGGGCAGAGCAATGTTGGTAAAACGTCTTTGGTAAAGCGTTTGATCGAGGGAGTCTTCAACCAACACGAGCGTAAAACGGAGGGCATTCAGATTCAGCCCTGGCAGATTCCAGTCAAAGAGCAGACCATTCGCCTCAACGTGTGGGATTTTGGTGGGCAGGAGATCATGCACGCGACCCATCAGTTCTTTCTCACCAAGCGCAGTCTCTACCTGCTGGTACTCAACGCCCGTCAGGATGAAGACGAGAACCGACTGGAATACTGGCTCAAGATCATCCAAAGCTTTGGCGGCGATTCGCCCATCATTATTGTGGGCAATCAGGTCGATCAACAGCCGCTGGATATTGATAGACGTGGCTTGCAAACCAAGTATCCGCAGATCAAAGCGATTGTGGAAACCTCTTGCGAAACGGATCAGGGTATTGATGACCTGCGATCGCTCATTACGCAAGAAGTGGACAAGCTCGAACACATCTACGACCCGCTGCCCCTCTCCTGGTTTACGCTCAAGCAACAGCTCGAAGCGATCGAGCACGATTACATTCCCTACACCGAGTATCAGCAGCTCTGCAACGCACAAGGCATCACCGACGACTTGAGCCAAACTACGCTCGTTAGCTTCCTACACGACCTCGGCATTGTGCTCAACTTTTATGGCGACGATCGGTTAGAAGATACCAACGTTCTTAATCCGCAGTGGGTAACAAACGGCGTGTATCGCATCCTCAACGACAACCCACTCATCACCGAGCATCGGGGCATTCTAGAACGCAATCACCTCACCCGCATCCTCGATCAAAGTCGCTATCCCCGCAGCAAGCATCTGTTCATCATCGACATGATGCGAAAGTTTGAACTCTGCTTTGACCTCGAAGGCTTTCACGACCAGAAGTTTTTGCTGCCCGATCTGTTGACGAAGGAAGAACCCTACACAGGCGACTGGCGAGACGCATTGCCATTTGAATATCACTACAAGGTGTTGCCCACCAGCATCATCTCGCGCTTCATCGTCCGCATGAACGACAAGATTCACCAGCATACCTACTGGCGCAACGGAGTCGTGCTGGCCTACGAAGGAAACGTTGCGTTGATTAAAGCCGACCGCGAAGACAAGAAAATCTTTATCCGCATCATAGGTACTAACCACGGTCATCGCCGCTTTCTCACCGTTATTCGCGCCCAGTTCGCCGCCATCCATCAAACTATTCCTGGTTTGGACGTTGACGAGAAAATTCCCTTACCCACTCATCCAGGCATTGAACCGATCGACTATCAGCACTTGCTCACCCTGGAGGAATTGGGCGAAACCAGCTTCATTCCCACCGGACTCAAGGAACGTATCAGCGTCCAATCCTTGCTAGATGGCATCGAATCGGTACAGGAACGGCAGCAAAGACGACGTGATCCAGGAGCAACAAGGATTAACCTGCGATCGCAACCAGAGCCAGAAAAAGAAGTCTTTATCTCCTACGCCTGGGGTGATGAACGCGAGGCATTTGTCAACCGACTGGATGAAGCGTTTCAGGCAAAAGGTATCACCATCATTCGTGACAAGCGAGACTTGGAGTACAAAGGGCTAATTCAAGCATTTATGGAGCGCATCGGTCGCGGTAAATGTGTGATTGCAGTCGTCAGCGATAAATATTTGAAATCTCCCAACTGCATGTTTGAGCTGGTGCAGGTGGCAAAAAATCATCAGTTTTACGATCGCATTTTTCCCATCGTCCTCTCCGATGCAGACATCTACAAACCAACCCAGCGCATCAAATACATCAAGCATTGGGAAGACGAAATCAACGCACTCGATGAAGCAATGAAAGGCGTTGGATCTGCAAACCTACAAGGCTTTCGTGACGAAATCGATCAATATACAGACATCCGCAACACCATTGCCGAACTGACGGGCATCTTCAAAAACATGAATACGCTCATGCCTGATCTTCATAGTCAGGATGAGTTCGAGGCATTGTTTGCCGCGATCGAACGTCGGCTAAATGCATAGCTAGGATCGCTCTTTACAACGCTGTTGTCTAATGATTCATTACTTCAACATGCACTCACATAGCAATGGTTGCTACCCACAATCTCAATGCAGTCCATCAAAGGTGTATTTGCACTGCGGGCATTACTGAATGCAAACGACCACATTAGTATTGCATTCAGCGCACATCTTTATGCGGTTGACAACCGTCGTATAGTGACTGCGGATATTACTGACTGTGGCTTGCAACGATGGTGCTGTCGCGCGATCGCACGCTAACGTCAGTGACAGCATTGGTATTGCATGACCAGACAACACTATAGTTGCTTTTACTTAAAACGTATTCGACATTTAACCATCAGCATTGTCCACTAGACGTTGAACCTTGTGCAGGGCGACTTCATTTTGTTTGGCAGCAGATAACAACGGATGAAACAGATGCGTTTTCTACTGCTAGCAGACCATTTATCCGCTTCATCTGTTGTTCAATCCGTTGCCAAATGGACTCTACTCCTGGAATGAATAGCCCTTGAACTTGTGACGTGTGATTTTTTCTTTGAGTGGGCACATTAAAGGTGTCATCCTCTACCCTCTGGTTCACCATGCCTATTCAAATTCCCAATCGTCGTTTATCGCCTCAACTCATCAATCAAGACGTTGATGCCTTCAACGGTATTGGCACAATTCCCGCTTACAAAACCACTCGCCCTGAAGCCACTACCGAAGCGCTACAATCCGCCTTTCAAAACATGATTGCTCAACAGCAGCTTGAAACCGAAAAGCAAGCGCTCTATAAAGCTGCCGCTGATGCGGCTCGTCAGGCAGAATGGGAATTCCACAACGCTGTTATTGCCATGAAAGAAGTGGTACGTGGACAGTTTGGTTCCGATAGTAACGAAGCCCGCTCGGTTGGTTTGAAGAAAAAGTCCGATCGCAAGCGCCCTACCCGCACCAAAACTGCTGTTGCTAGTTAAAGCTCTCACGCTGCACTTGTCTGTATCGGGTTGATAGAGCTTGCGATCGAGCTTCGCTAGAGGCAATGCCTTATGCCATCCTCGATCGATTCGATCAATAGTATCTACGCAACAACGACGTAAGGGCACGGCAATGCTATGTCCTTACAAAACCTGAATCAACAGGTTATCTCATGCACGAGCCTAAGACTGCTGCCCATGCAGGGCTGCGATCGACTGTTCCAGGTTCCACCGTGCCTGTGCTTCTAACCGCTCTCGAAAAAACGGCGTGTAGTAGATGGTCGATCGTGCCAAAAATCGTTCCAGCACTGCTGATCGTCCAGCACGATAGCCCTCTTCTGTCACCCAATGATATTCAGTACGAATGTGTTGTTCATACACGGCAAACGCTTTCGGTGCTTGTCCCAGAATCGATAGATCAATATCGAGCAACAACGCGCCGTCATGGGTCGCTGGTGAGCGATCGTGCGTTGTCGCCAGAATCATTGCGGTGATTCGATCGCAAACCACAGCACTCACTCCACTTTGCTGTAATGCTTGGCTGGCCCACAGCGCACTTTGGGCTTCGTTATCGGTTGCCTGGAGATCATAAACCGCATCATGGAACCATAGTGCTACTTCCACCTCGGTAAATCGCTCTGCCTCCGTTGCCGCAACATTTAACTGGTGCAGGCAGGCTTCAATATGAGCCACCGTATGATAAGCGCGATGGGGTTGCCGATACGCCTCCAACAGTTGGGCGAAAAGCTCTGCGCTATCATCTTCACAACCAAGACGCTGCCATACCGTCTGAAAGCGAGTTGCATTAAACAGAGTCATGAACGGTTAAAGCAATGAAAGTGTTGAACGGGCATTCATTCCATTTAACTCTGTTGGCAATGGGGACAGTAATAGAGACGACGACCACCTGCAATCTCTTTCAAAATAGTAGTGCCGCAGATGTAGCAAGGTCTGCCATCGCGGTTGAAGACGTAGAAGCGGTATTGTTGGCGTGTCTGTCCCTGTTGTTTGAGTTGAGCGACAATCTCCAGGTCATTGGTGATGCCTTTGGTGCGGTAGGATTGGCGGCTCACCGCGATCGCGCCTTCTGCCAGTCTGAGAATCTGATCAGCGGTGCAATCGATCGGGCGCAATGCCGGGTTCACTTTGGCAACAAACAACACCTCGCTACGCAGATAGTTGCCCAAACCGCACAAAAACCCTTGATCCAGCAGCAGACTAATTAACCCACGACGATAAAAACGTTTGTCTACAAAGCGAGTTTGCACCTGCTCTACGCTCGTTGCGTCATCCAGCACATCTGGCCCCAAACGACTAAGGAACGGATGGGTCAAAATTTGCTCATCCGTGATGACATCAATGTCTGACGCGCTGTACAGCAGAGCTGCTTGCGTTTGCGTGTGGATTGCCAGCCGCAGTTGGCGGTTTGTCGCTGGATAGACATTGGCCTTTTGGATATACCACTTTCCGTAAAGCTGATTGTGACTGTAGATATTGAGCTGATTGTGAAAGCGAATCAAGAGCGCTTTGCCTTTTGCTTGCACTGCCCAGATCTGCTCCTTCACCAAAATCTCTTCATAAGGCTGCAAACGCTCGAATGCAAACGCAATGTGGAGCAGTGGCTTTTGAACGATCGCCCGCGCAATGGTATCGGCGGCTTGTTTAATTTCGGGGCCTTCAGGCATAAAATACGTTCGCTATAGTTGGGTGGCTAATACCCATTTGATTTGTGAATGCGACACATGAGATCCCCCTGCCTTCGGCCTCTCCCTTGATAAGGGGGACTGAGGGGGATCGGTTCGGAGCCAAGATCTGCCACCGTGACTGTTTGAATTGGCATAAGATTGCAACTCCAGGCAACCATCGGACAAGTGCACGTTAATTTTTCTGTAAGGTTATTTATGTGCCTTGAGTGATGGCGTTATGGTCATAGAGCACTCAGCACTGAACGAATGCTTTAGTGCATGTGCCGTCTCAGTTACAGCTTACAGGTGAAGGTATGGTTACAGCTCTTGCGATCGAAAACATTGATCCGACTCAGCTTTCGATCGAGGAAAGCTATGCATTTGCCATTCTGAAAAACTTGCCCGTTGAGCAGGTGAATCAACTCAAGCAATTGATGAAGTTGGGCAAACCGGGTGCTATTGGGCCAGCAACCTTGACTGCTTTCATCCAACTATGTCATCAGCAAGGCTTCGATCTGTCGATCGCGGGCGTGAGTGCGTTCAAAGACAAACATCGCTTGAACAATACAGGTGCGTATCAAGGGGTGATTGGGCCTCAAACAGCAGGCGTTTACTTTCAGGAAGTGATTGCCAACAGCCATACCACAACAACAGCCGATTTGAATGCTGCGATTCTGACCGCTGCCCAAAGCTTGCGAGACATGTGTACCACCGATGGCCCCGATGGTGGCAACAATGCCTGCGCCTGGTCATTGAACCGCGTTCTCAGCAAAGCGGGTATCGCACCTTTGGGAGACAACCCCAACTATGTGCCGTCGTTGTTTGAAGCATTGCAAAACGGACGCGGCAAAGAAATTTCACCCGCAGACGCAAAAGCAGGGGATCTCGTCGTTGCCTTTGGCGAAGCACACATTGGCGTGGGGCTGGATAACGGTTGCCACCGTGTATTGTCTAACTCTTCATCCAGAGCACTCTTTGCTTGGGAATCTGATACGGATTTCGATGATTCGTATGGTGGCCCAAGCACTATCTTTCGCCTGGTGCGATGATGCCACTACACTGCACTACCGCTCTGCTGACACTAGCAACGCCTCACTTTGCATCCCTCACTCAGTTCTACAGTCAGCTTTTGAATCTGCAACCCGCTGTGCTACGCCCAAATATTTATGCTGAATTCCATCTCTCTGGATTAAAACTCGGCATCTTTCACCCCAAAGCCACTCCCCACTCCCCACTCCCCACTCCCCACTCTCTCACTGGCCTGAGTTTGTGTTTAGAAGTGGAGAATCTAGAGGCGGCGATCGCCCACCTTGCTCAACTCGGCTACCCGCCCTCTGGCGACATCATCACTGCCTCTCATGGTAGAGAAATTTATGCTTACGACCCCGATGGCAACTGGCTGATCTTGCATCAAGCAGAATCCCTCTAAAATGAGAACTAACGTAACGGTTCACGCACTATGGTTGTTCACGCAAAAGGGTTACTGTCGCTTGAGGAATTTTTAGCTCTCTCGCCAGATGAAAATGATCTGACTTATGAGTTAGTGGATGGTCAGGCAGTTCCTAAGATGTCTCCAAAAAAAAACACTCCAAGTTAACCCGTATCTTTATCTATCTGATCGACGGATGGAGCAATGGACGCGGCGAAGTGTGCCCAGAACTGGCAATTACGTTAACTCGTAACGGGCAAAGCTGGGTGCCTACACCTGATCTTCTATACATTTCTAATGAACGACTGCTTGCGGATTGGGCTGAAGATGGGGCGTGTTCCGTACCTCCTGACCTCGCGATCGAAATCATTTCGCCCGGTCAAACCTTTGGTCAATTAGCCGCAAAAGCGAGAGCGTACCTGGATGCTAACGTGCTGCGAGTGTGGGTGGTTGATAGCACCAGAAGCGTTACTGTTTTCTACCCCGATGCGCCACCTCAAACCTACATCGGCGATACACTACTCACAGATCCGCTTTTTGAGGGGTTAGCATTCACCGCAGAGCAAGTGTTTCAGCAAGCAGGCATTCCGTTAGATTCGCAGTAGAACGTCATGGTTAAATTTGGTGTCATTGTCTTCCCTGGTTCCAATTGCGATCTCGACGTGGCATATGTCACGCAATCGCTGTTGCAGCAGCCCACACGCATGGTCTGGCATGAGGAAAGCGATCTGGCTGATCTGGATGTGATTGTCGTACCAGGTGGTTTTAGCTACGGAGATTACCTTCGCTGTGGCGCGATCGCCCGCTTCTCACCCGCCATGCAAGCAACCATCAAACATGCCGAACAGGGAAAGCTCGTTCTGGGCATTTGCAACGGCTTCCAGGTGTTAACGGAAGCAGGCTTACTACCAGGTGCGCTGGTGCGAAACCGAGATCTACACTTCATCTGCGATCGCGTGCCCCTCCGCGTCGAACGCACCGATCTACCCTGGACGCAACACTATCAAAAGGAAACTGTCATTACCTTGCCGATCGCGCATGGTGAAGGCAATTACTATGCCGATGCCGACACACTGGCAGATCTGGAAGCAAACGGTCAAATTGTGTTCCGCTACGCCACCCATGCAGGAGATGTAGATGATGCCAGCAATCCCAATGGTTCACTCAACAACATCGCAGGCATTTGCAACCGCGAAGGCAATGTCTTAGGCATGATGCCACACCCCGAACGCGCTGCTGATTCAATGTTAGGTGGAACAGATGGCATACGATTGTTTGAAGGGATTTTAGCGGCGATGGGCGATCGGGCGATCGCTTAGGTATTTTTGAGAAATAATTTAGTATGTAGTTCAGGTTGTTGTTTGTAACAGTACTTTAGGGGTGAGCGTTGGGCATTATAGGCATGTTGTTGTCAAGTCCATGAGTTTACATGACAGGTCGAGGAATCCATTTTGCACTGTCAAATGCTCAGGTTCAGGCTGTACTTGAAGCTGCAAACGACGATGGACTGATGTTAGTCATTGAATCAATTGAAGGAGAATGGGACGAAAAATACCTTGCTGAATCTGATAAAGCTTGGAATGCAATTCATCGTTGTCTAACAGACGGGAGTTTGCTCTACGAAAGTGGTCAATATCCACTCAATCACTGCATCTGTGGTGGCGAACAACTTTATGACGGAGAGGATTACACTGTTTCCTTTACTTCTGCGGTGCAGGTAAAAGATGTTGCATTTGCGCTTAGTCAGATTACTGAACTTTGGCTTCGAGAACAGTATCTTGCTATTCCACAAGACGATTACGGGACATTAAGCAACCGTGATTTTGAATATACGTGGGAGTGGTTTCAAGCGGTAAGACAACTGTACGAAAAGGCATCAGCAGAGGATCGAGCCGTAATTTTCACGGTTGACTGTTGAAGCCACCTCTCTTCTAGTGATATGCGTTAAGTAGTTGATCATGTTTTGGAAATCAAGTAAGTAATCTAATTGGCACTACAGAAAAATCTTTATTTCGCAAAACTGCAAGTTATGCTGCGAGAAGACCTTAAGAAGGAACTGGATACACTCAACGACGATCAACTCAAAAAGGTTGCTGATTTTGTTGCATTTATTGAGTCTCAATCTGAACAAGCCGCGACATCTGTTCCGTTTTGGCAAAGAGCCACACCTGCTGAAAGGGCAAGGGACTTTCGTGGATGGGTTCTACAGCTTCCTAAAGGTAGTCCGAGCTTGCCTGACGAAGCCTTTGACCGCGACAGCATTTACGAAGAATGACTCGATATTTGCTTGATACGAATGTTGTAATGCGTTTCTGCAATGCTTCTGATGTACAACATCGCCTTGCAACTGATGCTATCTCTCGCTTATTGGCGCAGGAAGATGAATGTTTGCTTACAGCGCAAGTGCTTGTTGAATTTTGGGTTGTTGCTACACGCCCAGTTGATGTTAATGGCTTGGGATGGACTGTAGAACAAGTAAGAAACACGATCGATCAACTGCTTGATCGCTTTCCGTTGCTAGAGGAAACATCGCAGATTTTTCCAACCTGGTTGAACCTGGTCACAAATAGTAAAGTGATTGGCAAACGAACTCATGATGTTCGTCTTATTGCCACGATGCTTGCACATGGAATTACCCATCTTTTGACCTTTAACTCAAGCGATTTTGCAATCACATCGAGTATTACAGTTATCCATCCACAAGGTCTAGCAAGCTTTGAGGCATGATTGCGGAAACAAGCAATAGCTATGTCTAAAATTGCTACTGACTGCTGACAAGATGACTGCCAGTAATAAAAAATCCCCAGCGGGAAGCCAGGGATTGATCAGGGTGCATCTACCACTCCTTTCTTCTGGTTATGCCGAGGTCATCAGGAAGAATCGTATGAATTTAGCGGAACGAATCGATTCTCAAACGGCTGCCGACGGTTAGAAACAAAAAAATCCCCGACATGAAGCCAGGGATTTGATCAGGGTGCATCTACCACTCCTTTCTTCTGGTTACGTCGAGGTCATCAGGAACAATAGGCAATTTTTTTGAGGCGATATCTGGTTCAGCCCCGATCGCCCTTTACAGCTTTGTTCTGTGTTCATTGCCCGGTATTACCAGGGTCAAAAGGGCGAACTTGCTATGATCTTGAGGGTTGTTGCCTGTCCTACCTTATAGCGATCGCCACGCGCTATGACTAACCCATCATTTCATGCCTGCCCAATTTGTTCCGCTCCCGTGCAGCATCAAGAGCGGTATCCGCAAGCGGTTTGCCATGCTTGTTACGAAAAAGCCTGTGACGCTCAAGGGCAACAGCTTAGCTTCTTCAATGTCTCTATGAGCGGCGGGTTTGGCGCAGTTATCGCTGACACGCAAGAAGACTACCCCAGTCATCTTTGCTATATCGAAGGAGTTACGTGCTGGGCTGATGAAGCTCGCTTCGGTGGCATCGTCATGCAGCCCCATAGCGGTTGATGCCTTGAACATCTAAGGTTCGTTACAATTTGAACGGCTGCATCCCACAACACTTTTGAGAACGATGAAGCTAAGAGTTATCCTGGAGCCAAGCGAAGAAGGCGGTTACACACTCCATGTTCCCTCACTGCCCGGTTGCATCAGTGAAGGGGAAGATATTGAAGATGCGCTCACAAATATTCAGGAAGCGATCGCACTCTATCTTGAACCGGATTATTTCTAACCCTTGCCTTCTTCTTGAAGCAGTTTATCTTTGGAGTCGCCCCAGTAAGCGCTGTACGTCCACACTTCGTTGCTGCCCTTGGGTTCCATCGACCAGCGATAGATGACCGACTTCGGTTCCACGCCAATTTCGATGAGCTTGGCACCCATGTAGTAATGCATCTGCTCCTTCGTGCGTGTTTTGAAGGCGTTCGGCTTGTTTGCTTCGATCGTGCGTGTAATGTGTGCCTGAGTATGCTTTGCCATCGTGTTGCTTAAAGATCCTTTTTCAGTTTCCAGAATAAAAGAGTTTAAGGATTAAAGGTTAGGCGCGCTGATTCCATTGATCGGCGGCTTCAGCGATCGCCTGATCCACCGTTTTCTGCCCCAGCATCGCGGCTTGCAGGTTATCGTAGATCACTTTTTGCAGTTGCTTTACGTCCTTCATCGCTGGAATGAGCACTTCAGCATCTTTTAACTGTTGGGCGCTGATAATGCGGGCTTTGTCTACGGGTGTGGCATCCGCAGGCGCAGTTTGAAAATAGCTGTCCTGTAAGGCTTTGACGGTGGAGGGCAGCACATTGGCGGCTTTAGCAAACGAAAGTTGGTTCGCATCGTTGGTGACAAAAAGGGCAAACTTCAGTGCGGCTTCGGGAACGTCGGTATCTTTGGGAATGACCACATTCATGACGGCCACGTTCTTCTTGCCCGTTTCACCCGTCAGTTGAGGCGCAGAGGCCGAAGCTTTGGCGATCGTCGGTGCGTTCTTGGCAATGGTATTCAGAAATTCGGCACCGGATGCCAGAATCGCGGTTTGCCCTTGCTGGTAGAGGTCGATCGCGTGACGATGGCCTTCGGTAAGCGCTTCCTTGGGCATCAAACCGTTTTTGTACAGGTCAACCCAATACTGGAACGCTGCTTTACCCTTGGGTGAATTAAACGCCGCTTTGCCCTGAGCATCGACTAAATCCACACCCATCTGCACAAACGATTCCAGCACCTCGCCAGAGTCCTCGGGGACAACGGTAACGAAGAAGGCATATTTTCCCGTTTTGTCTTTGATTTGTTTGGCGATCGCAGCCAACTCTGCATAGGTTGCAGGCGGTTTGCTAACCCCCGCTAGCTTCAAAATGGCGGTGTTGTAAATCGCCACGCGCGTCGTGAGATACCAGGGAATGCCAAAGCTTTTCTCATCCAACGTGCTGGCTTTCCAGATGTTGGGGAGGTACTGCTGCTGTGCTTCATGGGAAACCGTGCCATCCAGAAGCATCCAGGCATTCCGCTGTGCCAGTTGGGAAGCAAAATCTGGGTTCAAGTTCACGACATCTGGCGCAGTTTTGGCAGAGACCGCAGTGAGAATTTTGCGCTGCATGTCTGCCCAGGGCACGTCCACCCATCGGATCTTCACCGTCGGATTTTCCTGTTCAAACTGAGCAATGAGCTTGTTGAAATAGTCAGTGAAGTCAGGCTGGAGCTGCATTGTCCAGAATTCGACTTCTTGCTTGCTAGATGCCGTTTGTCCACTATTGCCAGCGATCGGTGTGCCCGTACTGCAACTGATCAACCAACTGAGCAAGCAGCCCAGCAGCGCGAAAAGACCGATTTGTTCCCAGGTTTTTGTCCGACTCATGGCACGTGAAGGCTAACAGGGGTTGAATTGATGTTGGGAGGGATGACTTGCCTGCGGTGTGGTTTGTGTTCGCATGTGGGTCGATCGCCTCGTTTAGTTTAGAGGATGTGGTGCGACCTATGGGCGATCGGGCTTCGACTGCATCGTCAAACTCTTTCTTTTTATAGAGGCTTTTACATCCAGGGACTTCTAAACTCGACCGTTAATCATGACTTTAGTACCATGACTTTGGTATTTGTTTCAGACAAGCGGAGTTTCCTATGTCTATCCTACGCCTGACCGCGTTCTTGTCGGTGGCTTTCGTGCCGTTTATGCTGCCTGGTAAGGGGTTCAGCCAATTAGCCCTGCAAGCGCGATCAGTGACAGCCACCCAAACAGAGCCGATCACGGTTGAAGCTATTACCACGATTGCTCAGGCCACAACAACGGGACAGGCGACCGGAACAACTCAGTCATCGGATTTTTCAACCCCTGGTACGAATTTGCAGACGCCTGGTGCAGGTATACAAACGCCTGGTGCAGGCTTACAAACCCCTGGTACGAATTTGCAGACACCCGGTACAAATTTGCAAACTCCTGGCGTCGGTCTACAAACTCCTGGCACAGAGCTACAAACTCCCGGTGTGGGTGGACAGTCCTCTGGAGTTGGCGGGCAATCTGCGGGAGTTGGAGGACAATCTGTGGGGGTTGGCGGGCAATCTGCGGGAGTTGGCGGGCAATCTGTGGGCGTGGGTTCACAAACGTCTGGCGTGAGTTCGCAATCTCAAGGGGTCGGAGGGCAGTCTACTGGTGTTGGAGGGCAGTCTGCGGGTGTCGGAGGACAAACGTCCGGGGTTGGAGGACAAACGTCCGGGGTTGGCGGGCAGTCTGTAGGTGTAGACTCCCAAACGTCTGGTGTAACTCAACCAACGACTGGGACATCTGGTACTGCGGGGCAAGCCTCTGATGGTCAAGCGATCGGGCCAAGTCTGCCGTTGTCAACAAAGGTTCCGGGAGCTGAGCAAACGTTTGTCAACGGTCGTTCTACCGGAACAAGACAGGTCGCACCACCCATCAGCCAACCGTCCTCTTCAGGCGTGACTGGAACACAGGTTGGCCCCAACACTACTGTGTATCCTCCTCAATTGATTGAGGGAGGCGGCACCGCTCCCTCAACGACTCAGCCTGCTACAGGTACGCCTGCAAATAGCGCAGCGCCACTGCAACCTCAATCTACTACACCCCGCACTGGGACGACTACCACTGCTGCATCAGGTACAAGCCAAGCTTCACCTGCTCAGCCTCAGCCAGGGCAAGGTACGTTGGATACGGCTTTACAGCAAGCCACCTGTACGCAAAATTGGCAGCAAGCCATTCGATTGGTGAATACCGCGATCACCGCTACGCCTGTAAGCCAAGCCAGCTACCGGGCGCAACTGGTTTCCTACCGCAGTCGATTACAAACCCTTCAGGCAAAAGGTGTACGGGCACCCAATTGGTCACAACAGTGTCGAGGTGGTGTGGCAAAGGTGCCGGGGCAGTAATTGAGAGGGCGGAGGGATTAAGGAGTGGGCTATAGCGGTTCAGGGAGTCTTTTCTCTAAGTGCTTTTAAGAGTTTTTGGATACTCGAAGCATCGGGGGCGGCTGGTTCAAGGGCGAGGTAAGCAGTCAAATCTTGCTGTGCCTCGGTTGGGCGATCGGTGCGGTAGTAAACCAGTCCCCGATCGCGCAGTTCAGTGGGTGCATTGGGAAAAAGGAGCAAGAGCCGATCGATCGCCGCCAGTGCATGTTGGAAATCGCCTCGATCGATGTAAACGACCTTTAAATTGGTCAGCATGCGTGACAGGTATTGGCGGGTCGTGACAGGTTGCAGAAAGGCGGGGTTCAGGGCTACTGGATGTCCATATACTTGAGCCAACCGTTCTTCGCAATCCTGTGGAAAGAGAATTTCGCCTTGATGGAAAGCATCGACGCAAATTTCGGCATCCTCAATGACCGGACGGATCAAGAAATGTCCTGGCATATTAATGCCCACCATCGGGAGTCCAATGCGACGTGTGATCGAAAGATAGACCAGTGACAGCGTAATGGGAATCCCCGTGCGACGATCAATGACTTCATTGAGAAAACTATTGCGCGGATCGTAGTAATCGGTCGTGTTGCCTACAAACTCCAATTCGTCGTAGAGATAGCGATTAATCGCTTGCATCTTTTTCAATGGATAGGATTCGTTGGGCGATCGTCCTTCCACGTCTGTTGCCATGTTGTCCAGCACCTTCAGGTATTCCTCCACGTCTAGCGCTGGATAATCTTCTTGCGCCAGGTAGAGTGCCGCCCGTTCCAGATCAATCTGCTCATCTGGTTGCTGGACTTCGCGGTGAAATAGCTGTCGTGCGAGAGGAAACGGCATAGGGAGAGGATAAAGGGCAAAAGGCTAGAGGCTGACTGCTAATTCAACTCAAAACTTTCATCCTTCATCTTTCCCGTAGTCCCTACCCGATCCGTACTTCAGCGCTTCACGCCAGCGATCGCAGTAATAGCGAGGGACTGGGGGAAGGGTTTTCATCCAGGGTTCTAAGGAGCGTGCGAGTGGATAAAGGGCAGCGTAGGCGGCGAGGGCAATGTAGTGAAACAGCCAGTCAATCAGCGTTGGCAATCCTACTTGCGGCACGATTTTTAGAGCGATCGTCGGCTGAGTGAGCGTTGTTTGCGCCAGCGTTTGAAAGAGGGCAGAAAACTGCACGACATCTTGCAAAAAAGGCTTGATTACGGGATCACCCAGAGTTTCCATCGCCTGAAACACGATCGCCAGCAGTTCGTTGATTTGATTAGGGTTGATCGTCTGGTTAATGCCAACGCTCATCGATCGCTGAAACAGCCACGTAACCGACAGGTTGGGCTGGTAGGGATGCAGTCGCGACAAAGCGTCCCGCTTCAGGGTATCGCTTTCCAGAGCTGCATGAATGCCACTGGTGAGTCTTGATAGATGGCGGATCATGGCACCAAACCCGCCAAAACTGAGGGGAGACTGGCTACCACTACTGTCGCCGATGGGTAGAATATAGTCCCACCTGGGTTTGAGGGGGCTTTGACGATAGCAGGGAAAGAAGCCAAACAGCGCTCGTTTAAACTGAAGCTGCTCTAAGGACACCTGCTGATAGTCGGGTAGGAGGCGAAAGTAGTCGTCAAAAAGTGTCTCCAAACTGGGTCGATCGGGATGCGCGTCCAGGTAGGTAAACAGATAGGTGGTGCGTCCATCGCGTGCAGGGAAGGCTTCCCAAAAATACTGACACTGCTTTTGAATCGGGGTAATGGTAGCGATCAAATCGCCAGAGGTATTGTGAGAAAAGCCTTCCGCACAGGTGCCGACGACGAGACACACCGCATCTGGTTTCTTACCCTGCCGCGCTTGCTGCACGATCGGCGAAAAATGCCCCATCGCATCCAGCATGAGGCGCGTTTTAAGGGTGTGTTGCCCGGCTGTAACTGTGACCCCGTTGGCGTGAACGATCGCCCCATCAACGGGAGTGTTTTCAAACAACTGACCGCCATGCGTCAAGAATTTTTGCTTCAGCGTTTCTAGCAGTACTACTGGATCAACGCCAATGTTCAACACATCCCTAACCTGCACAGGCGGACTACCTCGAAAGGCAATACGCGATGGGTTGAACGAGGTGGCGATTGTCTGTGCTAACTCCGCTTCACTTAACAGCGCCAGTTCGACGAATACCTGCAACTCTTGGCGCGAAATATTCCACTCCTGATCACGCCCCCGCAGCACCCCACGTTCCAGCAAGGCTACACGCCAGCCCCGTTGTGCCAAAGCTGCCCCCAGCAAAATGCCCAGCGTTCCACCGCAAATGACCACATCCCATGCAAGGTCGATCGCATCCCGCCTTTCTTGAACGACAGTGGGTACTGGCTGTGTGCCCTCTCTCAGCGACTGCCAAAGGGCATCCACTCGTCGCAGCTCATCCAGCGGGGTTCCGGGCATTTGGGAAAGAATCTGGGTAGTCAGCGTCATGGCAAACCAGCTTCATAGTCAATAGTCTGAGTGTATCGCGTTCTCTTCTACCCGACTCCCGGCTTCTACCCTTTGCCTTATGCTCTCTGCCCTCTAAGCTACCCCAAACGCGATCGCCGCATTCTGTCCACCAAACCCAAAGCTAAGACAGAGCGTTGTGTCAATCTTGCTGGGCAGCGGTTGTGTCACAAAATTGAGCGCAAATTCTGGCTGGCTTAGCCCAACACAGGGCGGTAACCGTTGATGCTTTAAGGCCATGAGGCAGAAGGCCGCACCGATCGCGCCCGAAGCCCCAAGCGCGTGACCAGTCGCTCCTTTGGTAGAACTCACAGGCACTTTATGCGGAAAAAGCGTTTGAATGAGATGCGCTTCGTTGCGATCGTTGAGGGCGGTTGCCGTCCCATGAGCGTGAATGTAATCAACCTCAGCCGCATCCAAGCCTGAACGCTGTAAGCACTGTCTGACAGCGGCGATCGCGGCTCGACTTTCTGGTGCTGGTGCGCTGACATGATAGGCATCGGCTGTCAGCCCCGTCCCCAAGAAGCGACCATAGACCTTTGCGCCCCGCTGTGCTGCCAGGTAGCATGCTTCCAATACCAGGATTGCGCCGCCTTCCGCTAAGACTAGCCCTTCGCGGTAGCGATCGAACGGGTAGACTCCTGTTTTGGCTAGCGCACCCATTTGAGTGAAGCCGATTAGCGTCAGTGGTGTGATAGGAGTTTCGATTGCACCAACCAGTACCCGTTCATACTGTCCAGTCCGAACCAACTCAAAACCCTGGGCGATCGACCATAACCCAGTTGCACAGGCTGCCATCGGTGCCTGCACGGTTGCCTTTGTTTGGGTATAACGAGCAGTGGCGATCGCGGCAGCATGGGGCAGCGTCTCTAACCAATTTGAGGAGGGTGTAGGGTGTAGGGTGTGGGGTGTGGGGTGTGGCTTCTCCCATCCTCTTGCCTGCTCACAGAACCTTGCGCTTGCTAACCGTTCCCACTCTGCTTGATTACTCCGACTAGACCCCACAACAACCGCACAATCCGGTAGAGGTGGCCTTAGTCCAGCGTCCTCAAGTGCTGCTGCAACGACTTGCTGAGTTAAGGGCGCTAGGGAAGATGGCTGTTCATCAATGAGTGCCAGTGGACATGCACTCAACGCTGCAAACGGCTTACCTTGACGTATCCCTGATTCACCTGCCAGTAAGCGCTTCCAGGTTTGACTCAGCGATCCCAGGGCTGAAACTAGACCGATTCCAGTAACGACCACATCCATAAGTGGAAAGGCTAAAGATTCAGAAAGGCTGAAGTATGAAGGCTAAAGGCTAAATCATTGTCCACTGCTTTTATCTTTGATACTTGAGCCTCTATCCTTTCCTTCTTTCCTTCATCCTTTAGCCTTTCTTCAAATTCTCCAAACCTTTCACTACCTTTGCCGACTCAATGCGATCGCCCTGCTGAATTTTATCCACCGTTTCCATGCCCTGAGTGACATAGCCGAATACCGCGTAGTTACCATCCAGAAAATTTACGTCAGCCAGCGTGATGTAGAACTGTGATGAAGCGGAATCGGGTGGTTGCGATCGTGCCATTGCCAGCGCACCTCGCTTGTGGGTTAGCTTTGGCTTTGCTGAAACCCCAGCCATTTCAAAAGTCTGGTGGTAAACAGGGCTTTTCGCGCCTACAGGTGTAATTTCGAGAGGAACGTAGCGGGGCTGTCCCGTTGCCGGATTGACAAAGCTACCTGTGCCCAACTGTTCTGGCGGAAAATTTGGGTTTTTGCTCTGTGGATCACCACCCTGCACGACAAACGGCTGCGGTTCGCGGACGACACGGTGGAACACCAACCCGTTGTAGACGCCACGCTGCACCAAATCTACAAAATTTCCGGCAGTGACAGGCGCATTGGTGCCATCCAATTCGGCGGTAATCGTGCCACCTTTCACGACGATCGCCACCGTTGCCTTTCCTTCCAGCCGGGGAATGTCAGAGGCTTGTGGGCTGCTACTTGCCTGCACAACGGGAGAAGATGCCGTTTGCGTCGGTGACGGATTGGCAGCAGACGATTGTTCACCTGATTGGGGCAAACATCCTCCCAACACGATAGCACTCGTCACGACTACCAACGCTAACCATTGTCGCAAAGTCCTAACCATAGCCATTCACCATCTGAACCAAAACGAATCATTATGACACGAGAGTAAGACTAGCACTTAGCCTTCAGCTTTAGCCTTTTCCTAAAGCCCTTCGAGCGGCACACTCAAAAAGCGAGCCAGTTCTGCGCCTTCGTTCTCCAACTGAGACAAAGATAGGGGTTGCCCCACACGAGTCAGCGGTACATCCCGCTTTCCTTTAACCCGTAAGGAAAGGGTGCGTTTGGGATTGAGACCTTCCCTCAAATCCACTTTGACGGCTTGTACATCGTCCAGTTTGTAAATCAGCTCAATCTTACGGTTCTTACCAGGAAAACCCCAGCGAAAAATGCTCGCCTGCCCTTTGGCTTTGTCAAATTCGTTATAGCCACCACCGACATCCCAAAGAATGGTCAGCCACAAGTACAGGCTAAAAAGGGTTCCGACTAGCCCATAGAAGCCCATAGCAATTCCCTGGGGGATAAATACCAGTTGGGTCGGATCAGAAAACGGGAGCAGATTTACGTGGAGATAGCTTGAAATGCTAGCAAATAAAAAGCCTAACGCTCCAACAGAAACAATCACCGCCCACCAATAGTTACTGAATCGGCGAGATCCGATTACTCGTTGACGCAGAACACTTGTTTCAGAAGCAGTGGTTTGTGCAGTCATGGTGTATGCAATCTTATTGAGCAATAACGACTCAGCAGATCTTTATTTCTTAAGATCTTCATTTCCAAGACCTCCATTTTAACGGATGTCGGCAGCGGCCTTTGCTCCAAGACTGTTAGAAATTTAAGACCATAAAACGGTCTGGAAATGAGGTCATTATTAATCTTTATTTAAACTTGTATCGAATTTCTACAATTCGTTCGAGTCAATGCGTCTTGATTCGACTCGTTCGCTCACTTTAAGGTACGTAACACGTATAATTGCCTATCGGATATGGCTGAATTGCAGCGATCGCGGTTCGGTTTAAGTCGTTAGTCAGCCAGTTCAACGGCATAACGTGCTCACTTGTCAAGTAGTTTTAGCTATTAAAAGTGGGGCTTACGATTGCTGAGACTTTACATGTAGGTTTGTAAAAATTCTGATTTCTCCTATTATGTATAGACATATGAATCCATTCACTCTCTAGAACGATATCGATCGGAATAGAGGGCTTGCAATTTTAGTAATGCCAGAGGATTTCACTCTATGACCATAGCTGTCGGGCGTGCGC
This sequence comes from Stenomitos rutilans, assembly GCF_059505485.1. Lineage (NCBI taxonomy): Bacteria > Bacillati > Cyanobacteriota > Cyanophyceae > Leptolyngbyales > Leptolyngbyaceae > Stenomitos > Stenomitos rutilans. Next base: position 47,892 of record NZ_JCACKR010000103.1, read on the forward strand.
CAGCGAGTCGGGGAGCGTTTGACGTTCT